>CALWDR010000130.1 GCA_944376745.1 uncultured Lachnospiraceae bacterium
AGTATATGCCCCACCTTCTTCCATTTATACGCCCGATTGGCTTTTTCCGGGCCGCTTATTGGCTCTTCACCGCCTCGATGGCCGCCTGAAGCTGATTATCCTGCTCCAGGGGAATGTCCAGAAGGCTGGCGGCCTCCTCGCTTAGCTCCACCTCCACATCCGGCGTGATCCCCACGTCGTTGACGTTTTTGTCCCCGTGGATATAGTAATCGGCCACCGTGAGCTTGATCCCCGCAGTCCGCTCCTCATTGGTGTAAAAAAGCTGCTGCATGACGCCCTTGCCGTAGGTGGTGGTTCCCACTACCTGGCCCAACCCAAAGGCCTGGATATTGCCGGCGAAAATCTCCGAGGCGCTGGCCGTATACTCATTTACCAGCACCACCATGGGAATGTCAAGCGCCGCGTCCGCGTCGGAGCTGTACTCCATGTCCTTGGTTCCGTCCTTATATTTTACATAGAAGATTTCACCCTCCGGCAGAAGATAATCCAGCATGCCCTCCACCGTATCCACCAGGCCGCCGCCGTTGTTCCGAAGGTCCACGATCACCCGCTCCATGCCCTGACTTTTCAGCTCCTCGTAGGCTTCGATAAACTGCTGGGTGGTGACCTGCTCAAAGCCGGTGACTTCGATGTAGCCTATGTTGTCCTCAAGCATTTCGCTGGACACCGTGGGAATCTCCACGGTCCGCCGCTCCACCTCGATATCCAGATACTGCTCCTCGCTCTGCCGGTAAATGTGCAGTGTCACGGTGGTGCCCTCCTCGCCCTTGATCAGCGTAACCACCTGGTCCAGCTCCATCCCGGTCACCTCGGTGCCGTCCACAGAGACCAGCATATCCCCCGGCAGAAGCCCGGCCTCCGCGGAGGGCGTTCCCTCGTAGGGCTGTGAGATCCGCACGATCCCGGTGCTCAGCTCCTGGGTCACCGCCGCCCCGATGCCCACGTACTCTCCCTGGGTGGAATCCTGGAAGCTGCTTAAGGCCTCCTCGTCATAGTATTCCGCGTAGGGGTCCCCCAGGGCCGCCGTCAGCCCCTGGAGCATGCCGGTCCTAAGCTCCTCCACATCCACGTCATAGAGAAAATACTGGTCCAGATAGGCGCTGATGAGAGAAACCTGGGAGAGCAGATCCGCATCCAGCAGATTCGCGCTTGTGACTGTCCCGCCGTTTCCGCCCTGTGCCTGGGAATTACCGCCTCCGGCACTGTTTCCGAAAATGCGCATGGCCGACGTCACCACCGTGATCCCCAGCGCCAGAACCACCAGCATTCCCAGGGCCCCCACCAGGATCCCCCTGCCAAAGCCGCCCTTCTTCTCCGGCTCCGGGTTCCAGCGGGGGCCGCCTCCCTGGCCCGGCCCCTGAATCCATTCCAGTCCCTCCAGCGGCTCCTGTCCCGCCGGCTGGCTCCAATTTTCTTCCAATCCCTGATTCGATTCAAATTTTTTATCCAATTTTAAAACTTCCTCTCTATATAAACTGGTACAGCGCTTTCCGGTCCGCAAGCGCAATCCTTCCCCGGCCCATGACGATCAGCCCGCGCTCCTTTAGCTGCTTCAGCACCCGGGTCACCGCTTCCCTGGCGCTGCCGATATTCTCCGCCAGCTGCTCCTGGGTAATGTGAAGCACATCCTCGCCCACCGCCGCGGATTCGTCCAGCAAAAAGGTGACGACGCGCTGTTCAAGACTCATAAACATCATCTGCTGTAATGCCTCCACAATGGCGGAAAAACGCTCCGTGACGATCCGGTAGGAAAAATTCTCCACATAAAGATTTTCCCCGGACACCCTGGAAAATGCGGCTGCCGGAATCACGAAGAGCTCACAATCCTGATCCGCCTCCACCTCCACGTCAAAGGTGATAGCCGAAAGCACACAGGACATGGACAACACGCACACCTCCCCCTCCCGGAGCCGGAAGATCGTCGCCTTCTTCCCCTCCTCGGAGGTCAGGTACGTCCGGATCACGCCCTTCACCACATAGATCATGCCCAGGCATTCCCGGGCCGGGGTATAGATCAGTTCTCCCGCCGAAAAATGCTGCATCCGGCTGGCTCTAAGCAGCTCCTCCTTCTGTTGCTCTGTCAGATGGGGATAAAAGGAAAGGCGCGCCAAAAGTTCTTCTCTCATGTTCTCTCCTTCTTTCTCTGTCTCCTATAGAATACCACATTCATCCCCCCGCCGTAAAGAGCGGAAAATTTGAAATTACTGTGTCCAGTAACGGCTGCCGATACTTTTCATAAGGAGGGGAGAAGCGCCGGATTACCGGAAGTCAAAAATTTCACCGCCCAGGTAACACCCGGCCGGTGAATGAAAATCCTCCATATGATTGTAAGAGACAGGGTAAAACAACCCTGAAAATGTCAAGAAGAAACCAGAATACTCCCTCCCGGCCATTCCTGCCAGCGGCATTTAGGCATTTTCCAGAATACTGCCCTCGGTGGAGATGGTCACCACCTGCCAGGGGATGAATTTCCCGCTGGCCTTCAGGGCATTCTGGGCGGCCCTCTGAAGTCCGCCGCAGCAGGGCACCTCCATGCGGACAATGGTCACGCTTCTGATATCGTTATTCTGAATGATTTTCGTCAGCTTCTCCGTGTAATCCCCTTCGTCCAGCTTGGGACAGCCCACCAGGGTGATGTGGTTTCTGATAAAGCGGTTGTGGAAATCCCCGTAGGCGTATGCCGTGCAGTCGGCGGCGATCAGCAGGTTGGCGCCGTCAAAATAGGGGGCCTTTACCGGGACCAGCTTGATCTGTACCGGTCACTGGCGAAGCTGGGAGCCTGCGGGAGCCAGGGTGCTCTGACTGTTGTGACACGACTGCTCCTGTCCGCCGTGGTGACGCACCTGCTCCTGCCGGCCAGACTGATCCAGCCCGCCCGCAGCCGCCGGCTGTTCCTCCCGGTGTATGGCTCTCGCCTGGGCCCCCGGACAACCGCAGGGCAGGGTTCCTTCCATGGACGCTGCAGACGCTTCTCCGGCAGCCGCCCTTTCTCCGTTCCTTCTCTTTGCCATGCGGGCCTTCACCGCCGCCTCGTCATAGGCCGCCGCTTCCCGCTCCACAAATGTGATGGCCTCGGTGGGACAGGTGGGCAGGCAGTCTCCCAGCCCGTCGCAGTAATCGTCCCTCATCAGCTTCGCCTTGCCGTTCACCATGGCGATGGCCCCCTCGTGGCAGGCCTCCGCGCAGGCGCCGCAGCCAATGCATTTCTCCTCGTCGATCTGAATGATCTTCCGTACCATAAGAGCCTCCTTCTATATTTACATAAAGTTTTTATTGTTGTTCACAGTGATTCCAAAAGTTCTGTTGCTGGTCACAGTGATCATTATAGAAGGTTTCGAGGATCATTTCTGTTGTTTTAACAACAAAGTGAAAATTTTTTATTGAAAATTCGCTCTCAGGAATTATTTTCCTGTTTTTCTAAAATAAGCCGGTCAATATCGTGAAATGCATTTTCCATTGCTTCTGTATGGTACCTTACATACATATTATATATAAAATCTGTTAATTCCAGTTGGTCCCATTGCCTTAATACTTGATCCGCCGTTTGATTTTTATATTTTGCGTACTGTTCTATCAGAAATATAAAAAAGTCCATCTCCTTAGACATACTCATCTCTCCTCAGATAAAGGGAATTTCTCGGGTCACCGGTTATCTGCTCATTTTCCCACATATCAAAAATACCGTTTGGAGAAAAATCCCACATTTCCAGTTCTTTGTCTGTCAGCATCTGATAAGTCTGGGATGACAAAAACTTTCTCAACGCATCCATTGGTGTCAACCCATATTTTCTACAGATTTTTTCTACAATTTCCGCATTATAATAGCTCAGGAGAAACGGCATGATATCATTCATTTTACAATCACCTCGCAAAGTTCCAGACAATTCAAAGCATTTACGGTTTTAAAAGCATACTGATCTTTCAATTTTTGTGGAAGAAGCCTTTTGATTGTTTCTTCTTCATCATATAGTCCAGCGAAATATGCAGCCAAAACAGGGGCTGTTCTGTCATTCGCAACGGGCCCTATAACTATATCATAATCATCCGCTGTATTATTACTGTTACGGTTATTTGACGCATATTTTAGCCAATCTATATTTGCCGTTTCAAAAATCAATATATTTAACTCTGTCAGTTTTGCCTCATCAAAACGAAAGACCGTTATTGTCTCTTCGCCTTTCTTTCGCCTTGCCGTTGTTAATTTTGCCCATCGTTCAGCCTGCTCAAAGCTTGTAGTCAAGTAAAACCCTGTCCCAAAATCAAGTTTTCTGTCAGAAATAATAATTCTCGGCTCTCTTACTGCTACATTACTCCCATGATACAACTTTATATAAGCAGGAAACTGTTGTTTATTCATAGTAAAGCCTCCGTTCCAGACACTTCCATTTGTAACCTTACTAATACTGACTGGCTTCCAATAATAGGATACCATATCTTCCCCATCGCCGTAAAGGGCAGAAAAATGAAAACCTAAAAAATACCATACAGCACCAGCCCCGCCGCGCCGGCTCCGGCCATGACCCAGATGGGATTCACCTTCCATCTGCGCAGGACAAACAGGCCCAGGGCAAAAATGAATACGGAGATATAGTTCAGCGCCCCCAAATCCTCCGGCAGGGTCTGCTGGCCGTAAAAGGACAGCAGGATCAGGGAAACCCCGGCGGACGCGATCATGGCGACCACAGCCGGGCGCAGTCCACCAAGGACGCCCTGCACCATTTTCAGGCCCCGGAAACGGTAATAGACATAGGCAAGGGTGATAACGATGATACAGGAGGGCAGTACGCATCCGGCGGTGGCCACAAGGGCTCCCGGGATTCCTGCCACCTGGATTCCCACAAAGGTGGCCGAATTGATGGCAATGGGCCCCGGCGTCATCTCGGCGATGGTCATGATGTCCGCAAACTGGGTCATAGTCAGCCAGGGGTGCAGCTCCACCACCTGATGCTGGATCAGCGGCATGGCCGCATAACCGCCGCCGATGCTGAAAAGTCCGATTTGGATAAAGCTCCACAGCAGCTCCAGATAGATCATTTCCCGGCTCCTCCCCTCTTCTTCTCACGATAAATGGTGTCCAGCGCGCCGATCACGCCGCAGATTAAGATGATCAGAATAATATTTACGTCAAAAAAGCACACCGCCCCAAAGGAGGCCAGCATCACAAAAACCGGAAGGACACGCTTCTGCTTCACAACCTCCTTGCCCATGGTGATCACCACGTCACAGATCACCGCGGCCACTCCCGCCGTCATGCCCGTCATCACCATATTGACGATCACATTGTCACGAAACGCCGTGTAAAAGAACGAGATGACAGAAATGATCAGAAGCGGCGGCAAAACTGCCCCCAGCACAGTCAGCAGGGCTCCCGGCACCCCCGCCACATGGTATCCCACCAGGATAGAGGCGTTTACCGCAATGGCTCCGGGCGAGGACTGGGCGATGGCGGTAAAATCCATCATTTCCTGCTCCTCAATCCAGTGAAGCTCCTCCACAAACTTTTTCCGCATCAGCGGAATGATCACGAAACCGCCGCCAAAGGTGCAGGCGCTCAGCTGAAAAGTAGATAAAAAAAGTTTTCCGTATTTTCGTCCTTGTTGACGCAAAAAATCTCCTCCTGCCTGTTTTTCTGCCGCTGCCCGCTCCGTAAACGGCAGTCACGCGGACAGCAGGCGCATCTTTTTTTCTACCTGTTACTATAGCACTTGCAATTCAATAAGAAAAATAATATAATTTTATTGTTTCCATAAGTATTTTTGTATAAGGAGAAAAAAATGACCATCCGACACCTGAAGCTGTTTCTGTCCGTCTGCGAAAATGGCTGCAACAC
>CALWDR010000131.1 GCA_944376745.1 uncultured Lachnospiraceae bacterium
CCGGAAGCCGATGACTGCGAGCTGGTCCGTTCCTTCCTGGAACTGGTGGATGCAATGGTCCGGGATATCCAGCACCTCAAGGCTGAGGCGATCCGGGCGAGAAACTGGTTTGCCATGGAAGTTGACCCGGAGCATAGGCAGATCACAACAGTTGATATCCTCTCAGATCTGGATATGCCGCATTATGACAGCATGGCATATCAGGAGTTTTCCCGGATCTGTTATGATAGGGGAGACCCCATGGCCTTCAAAGATTTCACAGACTCCATGGTGCAGCTCGCAAAGGGGAACGATGACGGCCGGTATTAAGTTGACAAGGTACCATTATGATTAACTGCATTCCCTTCCGGAAAGCCTGCACTGGCTTTCCGGAAGGGGTGCACCTGATCAGCGAAAAGTGTGCACTTTGTAAACGGAATATTCAGTTCTTCTGGAAATCCCGGGGGAGGACATTCTCATGCTCTCCGCCGCCACCCCGGAAGCCGGTATGGCCCTGCTGTCAGACTTTGAGACCCTTCCCACGATTGTCGTTCACCAGGAATTTCTCATTGAACCGGTTATGCAAATGTATAAAAAAGCGGGCTATAACGTCTGCGACCAGGTTGTCTACACCAAAAAAGAGCCCTTTGCGATTCCGGCAGACGCCGATATCCGGCTTTTGGACGAGAGCTATTGCCAGATCATGGCAGACCATTACCACCTGTCGGACGACCCGGAATACATGCGGGAGCTGGTGAATCTCGGCGTGATGCACGGCATTTTTGTGGAAAATGAGCTGGCCGGCTTTATCGGCATGCACACCGAGGGGAGCATGGGGCTGTTGGAAATTTTTCCGGAATACCAGAACCGGGGGCTGGCGACCATTCTGCAAAAATATATGATCAATTTTATCCTGCAAAAGGGCTGGGTGCCCTTCGGCCAGGTGATCGTGGGCAATGAGGCCTCCATGGGGCTTCAGCGGAAGCTGGGCATGGAGCTGGCCGACGGAAAGGTGACGTGGATTTACGGGCAGGCAGAGGAAGGGAACTAGGATTGCCTGGAAAACCTTAAAAAGTTTGGAAAGAGGAGAGGTATCTAAAAATGAATCATCTCGGAACAAAAACCTTAGAGACACCCCGGCTGCGCCTTCGGCGCTTTACCATGGAGGATGCCCCGAAAATGTACGAAAACTGGGCCTCTGACCCGGAAGTGACAAAATATATGCCCTGGCCCACCCACACCAGCCTGACGGACACAGAGAGCGTCCTGGCACGCTGGGTGGCAGAATATGAAAAACCGGACCGGTACGAATGGTGTTTAGAACTAAAAGAAACAGGGGAACCCATCGGAAGTATGGGCGCTTATCTGCGCAGTGAGAAAGCTTCCTCCGTGGAAGTGGGTTATTGTCTCAGCAGGAAATACTGGCATAAAGGGCTTACCTCCGAGGCGTTGGCTGAAGTTATCCGGTTTCTGCTGCATGAGGTAGAGGTGAAGCGAATCGAAGCCCGCCATGATGTGAGCAATCCTCACTCCGGGGATGTCATGAAAAAATGTGGCCTGCGCTATGAGGGGACCCGGATCCAGGTGGGATGGAACAACAGCGGAATCCACGACGAAGCCTGGTACGGCCTGGTGGCGGACCGAGAAGGAACCCAATCCCAAAGAGCAGAAACCGGCAGCGAAGCCTCCGAGCATAAAGTGATAGTCACCAACGAAACCTTGGCCCAACTGGAAACGTTAGCCCAACTGGAGCTTACCCCGGAAGAAAAGGCGCAGGCCAAAAAGGACCTGGGTGAAATGTTTTCCTATATTGACAAACTGGATGAACTGGACACCGCCGGCACAGAGCCCATGTCCCATGTCTTTCCGCTGTATAACGTATTCCGGGAGGACGTTGTGGAGCAGATGGACAACCGTGAGGCCATTTTGAAAAATGCCCCGGCCTGCCGGAACGGAAGCTTCCAGGTGCCAAACACGTTGGAATAACTGTAAGATTTATGCGAACTGAAATCCAGGAAGGAATACTATGACAGAATGGACAGCCCTCACTCTGGGCAAAAAAATCCAGGCAGGCGAGATCAGCGCAGCAGAAGCCACAAAAGCCGCCCTGGAACGAATCAGAATATGTGAGCCTGACCTCAACAGCTTTATCACCGTGGCGGAAGAAACTGCCATAAAGCAGGCAGAGGAAGTCCAGAAAAAAATCGCTGCGGGCGAGCTTGCGGGCCCTCTGGCGGGTGTTCCGGCAGCGCTCAAGGACAATCTGTGCACCGGGGGCATGCGAACCACCTGCGGCTCCAAGATCCTGCAAAATTTTATCCCAACCTATACCGCTTCGGCTGTGGAAAACCTGCAAAGAGCCGGGGCCGTCATTCTGGGCAAGACCAATATGGACGAATTTGCCATGGGAAGCACCACGGAGACCTCTTACTATGGCCCCACGAAAAATCCCTGGGACGGCACCCGCGTTCCCGGCGGCTCCTCCGGGGGTTCAGCCGCGGCGGTGGCGGCGGGGGAGTGCTTTTGCGCCCTGGGCTCCGACACCGGCGGCTCCATCCGCCAGCCCAGCGCATTTTGCGGCGTTGTGGGCCTAAAGCCCACCTACGGCACGGTCTCCCGTTACGGGCTTATCGCCTACGGCTCCTCCCTGGAGCAGATCGGGCCCATCGCCAGGGATGTGGCCGACTGCGCCGTCCTTCTGGAGGTGATCGCCTCCTGGGATACGAAGGACAGCACCTCCGTAAAACGCCGGGACTACGATTTTACCTCCGCCCTAGTGGAGGACGTGAAAGGCATGAAGATCGGCGTCCCCACAGAATATTTTGGGAGCGGCCTTGATCCCGGAGTGAAAGCGGCGGTTCTGAAGGCCGCCCAAACCCTCGGGGACTGCGGAGCCCTGGTGGAGGAAATGAAGCTGCCTCTGACCGATTATGCCATTCCGGCCTACTATGTCATCGCCTCCGCCGAGGCCAGCTCCAATCTGGCCCGCTTTGACGGAGTAAAATATGGCTATCGTGCCCCGGAATACAGGGACCTTCACGACATGTACAGGCGCACCCGCACGGAGGGCTTTGGTGCGGAGGTAAAGCGGAGGATCCTGTTGGGCTCCTTCGTCTTAAGCCAGGCCTATTATGACGCCTACTATTTAAAAGCCCAGCGCGCCAGAGCCCTGATAAAGCAGGAGTTTGACAGGGCCTTTGAGAACTGCGATGTCATCCTGGGCCCTGCGGTTCCCGCTGCCGCGCCGTCTCTGGGAGAATCCCTGAAGGATCCGCTGAAAATGTATCTGGGGGACATTTACACGGTTGCCGCCAATCTGGCCGGCCTGCCCGCCATCAGCCTTCCCTGCGGAAGGGACGGCAAGGGGCTGCCCATCGGTCTCCAGCTTATGGGAAACTGCTTTGAGGAGAAGAAGCTCCTGCGGGCGGCTTACACCCTTGAGAAGGCACTCGCCGCCGGAGAACCGCTTTCCGCCGGGAAATCGTCTTCTGCCGCCGGGGAACTGCCTGCCGCCGGTGCATCTTCCGCCGCCGGAAAACCGCCTGCCGCCGGTGCATCTTCCGCCGCCGGAAAACCGCCCACCGTGGCCCGGGAAAGGAGCGGCCTATGAAAAGAGAATACGAGACCGTCATCGGCCTGGAGGTTCACGTGGAGCTTGCCACCAGAACGAAGATTTTCTGCGCCTGCAGTACTGCCTTTGGCGGAGAACCCAACACCCACACCTGTCCCGTGTGTACGGGCATGCCCGGCGCATTGCCGGTGCTCAACCGGAAGGTAGTAGAATATGCCATTGCCGTGGGGTTGGCCACCGGCTGCACCATATCCCGGTACTGTAAATTTGACCGGAAAAATTATTTTTATCCGGACAATCCGCAGAACTACCAGATTTCCCAGCTCTATCTTCCCATCTGCCGGGATGGCGGGATAGAGATCGAGACGGAGGCCGGGAAAAAGGTCGTGGGGATTCAGGAGATCCACATGGAGGAGGACGCGGGAAAGCTCATCCATGTGGAAGGGGAGAACTGCTCCCTGGTGGACTATAATCGCTCCGGCGTGCCACTGATCGAGATCGTCTCCCGTCCGGATATGCGCACTGCCGGGGAGGTGGTCGCCTATCTGGAAACTCTCCGTGACGTGATCCGGTATCTGGGAGCCTCCGACTGCAAAATGCAGGAGGGTTCCCTGCGGGCGGACGTGAATCTCTCCGTGCGCGAGGCGGGGGCCGACGGATACGGCACCCGGACCGAGATGAAAAATCTAAATTCCTTCAGGGCCGTCACAAGGGCCATTGAGGCGGAGCGCGCCCGGCAGATCGCCCTTTTGGAGGCCGGAAGGCCCGTGGTACAACAGACCCGCCGCTGGGACGACGGCAAGGGGGAATCCTATGTTATGCGCTCCAAGGAGGACTCCCGGGATTACCGCTATTTTCCCGAGCCGGATCTGGTGCCCCTTGTCTTAAGCGATGCGTGGATCGAGGAGATCCGGGCGGGACAGCCGGAGCTTCGCGCCCAGAAGCTGCTCCGCTATAAAAAAGAGTACGACATTCCCGACTATGACGCCAGGCTTCTCACGGCCTCCAGGCGGATGGCGGAGGTCTTCGAGGCGGCCACGGCTCTCTGCGGTCTGCCCAAGAAGGTGTCCAACTGGCTGATGGTGGAGACGATGCGTTTGCAGAAAGAGCGGGGGATGGATCAGGAGGAGATCCCCTTTTCCCCGGAACATCTGGCCAGCCTCATTTCGCTGGCCGAGGACGGGGCCATCAACAGCACCGTGGCGAAGGAAGTCTTTGAGAAAATGTTTGAAACGGATATGGACCCGGAGCGGTACGTGGAGGAAAA
>CALWDR010000132.1 GCA_944376745.1 uncultured Lachnospiraceae bacterium
TCTGTATCGCCATGGAGGAGGACGGCGTCCGTTACGAGACGCTCAATGCCGGGCGGTATCTTGCGGCGCTTCAGAAGTCGGTGTCGGAAGAGAAGCCGGGTGCGCAGAAGGAAGCGGCTGCGGCGGGTTCCGCCGGGTCTGTCGCAGCCGTGCCGGGTTCCTCCAGAGCAGTCTTGGCGGGTGCGGATTCCCCCGGGCCAGCCGCGGAAACCGTTCCGGAGCTTCTCTCGGACCGGATCCCCCGGGTGCGGGCCCCCTGGCGGCGGTTCTTTGCCCGGAGTCTGGACCTTGCAATTTATACGGCGGTATGGGAGCTGTTTCTGGTTCTGGTGGCGCGTATAAGTCTGAACAGCTTCAGTGCCTGGGGCGTTTGGCTCTGCAGCCTTCTGGGGCTGGGGATGATGCTGATACTGGAGCCGGTGTTTTTGCATTTCTTCGGCGCCACGGCGGGAAAATGGCTTCTGGGGCTTTCGGTCTGGCAGTATGAGGACCGGCGTCTGACCGTGGCGGAGGTCCGAAGCAGGACCTTTGGCGTCTGGCTCTGGGGCATGGGCCTTGGTGTGGTCCCTGTTTTCAATCTGGTCCGTTACTGGAAGAGCTATCGGGCCTGTGCGGAGGGGGACACGCTGCCCTGGGACGCCGATACGGTCCTGGTCTTAAAGGATCAGAGAAAATGGCGCGTCGGCGTATGGATCGGCCTGCGGGCCGCGCTGTTTGCGGCGCTGTTTCTGGCCCTCACGGCGGCCGGTCAGGCCAGATACCGGGGAGATATCACTGTCAGCCAGTTCTGCGACAACTATAACCGTCTGTCTGCTTTCTACAGCGTGGAAACGAATCGCCGGCTGAACCCGGATGGGAGCTGGTGGGAGGAGCCGCTGCCGGAGGGAACGGTGGTGATCGAGCTCGGGGGCGGAGAAGATCTGCCGGAGCCGGAATTTGTGTTTGAGGAGCAGGCCGGAAGCATGACAGGCATGAGCTTTGCCGTCTCTTATGAGGACAGGGATCTGTGGGCGGACAGCTATCAGAATAAAATGGCGCTGGCGGTGCTGTCCTTTGTGGGAGCCAGGGACGGGGACTGGCTGTTTCGCAGAGAGACGGACCGGCTTGTGACATATATTTACGAGCATCCCTTTGAGAGCTTTCAGTTTACGGTCAACGGCGTGGCCGTGACCTGCGAGGTGGAGTATGACGGATACATGTATCCGGGAGCCTCGGGGATCCTGATCCCGGAGGAGGGAAGGGAGGCGGACAATGCCTTTTCGCTGCGGTTTGAGATGAGGAGGGAATAGATCCGTTTTGTTTTCCGTCTGAAAATGGTGGAACCTACGGAAAAAATGTGCTAAAATACAAGACAATAGGGTTCGCGGAGCGGTTCCTATCGTACAAGACAATAGGGTTCGCGGACATTTTGGACCCTGGTATCCTACAAATACAGAATGGAGAATCACCAATGCTTACCTTACAACGCGCAGAAGAATTACTAAAGGAGACCACCACGGAGGAGCACCTCCTTCTTCACGCCAAAAATGTCATGGCGGCCATGAAGGGCCTGGCCAGGCATTTCGGCGAGGACGAGGAGCACTGGATGGCCATCGGGTACCTCCACGATTACGATTACCAGCAGCACCCCGAGGAGCATCTGCAATATACAGAGCAGCCTCTGAGGGAGGCCGGCCTCACCGACGAGGAGGTGCGGGCGATCCTGGCCCACGGCTACGGGCTTCTCAATGACGTGGAGCCCATCACCAACCTGGAGAAATCCCTGTTTACGGTGGACGAGCTGACAGGTATCATTCAGGCTGCCGCCCGCATGCGCCCCGCCGGGATCACCGACATGGAGGTGACAAGCTTTATGAAGAAATTCAAGGATAAGAAATTTGCGGCCAAATGCAGCCGGGAGGTCATCCGTAAGGGCTGTGAGATGCTGGGCATGGAGGTTAGGGACGTGGCATCCATCTGCATTGAGGCCATGAAGGAATATGCCGGGGAGCTGAAGCTGGGGCCGAGGGAATGAAGAAGCCGCAGGGAACGCTGATTGCCTGCCGGATGACTGTTTTTTGGGGGGCAGTGATTGCCTGAAAAACAGCCGTCCGGCTTTTTGCTGTCCGGGCCGCCTTTAGGACATTTTCGAAATATCCATGTTTTTCGGGATTTCGCACAGAAAAATCCCGGTTCTGACGGGAAAAAGATTGTGAAAAATTCCGGATTGATTTTCGTGCAAAGCTCTGGTATTCTGAGGGTACACATCTGAAATGATTCATGGTATGTTTCGTGGATTCATTTCTGTTATCTTTTTATCCCCGACAGGGACCATACGGGACCTGTTGCTGTTTTTACCCCTGTGATTTTATGACTGACAGGCATAAGCTGCTCTGATACATGCCTGTACGAAGAGAAGAAGGAGGAGCCAGAGAGCCAATGAAGATGAAAAAAGGTATTAAGGACATGGATCTGATGGACGATTTCCTGTTTGGGGAATCGATGATGAATGAGGAGACAGCCGTTCCCATGGCGAAGCTGATCATTGAGCGGGCCACGGGGCTGAAGGTAAAGAATCTTGAAATTACCTGCCAGAAGGTGATAAACGGGCTGGATGCGGAATATCACGGAGTCCGCTTGGACGTAGCCGCCAATGAGATCAATGTCAAAGAGCGGAACGCGGAAACAGTGCGGCTGTACGATATCGAGCCGAACAATGGGGAAACGGATGATCTGCCCCGCCGGGACCGGTATTATCAGTCGCTGATGGACGTCAAGCTGCTGGAGACAGGGACGGATTACGAGAAGCTGCCGGAACTGTGGAGCATCTGGATACTGCCCAAGGACCCGTTTGGCGGAAACCGCATGATCTACACCGTAAAAAATGTAGTGGAAGAAATGCCGGAAATAGAGTATAATGATGGGGTAAGAAAGATATTTCTCTATACGGGCGGAGAAATCGGCGGGAGTCAGGAACTGAAAAATCTGCTGCGGTATCTGGAGGATACCCGCAGGGAGAATGCGGTAGACGCCGAACTAAAAAAACTCCATTCCGGGATAGAGCGGTTGAGAAACAGCAGAGAGATAGGGGTGCGGTATATGCTGGAGCTGGAGAAGGCAAAGGAAAAATTAAGGCGCATGATAGATGAGATGGAGCAGGAAATTACCGAGAAAGTCACGGGAGAGATTACGGAAAAGGTGACCGAGGAAGTGACGGAGCGCGTGACTGAGGAAGTGACGGAGCGCGTGACCGAGGAAGTGACGGAGCGTGTGACCGAGGAAGTGACGGAGCGCGTGACCGAGGAAGTGACGGAGCGCGTGACCGAGGAAGCCGCCGAAAAAGGCGTGAAGGTATTACTGGAAGCCTGTCGGGAATTTGGGGCATCCAGAGAGGCCGCCCGGACCCAGATCATGGAAAAGTACGGGCTTGATTTGGAGGCTGCGGAGAAGCGCCTTGCAAAATATTGGGACAGTCCTATTGACAGGAACGGAAAACAGGTGTATAACTAGTACAGCAAAGATTTGAAAATTCAATATTGTGTAATTTCTCTTATTCAGAGTGATGGAGATACATAGGATCTGTGAAGTCACGGCAACCCCCACAGCGGAAGGTGCCAACCTGAGCGAGCAATCGAACAATAAGAGGATTGATTATCTTTGAGGTAACGGTCCGCTTATGGCGGACCGTTTTTATCGGATGGGGGAAGCATCTTCCTATGAGATAAAAAGCCCTATGGCAGCTACAGACAAGCAAATGGAAAATTTCAGGAGGAAAACAACATGGAAAAATTATTATTTACATCGGAATCCGTCACCGAAGGGCATCCCGACAAGGTCTGCGACGCCATTTCCGACGCGATCTTAGACGCCCTGATGGAGCAGGACCCCATGAGCCGGGTGGCCTGTGAGACGGCGGCCTGCACGGGCTTCGTGCTGGTGACAGGGGAGATCACCACCAGTGCCTATGTGGACATTCAGAAGCTGGTGCGGGATACCGTGAAGGAAATTGGCTATGACCGCTCCGAGTACGGCTTTGACGGCAACACCTGCGCTGTTCTGGTGGCCATCGACGAGCAGTCCGCCGACATCGCCATGGGCGTGGACAAGGCTCTGGAGGCCAAGGAAAATAAAATGTCCGACGAGGAGCTTGAGGCCATCGGCGCGGGGGATCAGGGCATGATGTTTGGCTATGCCACCAACGAGACCCCGGAGCTTATGCCCTATCCCATCTCCCTGGCCCATAAGCTCACCCGCCAACTGGCCAGGGTCCGCAAGGACGGCACCCTTCCCTATTTAAGACCCGACGGCAAGAGTCAGGTGTCCGTGGAATACGATGAAAATGGCAGACCCCGGCGGCTGGAGGCCGTGGTGCTCTCCACCCAGCACAACCCGGACGTGACCCAGGAGCAGATTCATGAGGACATCAAAAAATATGTGTTTGATCCGGTATTGCCTGCAGAGATGGTGGACGCGGATACAAAATTTTTCATCAATCCCACCGGGCGCTTTGTGATCGGCGGGCCTCACGGGGACGCGGGTCTCACCGGGCGCAAGATCATCGTGGACACCTACGGCGGCTATGCCCGCCACGGCGGCGGCGCCTTCTCCGGCAAGGACTGCACCAAGGTGGACCGCTCCGCGGCCTACGCCGCCCGTTACGTGGCCAAGAACATTGTGGCGGCGGGGCTGGCGGACAAGTGTGAGATTCAGCTCTCCTACGCCATTGGCGTGGCTCAGCCCACCTCTGTGGCGGTGGACACCTTCGGCACCGGAAAGCTTTCCAACGAGAAGCTGGTGGAGATCATCCGGGAGAATTTCGACCTCCGTCCGGCGGGGATCATCAAAATGCTGGATTTAAGAAGGCCCATCTACAGGCAGACCGCGGCCTACGGACATTTTGGCCGGGACGACCTGAACGTGCCCTGGGAGGCCCTTGACAAGGTGGAGCTTCTGAAAAAGTACCTGTAAAAAAATCAATGGAATGGATCAAGAAGGGTATGTACCTCCGGACGCGGAGCCGGAGGCGCATGCCCTTTTTGCATAAAGTCGAAACGCAATTCGAGTACTGACAGGAAATGACAAAAATATACCATTTTTCTTGATGTGAGGAAAAATCTACTTTATAATAGATACATGACGCAGGGGGCAAGGGTATTTTGCCCCCGTGATACCTAAGTCATGTTTTTCATGCAGGCGTGTTCTTTTGAACCTGGTATCATACATTGATTGACAGAAGGAGGGATTTTATGGCTTGGAAAGATGAAACCTCCAGCCGCGGCAGCGGAGAAAAAGCCCGAAGGGAAGCGGCTGAAGGCGAGGCGCCAAAGGAGTCCGCCGGGCCCGCGGGGATGGCGCCAAAGGAGTCCGCCGGACCTGCGGGGACAGCACTACAGGAGCCTGCCGGATCTGCGGGGGAAGCGCCCCAGAAGCTGCCGGACCTTACGGGAACGGAGAAGCAGGTTGCCTGGGCGACCACGCTGCGGGCCGCGGCGGTAAAGGAGATCCGGGAAATTTTACAAAAAATGTGGGAGGCGGAAGCGGGAGCGCCGAAGCCCCTTCAGCATACGGCCAGGGAGCTGCAGCAGGCAGCCGCCTATGGGTACGAGCTTCACACGGACGCGCGCTTCTGGATCGAGAACCGCCTGGAACCAAGGAAAAATCTGATGTTCTGGTTTCTGAAGGAATATAAGGAACAGGCCATCGCCCAGATGCCCGAGGACGTGAAGGCGGAGCTTCTGGAGGAGCGGGAGCGGCTCACCGTCCGTCCGGCCAGGGCGGCAAAGAGCGGCGTGGTGGAGCTGGCATATAAAAAGGGCGTTCTGACGGCCCGGTACGTGAAGGACGAAACCTTCCGGGAAATCGTCAAAAGCAAGAAATTTCACTGGGAGGGCACCTGCTGGAAGCGCGCCATCACCCAGTACACCGGAAGCGCCCAGAACCGGGCGGCGGAGCTGGGCAACGCCCTTCTGGCCGCGGGCTTTACGGTGAGCTTCTTTGACGAGGCTTCCAAGGAGAAAGCGGTGCGGGGGACCTACAAGCCGGAGCAGGAGCGGTGGATCGCCTGGGATGAGGAGCTTCAGAAGCTGACGCTTATATGGAACGGGAAAAACGACCTTTTGTACGGCGTTTCCCGGAAACTGCCGGGGGCCAGGCTGGAGAAGGGGAAGATCCGGGTGGCCGTGGAATTTTACAGGGAGGTTCTGGACTTTGCGGACCGGATGGGCTTTTCCATTTCCAAAGAGGCCAGAGGGCAGATCGACCAGCGGGTCCAGAAGGAAAAACGGTTTGAGGTGCGCAAGGTGCGCAGGCCGCAGCGAAAGGACATAGGGGATAAGGAGCGCCTGAAAAAGACGCTGGTGGCCTCGGGCGCGATCATTGAGGATTTGAAGGATGATATTGAATAACACATTGCTGCCCTGGCAGCAGCAGGCGGTGGATAAGATGATCAGGCTGAAGGTGGGCGCCCTGTTCATGGAGTCCGGCACGGGGAAAACCATCATCACGCTGGAGCTGGCCAGGCGGCGGGCGGAGGCGGGCAAGATCGACGCTGTGATCTGGCTGTGTCCCTGCTCGGCCAAGGACAATATCCGCCGGGAGATCGTCAAGCAGTGTCCCGAGGAATTGTGCAGCCTGGTCACCATCTGCGGGATCGAGACTTTAAGCTCCAGCATCAAGGCAAACGCCTATCTGTTAAATCTGACAGAGACGAAAAGCTGTTTTCTCGTCATCGACGAGAGCCTTCTGACGAAAAATCCCCAGGCCTACCGGACGAAGAACATCACCAGACTGGCGGAGCGCTGCTCCTACAAAATGATCCTCAACGGGACGCCCATCTCCAAAAATGAGGCGGATCTGTTCGCCCAGTTCTATCTTCTGGACTGGCGGATCCTGGGCTACCGCTCCTACTGGAGCTTCGCTGTGAACCATCTGGAGGAGGATGAGCACGGGAAGATCCGCAGGGTGCTCAACACGGAATACCTGGCGGAGAAGATTGCCCCCTATTCCTTTGAAAAAAGGAAGCGGGACTGCATGGAGCTGCCGGACAAGCAGCACAGCATCCGGTATTTTAAGCTCACCAGAGAGCAGTGGACGGAGTACGGCAAGGTGGCGGACCGGCTCCTGCACAAGATCGACGAGTTCCAGCCGGAGACGGTGTACCGCCTGTTTTCCGCCCTCCAGGCGGTCATTTCCGGGAAAAAGGTGGTGTTCCACGCCTCCGGGGCCCATTTTGTGACGGAGGAGATGTTCCTGGAAGACCCGCTGGAAAATCCCAGGGTGGAGACCACGGTCCGGGTCCTCCGGGAACTGGGGGAGGAGAAAGCCATTGTCTTCTGCCATTATGAGTCGGAGGTGACCCAGCTTTGCCGGCTGTACGGACCGGAGGCGGTGCGGTTCGACGGGCAGACCTCCCAGAAGGCCAGAGCCCGGGCCATCCGGGAATTTGCCGGGGAGAAGCGATATCTCATCGCAAATAAAAACTGCGGGGGATTTTCGCTGAACCTGCAATTTTGCCATAATATCGTGAACATGTCCAATGACTGGAACCTGGGCACCCGGCTCCAGGCCGAGAACCGGATTCACCGCCTGGGCCAGAACGCCGGGGTCCGCATCGTGGACGTCTGCGCCGACGGGACCATCGACGAGAAGATCCTGGAATGCCTGGCGCGGAAGGAAAATATCCTGGACGGCATCCGCCAGGCCATCGAGAACCGGAGCGATTCCAGGGAGGCCATGAAAAAATGCATTTACGGCAGCCGGTACCGCCATGAGATATTTGACTGCTCACAACTGGAGGATAAGGATGGCTAAGATATACAGGGACATCAATGTGTATGACGCCGCCATGGAGCGGTACCGGATCGTGCTGGAGGAATTTGACAATTTTTATCTGTCGGTGTCCGGAGGAAAGGACAGCTCCGTCATGCTGCAGCTGATGGCCAGGGAGGCCCGGGCCATGGGCCGGAAATTTTCGGTTCTCTATATCGACCTGGAGGCCCAGTACAAGGCCACCATTGCCCACATCGAGGAGCTGATCGACGAGACGAAGGACGTGGTGGACGAGTGGTACTGGGTGGCGCTGCCCCTGTCCCTGCGGAACGCGGTGTCCGCCATCCAGCCCAAGTGGATCTGCTGGGACAGGAAGGAGCAGGAAAAATGGGTGCGGGCTTATCCCACCAGGCGGAAGGACGTGATCCTGTGCACCGAGGACCATTGTCCCAGGGGCTTTGAGGAGTGGTTCTTCCGGGGCATGGAGTTTGAGGAGTTCATCCTGTGGTTTGCCAGGTGGTACAACTTAAAGCACGGCGGCAGGACCGCGGTGGGCGTGGGAATACGGTCCGACGAATCCTTAAACCGCTTCCGCACCATCATCAGCGAGTCCAAGGAGCCCTACAAAGAGTATCCCTGGACCACCCGCATCCACTGCAAGAGCGAGCTTTTGAACTGCTGGAATTTCTATCCCCTCTACGACTGGCGGGCGGAGGACGACTGGACGGCGGTGGCCAGGCTGAACCTGAAATTCAACCAGGTGTATGAGCTGATGTACAAAAACGGCGTGTCCATCTATGAGCAGAGGCTGTGCCAGCCCTACGGGGACGACCAGCGCAAGGGCTTAAATCAGTTTAAATACCTGGAGCCGGAGACCTGGGAGAAGGTGCTGAACCGGGTGGAGGGCGTGAATTTCGGCAACATTTACTGCCGCACCTCCCTGCTGGGGAACATCAAGTCGGAGAAGCCTGCGGGCATGACCTGGGAGCAGTACGCGGTGTTCCTGCTGGAAAGCATCGGCCTCTACGCGCCGGAGGTGCGGGACCACTATTACCATAAGATCAAAACGTTTCTGTCCTGGTACGAGAAGGAAGGGCTCACGGTCCGGGACATCCCCCAGGAGGCCGACAGGAAGCTGGAAACGGCCAAGAAGGCCGCCTCCTGGCGCAGGATCGCCCGGGCCATCGAGAAAAATGATTTCTGGATGACCAGCCTTTCCTTCGGGGAGACCAAGCGGGACGTCAAGAGGCTTTTTGAGCTGAAGAAGAAGTACCATAACATCATTTTGCCAAAGGATGCGGACAGCAAAAGCTTAAAGCGCATCGCAGAAAAACTGATGGAGGAGAACGATGAGGCTGCGAATGAATAACAGGGACCGGGATTTTTATACCTACATGGGTCCCATATTCGGCTCCCGCGACGTGGAGGCCGAGACCAACGACCGATTTTACGACGACGACAATAAGGAGTGGTATCTGAATATCACCCACGGCTGCGTGGACGCGGCCATTTCCATCAACGACGAGGGCGTCATCCGCAACGTTTACATAGGGAACGCCAATGCGGGATATGAGATCCTGGCGGAGCTTTTGCCCGAGGCCGCCATGTCCGTGGTGCCCCGCAGATACGCGGACCTTTATGAAAAATGCGGCTACCGGGTCCGGGACAGGTCCGTCAATTTTGTAAAAATTTATGGAGGAGCGGCATATGAGAGCAAACGTGAGAGAAGCGCTTGAGGAGATCCTGGCGGAGCTCTCTGATATGGAGCTTGCGGAGCAGGTGGACACCTTAAATGAGATCCGCAGGAAGCTCCACGAGGCCAGTCCCTTCTGCGGGGAGCCCTGCGACTGCGTGCAGTGGGTGCCCCAGGAGCACGTGCATGCCAACGACTACAACCCCAACTATGTGGCGAGCCCGGAGATGCAGCTTTTGTACCTGTCCATCAAGACCGACGGCTACACCATGCCCATCGTGACCTACGATCTGAAGGACGGAAACCGGGAGATCGTGGACGGCTTTCACAGAAACCGCGTGGGCCGGGAGCATGGGGACATTCGAAAGCGCATCCACGGCTACCTTCCGGTCTCCACCATCGACAAGCCCAAGGACGAGCGCATCGGCTCCACCATCCGCCACAACCGGGCCCGGGGAACCCACGGCATCCGCCCCATGTCCGACATCGTCCTGGAGCTTACGAGAATGGGCTGGGAGGATGAAAGAATCTGCAAAACCCTGGGCATGGAGCTTGACGAGGTGCTGCGCCTAAAGCAGATCACCGGTCTTAAGGACGCCTTCATGGATCATGAATTTTCCAGGTCCTGGGAGGAATTTGAGAAGAAGAACTACGGGGGCGGCGGGGAGTGATATTGATTATGAAGCGACCTACCCCAAAAGGGCGAAAGGGCTTGTGAAAAATGGCAGGGCACGCTTCATAAATGAAAACACGATATGCCTTGCGTGTCCGCCGGATATTAAATTGGAGGACAAAATAATGTCAGAGAACAATGCGGCAGCAGAAAAACAACCTTCGAGTGAACTCACGATGGATTACCTGTTAGGCAAGCTGGAAGAAATCTCTCTTGACCAGGCATTTCTTGCGGAGGCGATTTCCGAACTTGGGAAAATGAAATCAGGCGGACCTGGTGACGTCGGAACACAGGAACAGGCAAAAGCCGTAGGAGAGATCATTAAGGCGCGAGAAGCAACAAACAGGACATTGATCGCTCTTTATTCAAAAATGTATGATGACCTTACATCAAAGCAGACCTCTTTAAAAGAGAGGGCGATGAAAGCATTAGAAAGAGCTGCTGATGATGAAGGGAAAATGGCCGCCATGTCGGATGTGTTGGATACGATCCGGCATTTAGGTTAATAAAAACCCTTGCCATAGTAAATTGCTGTGGCAAGGGTTTTTGTTACTCCTGCAGCGCAACCATAGGTGTGTTTTGTCGAAGGTTTTTTACAAAAATCGAAAAAAGGATTGCATATTTTTGAAAAATCAGCTATGATAAAACCATACCAAAAACGTTTACGGAACTGGAGCCAAAGGAGGATTTGCAAAATGAAGGCGACAACAAGGTGCACAAGACCACAGTATGTTTGCGGGAATGAGAAGATCAAGCTGATCGGAGGCATTGACGGATATTTTCCGGATTTCGGCCATCATCTGGAAAATGAGATGGGGGGCTTATGGCTCTATCCGGTGAAGCTTCTGGACGGCTTCTGGATGCGGTTTATCGACCACACGGCAGGAACCGTGGACTGCTATATGAAGGCGGATGAATTTGAGAACTATCCCCACAAAAATGTGTTTTCCTATTACGGCGGTGGTCTGGGGCACACCACGGTGACAGCTACCCGGACCCAGCTTGCCCCCGAGGGGGTCAAGGGCATCCTGATCAAATATGTCTTTCACAATCACGGGAAAGCGGTCTGCGACTGCTCCACCGAATTTCTGGCCCGGGTACATATGGTGCCGGTGTGGCTGTCTGAGGAGGTGGGACTCCACGCGGGAGAGCGGGTGGACATGACCTGCCGGGATAAGGAGCGCTGCTTTGTGGCCAAGGACTCCGACAATCCCTGGTATGCCATCATCGGCTGCGATACCCCTTGGGCGGAAAACCGCATGGGCGATTTCTTCGGACCGGAGAACACGGTGGGAACAGGCATAAGCTGCGCCATGACCCATAACTTCTACCTGGCTCCGGGGGAGACCAAGGAGATCACCTTCTATGTGGCCGGCTCCGAGCTGTCCGAGGAGGACGCCAGGAATCAATACCGGCAGCTTCTGCTTGACAGGGATTACGAGGGAGAGAAAAAGGCCAAGTACGACAAGCTGATCGGGCGGGCCCGGCTCACCCTGGAGGACAAGCAGTTCCAGAATATCTATGACTGGGCCAAGGTCAATGCCGACTGGCTCATTCTGGACCAGGATACCTACGGCCGGGGGATCATGGCAGGAATTCCCGAATACTGCTGGTGGTTCGGCTGCGACAGCTTTTACACCCTCCAGGGGATTCTGGGAATGGGAGACAGCAAGCTGTGCAGGGATACCTTGAGGCTCATTAAGGATTACTCCGAGCAGGTCAACGGCAACGGGCGCGTGATCCATGAGCTTCTGCCCAACGGCCACTGCCCCAACCCCGGAAATACCCAGGAGACCGCCCACTTCGTCACCATGGTGTGGAAATATTTTGAGTGGACGGGAGACCGGGAGTTCTTGGAGGAGTGCCTGCCCTACATTCACAAGAGCATCGCCTGGCTGCGGGAGCAGGACGACGACGGCGATATGTATCCCACCGGCTACGGGATCACCGAGATCGCGGGCCTTAACATGGAGATGATCGACACCATCGTCTACACCTGCGAGGCCTACGAGTGCTATGGAAAAATGCTGGAGCTTGACGGCGACCATGAGGCGGCCAGGGCGTACCTGTCTCTGTATGAGCAGATGAAGGAGAAGATCAACCAGGAGCTGTGGGACGAGGAAAACGGCCTGTTCTGCGACGCCTACGCCTCCTACGAGACCATCGAGAAGAAGCGGGACGTCATCGAGGGCATGCTGGAGAGCAGTCATTCCGACGAGATGAAGAACTATATCTTAAGGATTCTGGAGGAGCGCAAAAATGACGGAGCCATGGAGCGGGGCTGGCTTCTGAACCGGAACTGGCCCATCAACACCCCCATGGAAATCGGCATCGCCGATGAGGACAAAGCCCTGCGGGCCCTTGCGGTCATGTCCACGGACGACTATATCGGACCTTACGGCATGTACTTAAGCGCCATGTACCGGGGCGCCCAGATGACCATCAGCACCGGCGTGATGGCGGTGGCCCAGGCCATGTATGGCCGGGTGGACGAGGCCCTTGGGCTCATCGAGAAGATGTTTACCACCTTCGGCATGGCCACCCCCGGCTCCATGTCGGAGATGTCCCCGGATTACGGCTGCTTCGTGCAGGCCTGGACGGCATACTCCACATTCCTGCCGGTGGTGCGGTTCTTCTTCGGCATCGAGCCCCTGGCTTCCCAGAAGAAGCTTCTGGTAAATCCCTGCATGCCGGCAAAATGGCAGAAGGCCTCCCTGGAGGAGGTGCCTGTGCTGGACGGGACCGTTTCCGTCCGGGTGGAGGGGAAAACCCTCACCGTGGAAAACAAGACCTCCTATCCGGCGGTTCTCTGCGGCGGCAAGGCGGAGTGCCAGCCGGGGCAGAGCGTGACTGTGGACTATAAATAATGGATTTTATTTAAAGCCGTTACATGAAGTGGGGAGAGAGCGCTGCACGGTGTATTTCCCCGTACGGCCAGAGAAAGAACAGAGATAAAAAGCAGTAAAGGAGTGAGTCATTTGGCTACCATAAAAGATGTCGCGAAGGCGGCAGGCACCTCAATCGGCACCGTATCCAGAGCCTTCAACGGCTATCGGGACATCAACCCGGAGACAAAGCGCAGAGTATTTGCGGCTGCCCAGAAACTGAAATATTCTCCGAACATCAACGCGAAGACACTGTCCTCCAAGATTTCCAAAAATATGGGGCTGATCGTATCCGGGTTTATGGACAGCGACATGCGCAACGGGTTTGTCCTGGCGCTTTTGAAGGGGACCTACCGGTACGCCTCGGAGCATGGGCTGGAGGTGGCCCTCTATACTTTAAATCCCGAGGAACAGAAGCAGAAAACCTATGAGCAGTTCTGTACGGAGCACAGCATTTTCGGGGCGGTCTTAAGCGGAGTCGCCACGGATGATATTTACTTTCAAGAGCTGGTGGACGCGGGATTTCCCTGCGTGCTGGTGGACGTGTACAGCCGGGGCAAGGACATCGGCTGCGTTTCCATCGACAACGTCAGAGCCGCCGCGGAGATGACGGATTACCTGTTGGACGCCAACCACAGAGAGATCGTGGTGGTCCAGGGCAAGAAGCAGGCGGAGGTGAACAACTACCGCATTGCGGGCATTTACAGCGCCTTGCAGAAGCGGGGGATGGAGCTGAGCAGAGACTCCATTCTCACAGGAGAATTCCGGGAACACGTGGCTTACGAGAAGACGAAGCAGTACATCATGGAGTACGGCAAGAGCAAGGGCACGGCATTTCTGTGCTTAAGCGATGTGATGGCCCTGGGCGTCATGCGGGCCATCCACGAGCTTGGCTACTCCGTGCCGGAGGATTTCTCCGTCACCGGATTTGACGGAATCCCCATTGCGGGCTACACCACGCCGGGCCTTACCACCATCGAGCAGGATATGGAGGAGGTGGGCTACCGGGCGGCTGAGGTCTTGCAGAACCTGATGAAAAAATCCAATAAAAACAAGGACGTCTATGTACCTTACCGCTTTGTGGAGCGCGGCAGCGTAAAATTTTTATAGGAGGAAACAAGTATGAATCATTTGCGTTATGACAGGGGCGCGGGCGAATGGGAGAACTGGCTGATCAGCGAGACGATCTTCGACGAGCGCTTCTTAGGAAAATGCGAGGCCATTTTCTGCCAGGGCAACGGCTATCTGGGGGTCCGCAATGCCCTGGAGGAGGCCTATACCTCCGAGACCAGGGATATGTTTGTCACGGGGACCTTCAACAAGTTCCATGAAAATGAGGTGACGGAGCTTCCCAATTTCCCGGACGTGACGAAGATGGAGCTTTCCGTAAACGGCAGGCCCTTAAGCCTTCTCACAGGGAAGATCCTGGACTATGACAGGACAATGAATTTAAAGACCGGGGAGGTGGTCCGCAGGGTCCTTTGGGAAAATGGGGACGGCCTGAAGCTTTCCTTCACCTTTGCCCGGACCGTGTCCATGGCGGACGAGCATGTCATCGGGGCAAGAGTGGAGATCGAGCCCCAAAACGGCGACGTACAGATCAAGCTGGCGTCGGGCATCGACGGGACGGTGTCCAACAGCGGCGCTCAGCATTTCTGCGAGGGGGACAAGCGCCTCTACGACAACCGCTACCTGGAGATGGTGTCGGAAACGGTGCAGTCCGGGGTGAAGGCCGGCATCTACACCACCCACCGCTTCCTGCTGGACGGACAGGAGACGGAGCCCAAGATCCTGCCTGTAATCTCCAGAAGAGAGATCAAGATCAGCACCCAGTTCTCGGTGAAGCAGGGCCAGAAGCTGGCCATTGAAAAGCTGTCCGCCGTCTACACCTCCCGGGACAAGGATTATATGGAGGGCGGCGACGTGAGCGGCCATATGCCGGAGGGCGTATCCTTCACGCCGGAAGAGATCGTGGAGGATATCAAGAAGAAGGGCCTTGCCAGGGTGAGAGCTCTGGGGCAGGAGGGCTACGAGAAGCTGCGGGCGGAGAGCGCCCGTGTCTGGGCCGGGATCTGGGAGAAGGAGGATGTGAAGATCGACTCCGCCAATCCCGTGGACCAGCTTGCGCTGCGCTTTGCCATTTACCACCTGAATATCATGGTGAAGCGGGATGACAACCGGGTGGGCATCGGCGCCAAGGCCATGACCGGAGAGGGCTACAAGGGCCATTCCTTCTGGGACACGGAGGTATTCCTTCTGCCCTACTATCTCATGACCGAGCCGGAGACCGCCAGAACCCTCCTGGAATACCGTTACCGGGGCCTCTACGGAGCCAGGGCCAAGGCGAAGGAGTACGGCTACGAGGGAGCCATGTACCCCTGGGAGGCCGCCTGGATCACCGACGGCGAGGTGACGCCCATCTGGGGGCCCGCCGACGTGGTGACCGGAAAGCCCATCCAGTACCTGACCGGGATGATCGAGCAGCATATTTCCGCGGACATCGCCTTTGCGGTGTGGCAGTATTACTCCGCCACCGGAGACGAGGATTTCATGGAAAAATGCGGTTACGAGATGATCCTGGACACGGCGAAATTCTGGGCCAGCCGCATTGAGTGGAAGGAGGAGAGGGGCAGATACGAGATCACGGACGTCATCGGTCCCGACGAGTACAAGGAGCATGTGGACAACAACGCCTACACCAACTATCTGGCTCACTACAACATGGAGCTGGGACTGAAGCTTCTGCGCATGCTGCGGGAGGAGAAGAAGGACGTGTACGACAGGCTGGATCAGGTCCTCTCCTTAGGGGAGCTGGAAACGAAGCTTTCTGACCGGCTGCCCAGGCTGTATCTTCCGAAGCCCGAGGGTGAGGAGGGGATCATCCCCCAGTTTGAGGGGTATTTTGACTTGAAATACCTGGACCTGACCAAGTACAAGGAGTCCTCCGAGGTGCTGACCATCTACAATGACTTCAACCCGGAGCAGATCAACTCCTATCAGGTGTCCAAGCAGGGAGATCTGGTGGTGCTGTTCTACCTGCTGGAGGATCTTTTCGACGAGCGGATCAAGCGGAACAATTACAAGTACTATGAGGAGCGGACCCTCCACGATTCCTCCTTAAGCAAATGCACCCACGGCGTGGTGGCCAACGACCTGGGACTCTCCGAGGAGGCCTACCGGTTCTACGAGGGGGCGTCCCTGGTGGATCTGGGCCAGGAGATGCGCTCCTCCGACGCGGGCATTCACAGCGCCTCCATGGGCGGCATCTGGCAGGTGGCCGTGCTGGGCTTCGGCGGCATCCGCGTGGCGGGCGGCAAGCTTCGGATTCATCCTTCCCTTCCAGAGGCCTGGAAGAGCCTGAGATTCCGCGTGGTGTGGCAGGGGTCTCCCCTGTGGATCACTGTCACCGGGGACGCGGTGGAGGTGGATAACCAGGGCGCGCCGGTAACGGTGGAGCTTCTGGGGGAGACCACCGTTGTTGACGGGAAGGTCAGCCGCAGGATAAAAGAATAACCCTATGATACCAGGGTCAAAAGGTCATGCTTGCATGAAAAAGCATGACCTTTTGACCCCACATCGTCTTGTGACAAATACCCTCATCTGACGGAAGCCGGTTTGTGCTTCGGTCAGAAGAGGGTTTTATAATGAGCCCGGAAAAGCCGTATCTGCTGCGTTAGAAAGTGATTGCCCGGAAATCAATGGACAGATCATCATAGATCCCGGCTTTGACAGAATCAGCAAAGGTATAGTCTCCGGTATCTTCTGATTCAAAATTATATACGGTGATACGGTTCTTTTCCGGGTCCACGATCCAGTATTCACGCACCCCGGCGGTACGATACTTGAAAAGCTTTATAAAATAGTCCATTCGCCTGCTGCCGGGGGAAACAATTTCGATGATCCAATCGGGGGCACCGAGACAACCCTTATCCGTAAGCTTGCTTTTGTCGCAAATAACGCTGATATCCGGCTCTACATAATTTTTAGCATCCTCATTCAAAAATACGGCAAATGGGCCAAAATATGCCTTGCAGGAGCCGTCCTTTAATTTGATATAGGAATTTATCTCCGTGAAGAGATCGCTGGCTATATCCTGATGCTTTCGACTGGGCGGGGCCATCATATACATTTGCCCGTCAATCAATTCGGCGCGCTCGCCCTCCGGCAGAGCATAAATATCATCAATGGTATAAGAGGTTGTTGCTGGTAATGCCATAATAACACGTCCTTTCTGTGGGGTCGTGATCCTGGTATACGATGATTCAGCGGCGGGCAGCATTGCTTACATGCGTCCGCATGGGCTGGAGGTGATGAAAGAAAGGTTCCCTTCCTCCGCCATACCAGGATTATACATCAGAAATCTATTAGTGTAAATATAGCAATTCAACGTAACGCTGGGAAACGTTACGTTTCGTGGGGTGGGGAAATATTCAACAGTTTTTGTCTGGAGGCCGCCCTGGATGGCGCATTTGTTAACGCAGACACGCTTCCGCTCAGAGAAAGACGCAGCGGTACTAGGCTCGCCGTCCGCAAGCGGCCGGTTCGCCAAGTGCCGGCGTCTTTCAATGGTCTGCTTATAACAAATGCGCCATCCAGGGCTACGTTCCAGTCAAAAGCTGGAAAGTTTGTATATTTTCCCCACCCCGTAACCAGTAACGGTAAGAGAATTGAGATTGCAGAAGCGCATAGAATGGGTACAAACGCCCGTTTTTCGCCATTTTCCGGACATGGCTTTTCCTCTTTTGCAATCTTGCAACCTAAATTTAAAAACTTCTTAAGAAAAACCCTTC
>CALWDR010000133.1 GCA_944376745.1 uncultured Lachnospiraceae bacterium
ATAGGGCAGGGACTCGAACTTGGCGATCACGTCCTCGTCCTCGGTGCAGGGGATGTAGTAAGCCTGGTTCATGTCGGAGGTGATGTGGTCCTCGTCGTAGGTGGTGAGCCTTGCCAGGTTCCCCTCCTTGCTGTAGGTCACGAACCGCAGGAAGGCCCATGCCGCTTCCAGATTTTCCTCCGCCACGTCCGTGGTCATCCAGCAGTAATCCACATGGATGGGGATCCTTCCCGGCGTACACTGGGGCACCGGATAGAATTCCCAGTTGAAATCCAGCTCCTTCTGGTTCCACTCCGCATACTTCCAGACTCCGGAGAAGGTCCCGGCCACCTTGCCGGCGATGAAGGCTGCGTCTGTCCCGGAAATATCGCCGAACTTCGTCACGTAATCGCTGGTCCCGGAGCTGGCGTTCTGCTTTAAGGAGGTAGCCTCCACGCCGTTTAAGCCCGCGATCTCATAGTAGTAGTTAACAAATTTCTGCACCGCTGTCAGGTCAAAGTTCTTTGCCTCATAGTCGTATCCAACAATGGAGCGGCCCTCCGTCATGGCTCCGGGGATCCAGTTGTACTGCTCGCTTAAGTCCTCGATTCCCGAATAGCTGGTGTTGGTGCAGGCCCTGATAAACTCCGTAAAATCATCCCATGTCCAGTCAAACTCCGGGAAATCCACGTTCATCTCCTCCACCAGATCCTCATTCACCACCAGCACGTTGCTGTGGATGGTCTGGCCCAGGGCATAGAGATTGCCGTTGTAGGTCATCCGGTCCACCACGCTCTGGGGCACCTTCTCGAATGCCTCATCCCCCTCCACAAACTCCGTCAGGGGATACACCCAGCCGTTCTGGATGTAGGTTGGCAGGGAGCCGGCATCGTCAAAGATAATGTCCGGCAGAGTCTTGCCCGCCATCTCCTGGGAGGTAAGATACTCCGTGGCGTCATCGGTGGAGGATTCAAACAAGATCGGCTCCACCTTCACATTGGGATACTGCTCCAAAAAGGCGTTGAATACCGCCTCAAAATCCGAATTGCGGTAAGAGTTGATGCCGACGGTGACCGTTCCGGTCACCTCGGTATTCACCTCCGGCGTATCAGCCTCCTGCCCGTCCTCGGGCGTCTGAGTATCGTTCTGCTCCTGGTTATCCGGCTCCGCTCCGCCTTCATTTTGCCCGGACTCGCCGCAGCCTGCCAGGCATCCAAACGCCAAGGCCGTGGTCAGCAGCAATGCTATTACTTTCTTCTTCATCTTAATTACCCTCTTTCCTGTCTGTTTCCTCTGGTTTCTCTGCGTTCTTCCGTTTCTTTCGGAGGACGACCGCTGTTATGATTCCCGCTGTGACTACCACCGCCGCGCATACGCCTGCAACGATTCCAACCACCGGAACCTCCTTTTTCGGCTCCTCTTCTTCAGCCGGCTTCGTGGGCTCCACCTCCTGAACCTGTTCCGGGACATCCTCGCCCAAGGTCAGGTTCAGGGTTCCATTGGCCGCCACCGTAAGGTTCTCCTCCACGGGATTGCCGTCCTCGTCCAGTTCCGTAATTCTAAAGTTATCCAGCGCAACCTCCCTGGCCGCGCTGACAAGAGAAATGTATCCGCCCTCATAGCCTTCGCCGATCTTCCCGGTGAATACCTCCTCGTAATCATCCAGCCACATGGAGATCTCATCTCCCACCACCCGGATCTTTAAGGTGTGCATGGTTCCCATGCTGCTCTGCGGATCTTCCTTGTCGTAGAACTGGTTGTCCACCGCCGCGTCCTCCCGCAGCATGGGCACCTGCTCGTCCAGCCGCCGGTAATAATTGGTGTTCACCACATTTCCGATGGCGTTGCGGTTCCCCTCAAACTCCACGTAGGCGGCGATGGGATTGGTCGTCGCATGGGGATCGGCGTAATCGATGTACTGCCCCGGCTCTTTGGAGCCGAACAGGATCATCTGCCGCACGTACTGCTGGGAGAAATCCACCTGGGCTTCAAAGTTCTTATACTGCTTTCCGGTATAGGTCAGGATATGCACGTTGCTGTTCTCGCTGCCGTTGCTTCCCCGGTTCCGGTCCATCCAGAGCTGTCCGTCCTGCACGTACCACATGGGGAAGTCGGACCACACGGAGCCGCCCTCGTTGGCGTCCTTCACATAATAGCTCTCAAAATCCAATAGGTCGCTCTCCGTGTCAAAGGTCCAGATCTTCGTGGAGCCGCTGCTGCCCTGCCAGCTGTCACGCACCCGCACTGTCAGCAGGGCCGCCACACGGCCCGGATTGGAAAGCCCCGGCACGGACAGGGTCCCTACGAACTGATAATTCCCCGGCGTGGAGCCGTCGTAGCCCTGGGCGCTCCAGGTCACGTCTGCGTCAAACCGCTGGCCGTTTCCTGTGGTCACCCGCACCGTGGACGGAAACTCCAGTCCCTCCAGGGGCGTCCCGGTCTTCACCGTGATATCCCGAAGGGCGTCCGCGTCCGCGATGACATTGCCGCTGGCCCCGTCGATGGCCGTCACCGAAAAGCTCTTAAATCCATGCTGAGCCGTACTGCTGGAAGCCAGGGACAGATAGCCGCCCTCATAGTCGTCCATCAGGTCAAAGTCCGTCATCAGCCCAAAGCCTTCCAGATAGACATAGCAGTGTTTATTGATGACAGCCACGGTCAGGGTGTAGGTATTTCCCACGTTGGAAAGCCACTCCTCCTGGTCATGGTAACCCGGCGCATAGGGCTTCACGTAGTAAATGGGACGGTACCCGGCATTGGCCAGCTTCACCTCGCCCACGGCGCATATGCCGCCGCCTGCGCCCATATCGTTCTCCGGGTAAAGGATAACGCCTCCGTTTTCCTGGTCGCCGGCGCTGTCCCGGTAGAGGGGATAGCTTCCATTTTCCGTTCCGAAGAAGAACATCAGTCTTCCCGGCGTCTTCTGGTACTCGATGGTCGCCACAAAGTCCTCATAAGTACGCTCCTTATAGGTGAGCACCGCCACGTCGCTGACATCGCTGCCGCCCACGCTGTTGCTCTGCCGCTTTAAGCTGCCGTTTGCGATCATCCAGTAATCGTAGAAATCTGTCTGCGCCATAGAGCCCGCCTCGTCGATTTTTTCCATGTAATAAGTATCAAAGCCTCCGGCGTCAAAGTTCTGGTTGGCGAACGAAACGCTCATGCTGGTTCCGTCACTGGAAACCCCTGTTTTGGCGGGGAGTGCGGTGGTGATGTTCTCGGAGACCGTAAAGCTGTCAATGCCGAAGGCCTTCGGGGCGGAGGAGAAGATGGATATATATCCTCCATTATAGGACTCCGGAAGCTTCAGATACATGCAGTAATCGCTGCTTCCATCCACGAAGACATACATCTCCCTGTTCTTCACCACAATCTTCACCTGATGGGAAGCCTTGTTGTTGACATTGTCCATGGCGCTGCCTTCCGCATCCACAAAGCCTCCCATTTCCACCGGATCCAGACGCTGACGCGATTCTCCCTGATTCGTATATCCGCTGACAAAATCGCCCATGGCGTTGGGATTGCCCTCCGCCTCCATGAAGAACATCACGCCTCCCGTGGCTTTCAGTCCCTGGTCCGTGGCCTGTAGGGGGAACTGTCCGGCCTGTGTGCCGATGATGATCCCCGTCCGGTTATAGGTCTGCTGATAGGTGTAGGTCAGTTCAAAATCCGTATAGGTCTGTTTTGTGTAGGTAAGGACATCCACATCCTCATACTCGGATCCATGTCCCGCCTCATACCGCGCGGCATAGCCCTGGGCGTTGAACCACCAGTTCTCCACCAGATCTACCGGCTCCATGGCAGTGGAGACCGCCGCGTCCGCAAGATAGTAGGCGTCAAATTCCTCCTCCATCTTCTCCAGGGAGGTAAAGCCGCCCTTCTGCTCCGGCGCTTCCGTGCCCAGCACCGCATCCGCGCCAAGCTCCGTAATCTTCAGGGAGCGGAAGGCGCCCTTTGCGGTAGCGCTTCCATTGGTGACCAGTGAGATGTAGCCGCCGTCATAACCGTCCAGGCAGACCGTCAGCCGGCTGTCTTCATTTCCGTCGATCACCATGGTCAAATAATCTCCCACCACCCGCAGCTTCATGGTATGAAGCACTTCGCCGTTCACGTTCTTCTCCACGCTTCCCAGATCGTCGAAGCCTGGGATCCTGGTCTCATCCTTGGTCAGGGCGTAACTGTGTACGGTGGTGGAGCCTGCCGTCATTCCTCCCTTGATGTTCCGGTAGCCCTCCGCCTCCGTATAGGCCAGCGCCGCGCCATAAGTCCCGCGGCAGTCGCCCTCCGTTCCGCTGTAGGCAAACTCACCGGGCTCTCCCACCATCACGCCGAAGCGGATCCAACTCTGGGCATAGACAAGCTCAAGTTCAAAATTCTCAT
>CALWDR010000134.1 GCA_944376745.1 uncultured Lachnospiraceae bacterium
CACCGGGACTATTCTTTTAGCGCCAGCGCCCTTGTCAGTGTCTATGCGGATCGGATCGAATTTGTTTCTATTGGGGGATTGATGCCCGGAATCGATGTGGAAGATATCATGATAGGTATATCTGTGTGCAGGAATCAGGATCTTGCAAATGTATTTTACCGGCTTCATTTGATAGAGGCATACGGTACCGGAATCAGAAAAATCATGAAAGCTTACGAGGGTATGAAAGAAAAGCCGGAGATCGAAGTTACTAAAAATGCTTTTAAGATCATTTTGCCGAACATCAACGCAAAATATACGGAAGGAAATGCTTCCGTACCGCAAGAAAAAATAAGTGAGCGCTCTGTTGTGGACTCAAAAGGGCAGGTAAGTGAGGAAGAAGAAAAAATATTAGAGTATGTCCGCTCCCACGGAGTTATTACGAAAAATAATGTAATAGGATTATTGGAGGTAAGCGCGTCTACAGCTACCAGAGTCCTCGGGAAAATGATAAAAAATAACTTGTTAAGGCGGAATGGGAAAGCAAAAAACACAAATTATACCATAAACTGAAATTTATCGCTGGGAGAAGAAACATTTTTGCAGGAATCATTCCGCTCTTGCATTCTTCACTGGAAAATGTTAAAATAAAGTCAAAATTTAATATTTGTTTTTATTTTGAGGGAGGGATAGAATGCCGAAGGTAGCTTATTCGGAAGAGGACAGGGAACGCATAAGGACCGCGCTCATTACGGTGGGGCTTGAACTGATGGCAAAGAATGGCATACAGCATACAACCGTCGAGCAGATCTACAAGAAGGTCGGCATTTCAAGGACGTTCTTCTATTCCTTTTTCCCCACCAAGGAAGATCTGATCGTTGAGACCCTGTACCTGCAGCAGCCCAGGATCATCGCGTATGTGCAAAAGCTGAGGAAGGACCCGGCTTTAAGCTGGCGGGACGCTGTGAAGCAATTCCTGCACGCCTGCTGTTATGGGGAGAAAAATGGGATCGCCGTTTTGACTGTCGAGGAGCAGCAGCTTATTTTCAAACGTCTGTCGGAGGAGAGTTACCGGACGTTCCGGGCAAAGCAAAGGCGCCTGTTTGGACAGATTTTGGAGGGCTTCGGGATAAAAGCGGACGCGTCCAGGATCAGCCTGTTTACGAATCTAAGTCTGACCGTGATGGTGGTTCGCAGAGCGATCCCCGATACGCTCCCGCTGTTTGTCCCCGAAGTCGCAGATGAAACGGTGGATTTTCAGATCAACACCATTGTGGATGCCCTGGAGGCATGGAAGGACCAGGATTCGCTTTCCTGAAAATGGAAATGATAAGGTCCGTTTGGATCGCATGGTTTTGCATCCTGCGCAGAGGGATTTTATGACAATAGAAAGTTCGCGAAACGTGCTTTCTATTGTTTTTACCCCAAATAAAAACAAAATTTAAATTTTATATTTATTCTTAAAATGTATGGAGGAAAATGACATGGGATTTCTTAGTAAATTGTTCAAAGGCCCTGAGATCGACATGGAAAAGAGCAGGGCAAACGCCGGGAAAATGCGGGAGCTGTTTGATCAGGCGGTGGATAACGGGGACGATTACCGGCTGATCTTCGGTTACACCGAGGACGTGAGCCGCTTCAATTACGGGTTTGTACATGGGAGCAAAACGAAGATCGGAAATCTGATCGTGGGCTGGAACGAGGCCAGCCAGACGATTGTGGTGGTTCCCACGGTCCCCGACCTGACCGGCTGCGGCGAGCCCACTTACTACCGCCGCTCGGAGATCTTAAAGGCTTACCGGAGCAAATATCCCACGGATGCCTTTGTCATTTACCCGGACAGAAAGGGCTATATCGGCATTAATGTCTATGACTGGCTGGATGATGAAAAGCTGTACGTGTATGTGTCGCAGGAGGAGGAGCTGGCGGCATTTACGGAATTTTTCATGAAAAAATTCGCAACCAGGTGAGGAGGGATACAAAATGACTACGGATGAAATCCTGAAACAGGCGCAGCAGGCCAGAGAACGGGCCGCCGAAAGCATGAGAAAGATTCTGGAAAAGAACCAGGAGCTGATTGACCGCATAGAGATATCTCCCGTGGAGGAGGACGAGGCGGCGTCTGCCGACGAGGATCTGCTGGGCCAGTTGTTCGGAGAGAATATGGGAGTTATCGCGGCGGCTCTGGAGACACTGGAAATGGAAGAGGAGGACCAGGAGGAGGAGCTTGATCTTTCCCTTGAGCTGGAGCAGGAGCTGTATGAGCTTCTGGATGAAACCATGTCCCGCATCGAGGCTCTGCCTGAGCCGGAGGCGGTTCCTTACAAAAAGGATGATGTAAAATGGGAGCGCTTCGGCATTTTGCTGTCCGGCATTGTTTCCACCCTCAACAGCCATGATCTGCAGGGAATGGATGTGGAGGAACACATTCCTGTAATGGAACAACAGGTTGTGTCCATCGTGCGCCGTTCCTGGGGGATCAATGGCCGCAGCGATCTGCTGGATACGATCCGCTATTTACAGCAGGAAGGGTACATTCTGCGGTATCGGATTTATGGGGAGGCGGATGCGCCGGAAGAACTGATGGATGAGGATATGGATGAGGAAGAGCGGGAGTCTGTCAGCCGGGCCTGGCGGTTCGTTCAGCGGTACAGGGAACAGTATGGCCCGGGTTTTCTGGCTGGATGGGACGTGGGCCGGGCGGCGATGCTTGCCCGCTGGGGCTGCTATTTGGGCTGGATCACCGAGAGCGAGGCGGTAGGAATCCTCTGGAGCCTCTCCCAAAAGGTGATAGAGGAGCTGCACAGCTGGCGGGAATTTGCCCAGTCCTATCTTTTTGGCGGGTTGCTGTGGAAGCTTCTGTGCGGCGACAGCTCCGCCGGAAGCTATCTTGGCTATCTTGCGGACGCGGCCACCGACCTGCTGACCGGAAAGCCGGACCAGGAGGGCGGGCAATGGCGGGACTGCCCCTGGCCCGCCCAGCGAAAGATCGGCTTTACTGTGTAAATTTCGCGGGCCGGCGCGCGTCACGATTTTGCTGCGCCGGTCCGCTCTTTGATGTAGGTCTCCAGCATCGCCGCCGTGCCGTCGATGCCAAGGCGCGTGCAGTTGATGCACAGGTCATAGCCCTCCGGGTCTCCCCACTTGAACTGAGCGTATTGGTTGTGGTATCTTTCCCGGGCGTTATCTTCCCTGCGGATGAGGGACCATGCCTTAGACCGGCTTAAGCTATGCTGCTTTGCGATATGCTGGATCCGGTCCTCCCGGTCAGCCAGGATAAAGGCCGAGATCAGCCTCTCATCCCCCCGGAAAATCTCCTCCGCGCAGCGGCCCACAATGACGAAGGACTCCCCGGAGGCCGCTTTCTTCTTTAAAAGGGAAAACTGCATTTCTGCCAGGATCTCGCCGATGGAATTGGTGTGGCCGTTCACCCTTCGGGACAGCACGACGTTTTCCCGCTTTTCATCGTATTTCTCCAAATATTCGGTCTGGACATTGTGCTCCTTCGCGATCTCCTCCAGGATCCGGCGGTCATAATAGGAAATGCCCAGATCCTCCGCGATCTTCTCGGCCACATAGTGTCCGCCGCTTCCAAACTGGCGTCCGATGGCAATGATCATCTGTTTTGTCATGTTCACCCACCTCCTAAAAAGATTTAACAGTATCTTACAAAAATAATGAGCATCGAAATGGTGATCACAAGAAAGGTTGCGGGCACAGCCGTCTTGCAGTAGGTTTTCCAGTCGATAAAGTACCCGTTCCGGGAAGCCACGGAGGTTCCCACCACATTTGCCGACGCGCCGATGGGGGTCGCGCTGCCGCCCACGTCCGTACCTATGGCCAGGGCCCAGGCCAGGGTAGACAGATCCACGCCCTGGGTTGCCGCCAGCGTCTTGATGACGGGCAGCATCGTGGCCGCGAAGGGGATATTGTCCACAAAGGCGCTGACGATGGTGGACAGCCAGATAATGATGGCCACCATCAGCATCAGGTTGCCGCCGCTGATCTTCCCGATAAAGTCTGCCAGCAGCTCCAGCACGCCGGTTTGCTCCAGACCTCCCACCACCATAAACAGTCCCACGAAAAACAGGAGCGTCTTGTAATCTACCTTCTTCAAAAGCTCCAGAGCATACTTCCAGTATACAAGGAGCGTGGCAAGGGCGATGATCACTCCGATGAGGGAAACGGTGAGCCCTGTGATGGAGTGGGTCGCAAGGAGCGCCACCGCCGCCAGAAAGATAACGCAGCTGAATATAAAATCCGGTTTGTTGGCAATGGCGCTCTCCGGGGCGGGAATCGTGGCGGGATCTACCGGACTGCCGCCGGCCGCCGACAATTCTTTCCGGAAGGCCAGATAAAAGTACAGGACCGTGACCACCAGGCCGATTCCGGCGATCATTCCCGTGTTCATCAGGAAATCAATAAATGAGAATCCCAGGGACGTGCCGATGATGATGTTGGGCGGATCGCCGCACATCGTCGCGGAGCCTCCCAGATTCGCGCAGAAGATCTCCGACAGGATCATGGGAATGGGATTAAACTTCAGAAGCTTCGCCAGCTCCACGGTCACAGCCGCCAGAAACAGGATCACCGTAATGCTGTCGATGAACATGGCAAGCACCGCGGACAAGAGCATAAAGGCCAGAAACAGCGGCACCGTCCGGTAGCGGACCAGCTTCGCCAGCTCCAGGCACAGCCACCGAAAGAAGCCGGCCTTGGCCATTCCCTCCACCATGATCATCATCCCCAGGATAAAGAGGATGGTGGACCAGTTGATCCCGGCAGACGTGCCTGTTTCCTCGGCGGCATACCAGAAATCCACGGTAAAAAAGCTGCTGAGATTCAACGTCTCCCAGATCGCCTTTCCGCTGTGCATGGCAAGCCCCAGCACAAAGATCAGGGTGGCGGCGCCGCAGGCCAATGTAATATGGTGACGTTCAAATTTATCCATTACTACCAGCAGGAACATGACAACAAAAATCGTAACTGCCAGTATCTGCGCTAATATCATAGGAATACCTCTTTTCTTTCGTTTTTTTGATTTGTTCTGCCATTGCCGCATGGATTTTTACGGCTCTATTGTATCAGAAATCAGCACCATGGGTGAAACGACTTTTATTTTCTATGTTTTGCACTATTTCTGGTTGATTTTGACAGATTTTTTATTTATAATTAAGAATAAAATCCAATGTCAAAAGGAGGAGACTCTATGGAAAATCAACAATTTGATGTGGCGGCATTGCTGGCTCCGCCGGATATTTTCCAAAGCAGGCGGGTATTGTGCATTCAGCCGCATCCGGATGACAACGAGATCGGCATGGGCGGTACTATCGCCGCCCTTGTGCAAAAAGGATGTGAAGTACACTATCTGACAGTGACAGACGGAAGCCAGGGCAATAAGGACCGCACGGCTTCGGCAGAGGATACGGCTCGCATCCGGCATGGGGAGACCATTGCGGCGGGAAAGCATCTGGGAGTCAGCGATTTTTATTTTCTTGACCATCCGGATGGGACGCTTTCCGATGTGCTGGCTCTTTCGGCGCAGATCGCATGTGTCATTCGCCGTGTGCGCCCGGATGCTGTTTTTGCGCCGGACCCGTGGCTTGCGTATGAAAGCCATCTGGATCATGTGGTCACTGGCCGCGCGTCGGCCAACGCTTTTCTGATGAGCGGAAGAAAAAATGTACCGGGGGCGGAGGGGACAGAGCCATATGCCGCAGCGGCCATCGGGTATTACTTTACGGCGCATCCCAATACAGTCATCGACATTTCCGGCGTATTCGAAAAGAAATTTGAAGCCATCGCTCTTCACGACAGTCAGATGGACTCGCAGACATTGGCAATGTACCGCATGTATTTTACCATGAAGGGCAGGGAACTGGCCCAGGGCCGTGGTTTTGAGCTGGGAGAGGGCCTGAAGGTGTTCTCGCCGCTGCATGTACACTGCTTTGTGGATGCGGATCGTATTTGAGAGGGGGAACAGAATATGGAAAAAACAAAAGCCACGGTTTATAACCGTCCATGGCGATATGCGCTGACCATGTTTGGATTGTCTATCGCCGGCTATATGTATACTACCTATGGAACCTATTTTTATACCGAGCAGATCGGCCTGACCATGTCCTCCATTGCGCTGGCCAACATTATCTATGCGGTTTGGGATGCGTTTAACGACCCCATCGCGGGGTATTTGTCTGACCGCACCCGGACCCGCTGGGGACGCCGCAAGCCCTGGCTGCTGGTCAGCGTTCCGGTTTTCGTTGCTGCCTCGATCCTCTTTTTCAGTCCGCCGGCTGCTTTGGGCACCGGTGTGGGCCTCGCCGTTTATTTTACATTTTTTTTGATGCTGACAGAGACGGGCAACACGATCTCCACGGTCAACTACCACTCGCTGCTTCCGGAGCTGTACCGTGACGAGAAGCAGCGCAATCAGGCAAATTCGCTGCGGCAGGCAATGCAATTGGTGGGAATGATCATCGGTGTTTCTCTGGTACCGATGATCACCAGCCGGATGGGCTACCCCAATACGGCGCTGCTCCTGGGACTTCTCAGCGGCATATTGATCATTTATTCTGTTCTGGGCTGCAGAGAACGAAGCGAGTTCAGCCACAGTCAACAGCCCGGCCTCTGGGCTTCTCTGAAGGCCCTTGCGGCAAACCGCAATTTCTGGCTGGTATCTGTCTCGCACTTTTTCTATCAGTCCACCAGCGGGCTGTTGCTGGCAGGCATTCCTTTTTACATTAAGTATACCTTGCAGCTTGCGGACCACAATGCCACGTTCCTGTCGGCGGCGGTATTCGTAAGCGCGATTCCGGCAATGTACCTGTGGTATCGCCTGATCAACCGCATCGGCACGCTGAAATGCTGGCGCATCGCCCTGGCCTGGCTCGCGCTCTCTTTAGTCCCCATGTATTTCATCCATTCCCTGATCCCGGCATGCCTGTGCGGGGTGTTGGTGGGCATCGGAGTCGCAGGGGTCACCGCCAATCTGGACATGGTCAATTCGACTCTGATCGAGGACGATGCCAGAAGAAACGGCGTGCGTCGGGAGGCAACCTTCTTTGCCGGCATCAGCTTTATCAGCCGGCTGTCCAGCCTGGTCCGCAGCGGCGTCTATATGCTGGTGTTTGTGCTGTTCGGGTTTGAGTCGGGCGAGAATCCGGGAACGATGCCGGGGACGGCCGCCCGGTATATGATGATCGTCTTCCCCATCGCGCTCATGATGTTCTCATTCCTTTCCTCCGTCTTTGTCCGCTTTAAAAATGCGGATACGGCCCGGAATGGGGAACAGACGGCACGAAAATAAAAGGAGATAAAAACGCCCGGCATGCTTTTTTAGGAAGTATGCCGGGAGGCTTTTAGGTTACTTTTCATGGGGTGGGGAAATATTCAACGAATAACAGTTTTTGTCTGGAGGCCGCCCTGGGTAGCGCTTTTGTTAACGCAGACACGCTTCCGCTCAGATCAAGACGCAACGGTACTAGATTCGCCGCCCGCAAGCGACCGGCTCATCAAGTGCCGGCGTCTTTCAATGGTCTGCTTATAACAAAAGCGCTACCCAGGGCTACGTTCCAGCCAGAAGCTGGAAGTTTGTCTATCTTCCCCACCCCATGAACAGTAAGTGCGCCGGGAGGCTTTTAGATTATTTTAATGCAGCAAAATGGTTGCCTTGCGTGGCCGCAGACGATATAATATTAAGTGTCCTTAGAACAGGATGGGGAAAGCAGGGGGAAGACAAATGAAAATCATAACAGTAGTTGCGGTGGCAGAATCCGTCAGCTACTGAGCTAAGGAGAAAAACATAACAAAAATGGCCACGATGTGACCTACGAAAACAATCAGGCCAGAGAGCGTACCCAGGTATTTAAACTTTGTGGAAAAGTGTTGTTGTAAAAAATCAGATGTGTTTAACAAGGAGAATGGATATGAAAATTGAGGAAATTGATAAGAACCTTTTTATCGAGACAAATATTACGGAGCCGGATATTGTCTGGTTGAATATCAGACAAGCGCCTTTTGTGATATTGGGTATAGATTATGATGAAAAACGCAGATGTTATACACGGATGCCTCAGGAACTTGCGGAACAGATTTCGAAAGGGGTGGCTTATCTTAATTCTAATACAGCAGGCGGACGCGTGCGTTTTCGTACGGATTCTGAGTTTATCGGAATCCGTGCAGTAATGGACAATAATGTTCTCATGCCCCACATTACACTTCTTGGTCAATCAGGCTTTGACTTGTACCGGAAAAAAGCCGGCGAAAACTCTGAAAAGTTTTATCATTCGTTTGTTCCACCTATGGGAATGCATACAGGTTATTCGGCTCCTTTTAATACGGATGGCGTTTTGGCTGATTATACCATTAATTTTCCACTTTATGATGGGGTGAAAGAGCTTTATATAGCGCTAAAAAAAGATGCAGTTGTTTTGGAACCGACCCCTTATCGTCACTCTATTCCTGCAGTTTATTACGGTTCATCCATAACACAAGGCGGTTGTGCGTCACGTCCGGGGAATAGTTATCAGGCAATCATTTCGCGTAGACTTGATATGGATTATAGAAACTTGGGGTTTTCAGGAAGCGGACGAGCGGAAGATTTGATGGTTCAATACCTTGCCAATCTGGAAATGAGTGTTTTTGTCTGTGACTACGATCATAATGCGCCTGACGCAGAATACCTTAAAAAAACACATATGCCTCTTTATCGTGCTGTTCGTGGAAAACATCCAGATTTGCCTATCATATTTATATCTGCGCCGGATATTTTTATAGACCCGGAAGAAGAGGCAGCTCGTCGAGAGGTGGTAAGAGAAACATATAAGACTGCGCTTGCGGAGGGGGATAATCATGTGTATTTCATCGATGGTGCGGAACTTTTTGCTGGAAATGATTGGGATTCATGTACAGTCGATGGAACGCATCCTAATGATTTAGGCTTTTATCGCATGGCAATGCGGATCGAAAAAGAGATTATTCAATTACTGTAGATATTTTTGCAAAAAAAGTAAACGTCAAATCCCCCGCCCCCCGTTAATTGAAGCGCCGCTTACTGGCGGCGCTTGCTGTAACATTCTGCCGGAAGGCTCTTCGACCATGGCATGAGTGGTTCCAGCTTTGACGGTTCTATC
>CALWDR010000135.1 GCA_944376745.1 uncultured Lachnospiraceae bacterium
CGTGGGAGAGCAGCACGATCTCGTCGCAGAGATCCACCGCCAGATCCAGAAGATGGGTGGAAAAGATTGTAATCCGGTCCGATTTCAGGGAGCGCAGAAGCCCCTTCATCTCCTCCGCCGTCACCACATCCAGGGAGGTCAGCGGCTCGTCCAGCAGCAGCACCCTTGGACTGGATATGATGTTGATCAGCATCTGCATCTTATTTTTCATGCCGTGGGAGTAATCCTTCAGCAGCCGGTCCCGGTCCTCCGGGGCGATGTTCATCATCTCAAAATATTCGTCCAGGGGCCGCAGTCCTTCTATGCTCTTCTCGTTGATCTCCACAAAAAATTTCAGGAACTCCCGGGCCGTCAGAAATTCCGGCACCGTGGGAGTGGAGAGCACGTAGCCGATGTCCTCGGGCACCGTGGGACGCCTGACGCCGTTTTCACAGATGAAAAAACTGCCGCTGTCCGCCTTCAGGTCCCGGTTGACGCAGTTGAAAAGGGTGGTCTTACCGGCGCCGTTCCTTCCCAGCAGACCGTAGATATTCCCGCTCTCAAAGGTGAAATCGATCTGCTTTAACACTTCCTTGGCTTCAAATTTCTTAGATAAATTTTCAATGATAAATTCCATAACTTCCTCCTGCTTTTTCATTTCAGATTCCTTCGGGGCGGCATTTTCGGTCCCGCCCCGAAGGTTCCGTCTTCGGCTCATACTTCTTCATACCCCACATCGATGGCGCGTTCCATGTCGTCCAGGATCCGCAGCGCTTCCCTCACCCGCCGGATGGCCTCCTCCACCTGCTCCTGGGCTTCCCCGATCCGGGACTGGACCATCCAGTCCGCGATGATCCCGTCGAAGAAAAAGTCCGCGAAGGTGAGAAAATTCCCGATCTCCACCCGGAACCTGGCCGGAACCTGCACGTCCATAAGCTCCTTCTGGAAACGCTGAAGTTTGCTCTGGGCCAGCTCCATCAGCTCAGAGGCGTCGTCGATTTTGGAATGTTTTACCATGGTGGAGAGAAAGCCTCCTCCCAGCATGTCCCAGATGCCCCAGTTTTTGGCGCTGTGAAGTTCTTCCCCTGCCCGCTCCAGGGCGCTTAGAGCCTCCCGGCCCGCCATCCTTGCCTCGTTGATCTCTCTGATCCTGTTTTCCTCTCTCAAAATTGTCCTTCCTTTCCATAGAATGAAAAAAGACTTCTATCATGACGTCTGCCACAATAAAAGTCTTGCGCATTTCATTTGATACGGATACCTCTCGATATCGATTGTCGGTTTCAAATCCACCCTTTGCGGTGGCTGGCTACTCCCTCTTATTAAGGATGGAGATATTATAGCGGATCGTGAAATCCTTGTCAAGCTTCACCGGAGGCCCGGCGCGGAAAATTAAGAAAAAATTCATAATTTTCCGCGCCCCTGTCAGCCGGGTAAAAATCAAAATTTTCCGCGCCCTGGCAGCCGCCGGGATAAAAAATCAATTTCCCGCGCCCCTGACGCCTTCCTTAGACGTAGTCGAAATCATCCGGCGCGTCGAACCATTTTCCCCGGCCCAGATGCAGGATAAAGCAGAGAACCGCCATGATCAAATATCCGATGGCGAAGGGGGAGGTGATATACACGCCAAGCTCCGCACTGTGAATGAAGCCGAAGACGCTTAACACCGCGCCCACAAGGCAGGTGATGGCCACCTTGTCCAGCCGCTTGTCGATGATGAAGGCGGTGATGGTCCCAAGCAGGATGCCGATGATGATGGCCCCGGCTTTTACTGCGGGAACGCCGTTCCACATGACGCCGGCGTCCAGAAGCTGCTGGGTGACCTCCGCGTTATAGCCGGAAAGTCCCGTGGCCAGAGTTTCCGTATAGTTCCCGGAAAGTCCCACGGCCCCTGTGATCTGGGTGTACAGATAGTCGGCCACCGGGGGAACCATGGCCACGCCTATGGCCGCGTAATGCTTGCCCGGCGTTGCCCGGAAGGCCTGGGCCACCATGACGATGGCGCACCACAGGTAGGTGATGGCGCATACCGCAGGCGGTACCAGGGAGTTTAAGAAGGTGAAGAGCCCGAAGACGCCGGCCATTCCGAACAGGATGCCGGATACCAGGGAATAGCCGATGCCGGCGTTGGATTTTTTTAAGCCCGCGTGGCCCAGCCATACGGTGTTGGGGATCACGCCCCCGAAAATGGCGGAGAGCATGGTGCAGCAGCCGTCCGCGAACTGGGCTTCCCGCACGCTGTAATCGTCCCCGGCGGCATTGGCAGCCTCCACATTGTCCATGGTCTCGATAAAATTATAAATTTCAATGGGGATGATGATGGTCAGGTAGGGAGCCACTACCGCCACACCGCTTAGCAATGCCTGAATGCTGTTGACCGGATTGGGGAAATAAAAGCCCACGCCGGAGAAGTCCACATCCACGCGCCCCAGGCAAAAGGCATAGATAATGCCGCCCACAATGGCCACCACCAGAGGCGGGATCTTCTTGGGGAACAGGTATCCTCCGAACACGCCCACCATGGCGATCACCAGGATCGGCAGGCCGATCAGCGGGTCCCGGTACACGTCAAAGACGCCCTGAGTCGCCATCCAGATAAATCCGATGCCGGCCACCGTTCCAAGGAGCGCGGCCCTGGGAACCCTCTTTTTCAGCCAGGGGCCGATGATGCCGCCGCAGAACTCCACAAAGCCGCCGATAAAGCAGGCCGCCACGGAGGCGGACCAGGCCAGCTCCGGGTCGTCCAGCGCCAGGCTTAAGGGCGTGATCACCCCGTAGAGCATGACGAACATGGCCGGGGTGGACACTCCCGAGGGAAGGGCGGTCACATCGGCCCGGCCCTCCTTCCGGGAGAGCTTATAGCCCATGTAAAAATAGTACACGCCGCCGAAGAAAAGTCCCAGGGACATGCCGGGGATCACGCGGCCGTATACCAGCTCGTCCGGCCAGGCCAGAACGCCGGACAAAGTTGCGATCACGATCAGATAATTGACGATGTTGTTTGTGACAAGATAGGTCACACCGCCCAGGTCCCCGCGCTTAAAAAGCGGGACAAGCGCTTTTTTCTGATTCATAACTTACTCACCTTTCTCTTAAAACTGAATTCCCATCTGGGATAATTCTGCCTTTACCTCATCGTACATTGCCTGCCACTGGGGCACCGGCGTAAGGGTTTCCATATCATAGGCCTCGTCGAACCGTTTTCCCTTATTTTTGTCCTCCATGCCAAACACATGCTCATATTTGGCAAGAAGCTTTAACACGATCTCGTTGGCCTCCTTCCTGGTCATCCCCTGACGGGCCACCGCTTTGCCCACCTCTCCCATGAGGCGGACCTCCAGCCCGGTTCCGTTGGGCTCATTTCCGTTGGCAGACCCGACACCCTCCAGATGTCCGCCGGACACAGTCACCACGATGGCGTTGGCGGCCACCTCGTATAGCAGTTCCTTGGTCAGCGCGCCGCTTGAGGGCCACAGGTCACAGACAATGATGGCCGGCGCATTTTTCGCGAAGGACTGACAGAGCACGGACTGCAGCCACAGACAGCCTCTGGCCGTGGTAGCCACATCGGAAATGTGGATGGGATGGCACAGGTGATAGTCCGCCAGGCAGATGAGATTGGCCGCCATGATGGAAGCCATCATCACCAGGGTCGTCCCCGGCGCGTCCCCGCCAAGTCCGCCCACCATGGTGCAGGCCAGGGAAGCATTTTTCACGCCGTAATCCAGGGAATTGGCGGCCCGCACCAGATTGCCGTTGTCGATGATCAGTTCGTTGAACATGGCGATCAGGTGGGAATCGCAGGGGCGCAGGCTCCTCTCATAAGAGGCCGACAGGTCCCCCATCTCCGTCACCGCGCTCTCCGCCGCCAGAAGGCCCATGCCCGGCCTGCCCACTTCCTCCAGGGCCTTATGCAGATAGGCAAGCTCCCTTCGCACGGCGATCAGCTCCGTAGGTTCCCCGCTTTTTACCGTAAATCCGTCCACATCCACCAGGGACCCGCAGGTGAGAAGATCCACCACCGGCTCCTTGGCAGAGCTTAACACGTTGGCGTAGTAGATGCTCTCCGGCGTGGGACAGCCCGGATTCCCCGCCCAGACGGCGGGCTCTTTTCTATCCTCGATCCCCCTTGCCACCAGTGTGTAGGCGTCCTTCCCCTGGCCCATGACCAGCTCCTTCTTCATGCCCCGAAGTCCGGCCTCGATCTCCTCCTCCGTGAAGGATATGATGCGGCCTGTGGTCATGTTGTAGACGCCGGTTCTTAAGATCAGCTCTTTGGCGGCCCGGAACATATCGTCGAGAAGCTTATCCTCCTCCGGGATCAGCACCTGCTTGTCCCAGCCGAACCCATAGGCTTCCACCAGGTCCCGCACCTCCTCGATAATGTAATCCATGTCCCAGTCATCCTTCGTGACCTTGGTCCCTGTATGACTGCGGGAGCAGAGCTCCAGATATTCTTTCGCCGTCATAGTTTTCCTCCTCTCGTGCTGTTTCACTTTCCAAAATCTCATTTCCGGAGATTCCGGGAAGTGATTTACGCTATTTGTGTTCCTATATTTTACCATAAAATTGCAGAAACGTCACGAAAAAAGTGACAGGCGCGCCTTCGCGCGCCTGTCGGTCATAAATCAATAGGCTTTCCCCCAGTACACCAGCTTGTGGGCGGGCCTGCCGCAGCACACGCACACATCGGAGATCTGTTCCTGCGCAAAGGGCATGCAGCGGGAGGTTGCCGTGGTGTCCTCCTTGATCTTAAGCTCACAGGCCTCGTCCCCGCACCACATGGCCCGGATAAAGCCGGGCTTGTGCTCCACGGCGTCCTTGAAGGCCCCATAGCTTGTCACGTCCGTGATGTGGGAATCCCGGTGAGCCCTGGCGCGCTCAAACATATCCTTCTGGATCACGTCCATCAGCTCCGCCGCCTTTGCAGGGGCCTCCGCCAGGGATACCTCGATCTTCTCCCGGGTGTCCCGGCGGACAATCACGCATTTTCCTGCCTCAATGTCCTTGGGCCCCAACTCGATGCGGATGGGGATTCCCCGCATTTCCTGCTCGGCAAATTTCCAGCCGGGACTCTTGTCGGTGTCGTCCAGCTTCACCCGAAGCCCTGCCTTTGCCAGCGCTTCCTTCATCTCGGCGGCTTTCTCCAGAACGCCTTCCTTCCGCTGCTGGATGGGGATCACCATCACCTGAACGGGTGCCACCTTGGGAGGCAGCACCAGCCCAGAGTCGTCCCCGTGGACCATGATGATGGCGCCGATGAGGCGGGTGGTCATGCCCCAGGAGGTCTGGTGCACATACTGCAGCTTATTTTCCTTATCCGTGTACTGAATGCCGAAGGCTTTGGCAAAGCCGTCCCCGAAGTTGTGGCTGGTACCGGACTGCAGGGCCTTGCCGTCGTGCATAAGGGCCTCGATGGTATAGGTGGCCTCGGCCCCCGCAAATTTTTCCTTGTCGGTCTTGCGACCCCGCACTACGGGGATGGCCAGAAAATCCTCGCAGAAATCCGCATAGAGATGAAGCATCTGCAATGTGCGCTCCTCGGCTTCCTCCGCGGTGGCATGAGCGGTGTGGCCCTCCTGCCACAAAAATTCCCGGGAACGCAGGAAGGGCCGGGTCTCCTTCTCCCAGCGCACCACGGAGCACCACTGATTGTACACCCTGGGCAGATCCCGGTAGGACTGGATGTCGTTGGCGTAAAAGTCACAGAACAGCGTCTCGGAGGTGGGGCGCACGCACATGCGCTCCTGCAGGGGATTTAATCCTCCCTGGGTCACCCAGGCCACCTCGGGGGCAAAGCCCTCCACGTGGTCCTTCTCCTTCTGCAAAAGGCTCTCGGGGATGAACATGGGCATATACACATTTTCCACTCCGGTCTCCTTGAACCGGCGGTCCAGCTCATGCTGGATATTTTCCCAGATAGCGTAGCCGGCAGGCTTGATGGCCATGCAGCCCTTGACGCTGGTGTAGTCGATCAACTCCGCTTTTTTTACCACGTCCGTGTACCATTGGGCGAAATCCTCCTCCATGGACGTGATGGATTCCACTAATTTTTTTTCCTTTGCCATGATTATTTCTCCTTTTTCTTATATTGTTTTTCGGATAGAATCGGCTTTGCGGATCTTCCCGCTTTCAAACTGCCTGAAACACAAGAAAAAAGCCTTCTATCCCTCCGCAAAGGGACCGAAGACTCGGCGGTACCACCCTTATTAATGTGAAGCGCCCCGCCGCCTCCCCGCCGTTCTCATCGCTTCAAACCTTCCGGGGAAATCACGCCGTTCTTCACATTCACTCATTTCCCGTTAACGCCGGGTCTACGTCATGGTCCTCCCATGAAGCTCCAAGGCGGGTTCCAGATGTTGGGGCCGGAAATCTCCCACCGCCGATCTCCTCTCTGGGGGACCCATCCATCCGTACTGTTCCTCTTCCTCGCTGTGTGTCTATTCTATGCCAGGGAAAGGGGCTTTGTCAAGCCCTTTTTGGGGAGATTGGGGTTGGCTTTTGCCAAAAAGGTAACAGTTCAGACAGCAAGCCACAGACCGCCTTCTCCGAAGGCTATTCGCTGCTGCGCAGCTCCTGTCTGTGGCTGATTGGCGTTCCACCAATCTATGGCAATAAAAAGACCGCCCTTAGCAAATAAATTTGCACGGTCTGTCTTTTTATTGCCTAGCTGTCTGAACTGTTACCCAAAAAGGCCAGGCATATATTGAGCATCATCCCTCCCTTTGGACTACTTTTATCCCGAATTATAGAAAAAAAATTTTTTTGGCAGAATATAAAGCTTGAAAAACTGGAAAAATGATGATATATTGAAAACAGAAAGGGAGGGAAGTAACGTGCTTTGTCAATTTTCATTCCAAAATTTTAAGTCCTATAAAAAAGAGACAACCTTTGATTTTCAAGCTTCGTCCATTCCAGAGTTTGCAAACAGCCTGATTATCAGAGACAAGTGCAGTAAAGTTTTACCCGTCGGCGTTATTTATGGCCCAAACGGCGGCGGCAAAACAAATTTGCTGCAGGCGTTAGCCTGCTTGATATCTACAGTAGTCAAGCCGATTCATGATTTGGAAAAAAACAGAAAAGCGCTGATCATGCAGCACAGAGTAACGGCTGAGCCCTTTCTCTTCAACCATATTTCAGCGCAGGAGCCCTCAGAATTTCAGATATTTTTTCGGACGGGCGACTATGAATACCGATATTATCTGTCCATTTTTAAAGATGAGATATTAGCCGAAACACTGGACCGAAAGAAAATCGGCGGCAAGAAACCCGCTCATATTTTTTATCGGGAAGGCACGGAAATCAGCCTTGGCGCAATCCTAAAAAAAGAAAATGTAAATACCAGCATCAACATGAAAATGCCTTTTTTATCTTTCCTGGCCATTAATTATAACATTCCGGTAATTGCAGAAGCGCAGGAATGGTTTGAATCCTGTATCATTCGCAGCTATGCAAACCCAAAAGTAGAAACACAGATCATAATTTCAAATGATGCTGAATTTAAAGCTCAAACGCTTCTGCTCTTAAATGATATGGGAATTGATGTTGCAGACTATCGGTTTGACGAAAAAGAAGAACAATTATATCTGAAACGGAATATCGCCGGCAGTGCGTACGAACTTTCTTTTGAACATGAATCTGACGGTACCAGAAAGCTGATTGCCGCCTTACCGATGGTGCTGGTCGCTTTGCAGGAGGGGCGGCTGGTAATCATTGACGAGCTGGACGCCAAGCTGCATCCCAAATTGCTGCGATATATCATTTCCATGTTTAAAAATCCGACAATGAATAAGCACGGAGCGCAGCTGCTTTTTACTTCCCACGACATGGCTACCATGAAAAACACCGTTTTCCGCAGAGATGAAATCTGGTTTGCCGCTCTGGACGAGGACCATAGCAGCGAAATTTATTCTCTCTACGAAATTCGCCGCGAAGATAATGAACGCGTGAACAGCACAGCCGCTTTTGATAAACAATATCTGGAAGGAAGATATGGCGCTGATCCCTATTGATATTATCAATCATCAGTATCGTGAAAAAATTCAACTGAAAATTTTCGGCGAAGGCGACAACACACTTCGTCTGTTTTGGGATGCAAGACAGAAGGCTCTGGATAGTGCCAACATATACCGGCATATCTGGATTGTCTACGATACAGACGACTTCCCCGCCAGTCAAATAGACCTAGTCATGCAGTTATGCACGGAATATAGCACGGAAGAAACAGAATACCACGCCGTCTGGTCAAACCAGTGTATGGAACTGTGGTATCTGTTACATTTTGGATTTATGCACTCCGATATACGCCGGGAGGAATACTGGCCGAAACTGACAGACTGGCTGACCTCGATCGGAGCCGGTAAATATCTGAAAAATCGCAGAGATATGTATCAGATTCTTCGCCCATATATGAATTTTGCGATTGCAAACGCAAAAAAATTAGATGCGCTTAACCGCGGGAAGCCCCCATCAGAGGCTGCTCCAGGCACAAAAATATACGAATTAGTGGAAAAACTAATATCCTATCTGCCAGAAAAGTAAAAGGGATGGCCGCTGTACAAGTGGTTTTCCTTATCCCGGCCAGGCTTTGTCAAGACCTTTTTGGGGAGATTGGGGTTGGCTTTTGCCTCTATTTCAGGTATAATGATTTCAGGCGGCAATTTCATTATGGTTCGGTGCATGTGACTGGCATTCCGGAACCTATCATTTACTAAAAGGGGTAACGGCTATGGGAATTTATTTAAACAGAGGAAACGGAAGCTTTGCAAGCGCGGTAAATTCAAAGATTTACGTCGATAAAACAGGACTCCTGGAATATACAAACTCCGTATTGGACACAGAGCAGCGTTTTATCTGCTTCAGCCGTCCCCGGCGTTTCGGCAAGTCCGTCACTGCCGGTATGCTGGCGGCTTACTATGACAGAAGCTGTGACTCCCACGCGCTGTTTCAGAATCTGAAAATTGCCAAATCACCATCTTACCCAAAGCATCTGAACCAATACGATGTCCTTCAGCTTGACATTACGACCTTCCACCGGCAGAACGAGACTCCCGCGGAACTGCTGCGCCGTATGAATCTGGAAATCGTTGCGGAATTACGGGAAGCTTACAAGCATGTGATATCCGATGATGAGGATTATCTCCCCTCCGCGCTCGCCACGCTCCATGAGAGAACCGGGCGCTCCTTTATCGTCATTATCGACGAATGGGACGCTATTTTTCGGGAAAGCAAATGGGATACCATGGCACAGCAGGCCTATGTGGAATGGCTGCGCGGTATGTTCAAAAGCGAGACAGCCAAAGGCTTTATTAAACTCGCCTACTTGACAGGAATCCTTCCCATCAAAAAATACAACAGCGAATCCGCTCTCAATAATTTTGATGAATTCACCATGACCTCCCCAGCCACACTGGCGGAATACGTGGGTTTCACGGAATCGGAGGTACGGTCTCTCTGCGCCCAATATCAGATGGATTTTAACGAGGCTGCGCGCTGGTACGACGGTTATTCCTTTCGGACAGAACGGCACGTATATAATCCCAATTCCATTGTGAAAGCCATGCTGCGGGGTGAATACAGCAATTACTGGACTCAGACCGTCGCATACGAATCCCTGAAAACCTATATTCTAATGAACTTTGACGGCTTGAAGGACGCAATTATTCAGATGCTGGCGGGCGGACAATGCAAAATCAGAGTTGACAGCTTTGAAAATGACATGACCAGCTTTAA
>CALWDR010000136.1 GCA_944376745.1 uncultured Lachnospiraceae bacterium
ATCGATCCGCCCTATAATTCCAGACAGTATTGCGACCTGTATCACCTGTTAGAGAACGTAGCCCGCTGGGATAAACCGGAGGTGTTTGGGGTTGCCAGAAAAATGGATCGGAGGGCGCTGAAAAGTGAATACTGTACACAAAAAGCCACAGCGGCTTTTGAAAAGCTTATAGATTCCGTTCATGCAAAGTATATCTTGCTTTCCTACAACAATATGGAAGAAAAAGGCAATAGCCGTTCCAATGCGAAGATGAGCGATGAGGATATTATGCGCATATTAGAAAAGAAGGGAACGGTTAAGGTGTTTGCGGAAGATTATAAGGCATTTTCCGCAGGCAAATCAGATATTAAAGAAAATCAGGAGAGATTGTTTCTGTGTACCTGCTATGAGGCTCAAAAAGAGGTTATTCCTTCGCCCTTAAATTACACCGGAGGTAAATATAAGCTTCTGTCACAGATATTGCCGCTTTTTCCTAAGAGTGCGGATAAAGTGGTGGATCTGTTTTGCGGCGGCTGCAATGTGGGCATTAATCTGAATTGTAGCAGCGTACAGTTTAATGATTCGAATGAATATTTAATGGGATTATTGAACGTCTTGAAACGATTGCCAAAGGAGGATATCTTTTCCTGGTTATTTGCGGCTATTCGGAAGTATGATCTTTCCCTTGTGAGCGAAAACGGATATGAATATTATGGCTGCGACAGTTCAAAAGGATTAGGAGCTTACAATAAACCACGATATCATAAGCTGCGAGATGATTTTAATAAAAAAGCAGAAAAAGACGATGAGTATTATCTCATGTTATATCTGTTGGTTGTGTATTCTTTTAATAACCAGCTTCGATTCAATAAAAAGGGTGAATTTAATCTGCCTGTGGGGAAACGTGATTTTAATTCCAGAATGCAGGAAAAATTAGAACGATTTCTTGATAGGATAAAAAGCGGTGATTACAGATTTACCAATTATGATTTCAGAGATGTGGATGTTGCAGATCATACGGAAAAAAGCTTTTTTTATGCAGATCCTCCGTATTTGATCACTTGTGCGACTTATAATGAGCAGGCAGGATGGACGGAAAAAGATGAAAAGGATTTATTGGCATATTTAGAGGAATTGGATCGGAGGGGAATTCGGTTTGCCCTCTCCAATGTGCTGGAAAATAAAGGGAAGGAAAATGTGATACTGGCAGATTGGTTAAAAAGAAATAAAAGATTCAAGGTAATAAATCTTTCGTATGATTATTCAAATTCGAATTATCATACGAAGCGGGAAGGTGTAACAAGGGAAGTATTAGTGATAAATTACGAAAAGGAGCTATGGGGATATGGGAAAAATAGGATTTAGAAGCTATTGTTGGGCGATTGGAACCACCAGCTATAGGACAGACAATTTTAATATGAGCATTGAGCAACAACTGGCGTTGCTGAAAGAATTCCGGGATGGGAATAAGGGCAGGATATGGAACGGGAACAATGCTTTTCAGACGGAGTATTATGAATTCTTAAAAAGCAGAAATTTTGTGAAGGGAGATGCGCCCAGACCGGATAAGGATGCGAGAGAAAAGACTTCCGGGTTGAGAGATATCGGACTATTGGATGATGAGCGGAATATAACAGCGGCAGGAGAGGCGTTGCTTCGAATAGCGGAATCTGGGGATTTTTCCTCTGATAACTTATTGGAAATAGCAAAAGACAGTTATTTGTATTTCAAACAGCTGCTGAAGACAGCAAATGAGGTGGACGGAAAGATGGTCAGACCCTTTGTTGTGTTCTTGTATGTTATCAGCAGGCTGGACTATTTGACATATGATGAATTTACATATTTGTTGCCGTTGTGTGTGAATCAGGCAATTACAGATAAAATTATTGATTGTGTTATGTTGTTGAGAAGCGGCAGTTTGAGTTATGAGGATATCATTGTGTCAGTGCTGATGGATATGGAAAATTACCGGCAGGCACTGGAATTATTGCTGCAGAGTGAAACGGTGAATGAGGATTTGATATGTGAAATAGGCATGAACCGTAAGAGTGCGAAATACGATAAGCCTTATTACCAGATTTATCTCTGCCTGCGGAAAATTGTATTGGATAAAGCTGATGTCACGCTGGACCTGTATGAGGCGACAAAAAAACTGACGAACAGCAAGGTCGGAAGCGCATGGAGAAAATATTTTTATAGAACCAATGCAAGAAACGTTATAAAACGGGAGGGAGCTTCGGTATTAAATAAAGTTCCTATATTAGAGGCGAATACGGAAGAAGCGTTTCGCAGGGAATTTTTCAGAATCATGCATTTGTTTAAGGCGAAAGCAACCCTTTCGGATTACTTCGATTTGAACAGGAGATATTTTAAGATCACGGACGTTGTTTTGTTTGAAGATAGTAAAGTAAAGCTGGATGTGCTTCCAAAATGTTATATCGAAGATATAGCGAAGAAATTACCGGTATTTGCTTTTGAAAAAACAGAATTATTAACGGAGGATGTGGAACTGGAAGAAATTCATCCTTGCCTGAGGATTGACACGAATAAGCTGTATCAGAAGCTTAGCAGAATTCTCGGCATAACAGTCACAAATAAAGAAACGGCCCGCAAGGTAATTAAGAGCGAGCGGTACGCTAGGTTTAACAGACTGATTGATGAAAGATTTGATAAGGATACGCTTATTTACTTGTTTCAATGCTTTGAGGATAGAAATGACGAGGATATACGAAATAGGGTTACGGATAACGCCGATATACCCACCATTTTTGAATATATCATTGGTATCGCATGGTATATCATCAGTGATAGAAAAGGCGATGTTCTTGAATATATGAATCTGTCTTTGGAAGCGGATTTGTTGCCCAAGACGCACGCGGGTGGTGGTGAAGCGGATATTGTATGGCATTATGATAAAACAAAATGGTATCCTAAACATACTCTGTTGATAGAAGCTACATTAGCGGATGGAACGAATCAGCGTCGGATGGAGATGGAGCCGGTATCGAGACACTTGGGGGATTATTGTCTGCTGCATCCGGAAGAGGCGGCTTATTGCATATTTGTGACAACTTTTCTTAACATAAATGTGATTTCGGATTTCAGAGCCAGAAAATCTATACAATATTATAATTTGGCAGGTACGGAGTATATTACCGGGATGAAGATATTGCCGATACAGACTTCGGAATTGAAGACTATGTTAAGATTTGATGTAAAATATCCGCAGGTCTACAAAATGTTGGACAAGGCTTATAACAGCAACAAAGCGCCCAAAGAGTGGTATGAGGAAAATATTGTAAAAGAGACAGCTTTTTATAACGGGCAGGAAATTTGAGGAGACTGATTATGGATGGAAAGTTAAGTAAAAGTTTAGGACATGATGATCAAAGCGGATTTGAATTTGTAAAGGAGTTATTAGGGGGAGAAAGTACAGCAGCCATTAATTTTGATAGATTACAAAAACATCCCCGGCTAGGATACATTATTTTTGAATATTTACTATGTGAAGAAGCGCAAAAAGTCACACCTTTTACCAGTCATCCCAATAGGTATTGGAACAAGAATGCCACTAAATTTCTAGCATTATGGCGGGCGAAACTTGATTTTAATGCTAATTTGTACTTGGTTAATTATGCTAAGAATGGAACCAGGGCGGAGGATGAAGTATTATTGATAGAGGTACTTGATGTTGATGAAAGTGGGATCACATTAGATAGAAAGACCAAGTATACACGTAAAGGATTTACAGAATGGTTTAAGAAGTTAAATCGTGAGTGTTTGTCTGACAGATCAAAATTATTAACAGAAATTTATATGCACAAAACTGTAGAGGATATTGGAAAGTTGACTTTACAGGGTGGAAGGTATCGTGAGCAAACGATAGAATCAATTTTCTTAAAGGATATAGGGTATTTGGAATGGCTGAAAGAAAAAGAGTATCCATATGCATGTGCTGTAAAATGTTATTTAGATAAAATTCAGAAAACACAGGCTTCCCCAAGCGGCGGGCCTGTGGAAACGAAAGAGTGACCGACAAATGGCAAACGATTTTAGAACAGGGAAGGTCTGGCAGAATATCATCGCCCAGTCCATCCCCCTGATCCTGGCACAGTTCGTGCAGCTTCTTTATAATGTGGTGGACCGGGTGTACCTGGGGCATATGCCGGGGGACAGCAGCATGGCGCTGACCGGGGTGGGGCTGGCCTTCCCCCTGACGACGCTGATCGCCGCCTTTACCAACCTGTTCGGAACCGGCGGCGCGCCGCTGTTTTCCATCGCCCGGGGGGCCGGGAACGAGGAGCGGGCCCGGAAGATCCAGGGAAATACCTTTTCCCTGCTCCTTGGCAGCTCCGTCCTGATCTTTGCCCTCTGCTTTCTGTTCCGGGAGCCGGTTTTGTACCTGTTCGGGGCCAGCGACGCGTCCTACGTCTACGCGGACGCCTACCTGAAAATATATCTGTTGGGCACGCCCTTCGTGATGCTGGCCACGGGCTTAAACGGCTTTATCAATGCCCAGGGCTTTCCCAGAATGGGCATGGTCACCATGCTGATCGGGGCGGGGCTGAATCTGGTGTTGGACCCGATCTTCATTTTCGTGTTCCACTGGGGCGTCAGCGGTGCGGCGGTGGCCACGGTCATCAGCCAGATGGTGTCGGCGCTGTGGGTGCTTTGGTTTCTTATGGGGAAAAGAGTGATCGTGCCTCTGCAAAAAAAGGACATGAAGGTGGAGGCCGGGCTGACACGAGAGATTATGAGCCTTGGCATGGCCGGCTTTATCATGCAGGGAACCAACTGCCTGGTGCAGGTGGCCTGCAATGCCACTTTGAAAATTTACGGCGGCGATCTGTATGTGGGGACCATGACGATCATCAACTCGGTGCGGGATATACTGTCCCTGCCCGTCAGCGGCCTCACCAGCGGTTCCCAGCCGGTGCTGGGCTATGATTTCGGGGCAAAGCGCTATGACCGCATCCGGCAGGGCATCCGCTTTACGGCATTTTTGGGGATCGCCTACACCCTTCTGGCCTGGCTGGTGGTGATCACAAGCCCGAAGGCGCTGCTGTCCATTTTTACCTCGGAGCAGGCGTTTCTGGAAGCGGGCGTGGGCGCCTTGAAGCTCTATTTCTTCGGCTTTTTCTTTATGGCCTTTCAGTTTTCGGGGCAGTCCACCTTCACGGCCCTGGGATACTCCAAACAGGCGATCTTCTTCTCCCTGCTTCGGAAGGCCTTTATCGTGGTGCCTCTGACCCTGCTGCTGCCGCGGCTGGGGCTTGGGGTGGACGGCGTGTTTGTGGCGGAGCCCATCTCCAATGCCATCGGCGGGCTGGCCTGTTTCCTTACCATGTATTTCACGGTGTACCGGCGGCTGGGAAGGGAACCTCGGATCGAGAACGGCAAAGGACGACGGAAAGAGAGGTCCTAAGGGCAGACGGAACCATTCAGAAAGAGAGGTCATAAGAGCGGACTATGATAGGAACCATTGTAAATACAGGAACCATATTGGCCGGAAGCCTGCTGGGCAGCCTGCTGAGAAAAAATATCAAGGAAAAATACCAGAATGCCCTCTATACCGCCATGGGCCTTGCGGCCACCGGTCTGGGGATCAACGCGGTGGTCAGCAATATGCCGGACAGTAAATATCCCGTGCTTTTTATCGTGAGCCTGGCCCTGGGGAGCCTGCTGGGGACGTTTTTGAACATCGACGGCAGATTTCAGGGGCTGGTGGGGAAATTTTCCAGGTCCAACCTGGGACAGGGGCTGTCCACGGGAATCCTCCTCTACTGCATCGGCACCCTGTCCATTCTGGGGCCGGTGATGAGCGCGGTGAACGGGGACCACACCTACCTTTTCACCAACGCGGCCCTGGATTTCGTGACCTCCACGGTGCTGGCCTCCACCTACGGCATCGGCATGGCCCTGGCCGCGCCCGTGCTGTTCTGCTGGCAGGGTTCCATCTATCTGGTGGCCCGTTACCTGTCCGGCAGCTTCTTTTCGGAGGACATGGTGGCGGCGCTGTGCATTGTGGGTGGCTTTCTCATTGCGGCCTCCGGCCTGGGAATCCTGAAGATCCGGGACTGCAAGACCCTGAATATGCTTCCGGCCCTGGCCGTCCCCATTCTGTTCTTTGTGGTCAGGGGATTTTTCTGAGTGGGTTTCCGTTTATGCTCTGCCGCCGGGGGAGGCTTTTGACGGTCCGTTCCTGTAAAAGCGGAAGAAAATGCTGGCGGGAGCCGTAGCCAAAAATATATGCCAGAATGTTATGGCGCCGGGAAATCCCCGGCGGTTCTCCCCTTACCCCCGGAAATCCTTCGGCAGCCTGCGGGTGATCCTTTTGAAAACCTCGTAAAAATGCTTGATATCGCTGTAGCCCACCTCGCTGGCGATGTCGGCGACGCGCCAGTCGGTGGTGCCAAGAAGCCGGCAGGCCTCCTCGATGCGCAGCTCCTGGATGTAGCCGATGGCCGTGGTGCCGGTCAGGGCTTTGAAGGCCCGGGAGAAGGTGGAGACGCTCATGCTGCACAGGGCGGCCAGCTCCGCAAGCCGGATCTCCTGGGTGTAGCGGGTGCCGATGTAGTCCAGCGCGTCCAAAAGCTTCCCGGAATTGTCCTTCCCGGCGTGCAGCCGCAGGCGGAAGATCAGGATGAGAAGCTCTATCAGATACCCCCTTATGATTTCCCGGTATCCCAGCTGCCGGCTCTCATATTCCTTCAGCATGCGCTGAAAAATATTCTGAATGTGGGCGTTCTCGCCGCTGTCGGCCCGGACGTCGATATAGCTCTGAAAATCGTTGTTGTAAAAATTTCCCAGAAGAAAATGGTTGTTGACATCGAAAAAATTCCGGCTGCCGGCCAGCACCCTGTCGAAGTAGGCGGGGGTGAAGACGCAGTTGTAGACGGTGAGGGGGCTGTCCCCCGCCGTGAATTTGTGGGGAATATCATAGTTGATCAGGGTGATGTGCCCCTTCTGCGTGCGAAAGCTGCTGCCGCTGACGGTGTGAGTCCCGCTGCCGTCGGCCACGTAGGCGATCTCCACAAAGTTGTGGGCGTGGTAGTCCGTTTCCGCATCCACGACGCATCTGTTGATATAGGCGGACCCCGCGCGCAGGGCCTCGTCGATCTCACTGTAGGCCATAATGACAAAATACCCCCATAAATGAAGTAGGAATCCCTATTGAGAGAAAGTGTAGCACATTTTATAATAATGTGCAAGAAAATATCGGCAGTGTAAAGCAGCCTACAAAAAACGGAGTTAAAATGTCGGAGGAGGAAAATTCATGACGTCGAGAGAACTGGTGATAAAGACCATGAAGGGCGAGAACCCGGGAAGGACGCCCGTCTATGGCTGGGTATTATTTGAGCTGGAGGAGCCCATTACGAGAGCATTTGGCTCGGTGGCTAATTTTGAGGATCACTATGAATTTGATCTGGCCCACATTTTCGGAGGGCCCGACCCCTTCCGAAACTGCCTGACTCCTCTCAGGGAGCAGGGGGTCGAGATCACGCCGGAAATTTTGCTGGATGTGGAATTTGACGGGATCGACAGCGAGAGCGACTATGAGGATGTCAGGAGAAGCCTGGCCCATCACAGGCAGCGGGACCGGTTCTGTTATATGCAGACGCCGGGTATTTTCGAGGCTTTAAACGGCGTGTTCGGCATCGAAAATCATCTGCTGTATATGGCGCTTTATCCCGATGAGCTTAAGGAGGTCTACCGGAAAATGGCGGACTGGAACATCCAAAATGCCAGCCACTTGATGGACCTGGGCGTGGACGGGATTCATGTGTCCGACGACTGGGGCTCCCAGAAGGCGCTGCTGTTCAGCCCTGCCATGTTAAAGGAGATGATCGTGCCCCAGCACAAACGGATGGCAGCCCAGTGTAAGAAACGGGGCGTCATGACCAGCCTCCACAGCGACGGCTGTATCGTGCCGGCCCTGGACAGCATTGTGGAGATCGGATATGATTTTATTCATCCCTGGCAGGAAAACTGTCACATGCCCTACTCCCTTTACCTGGAAAAATATCAGGATAAATTCGGAATCCTGGGCGGCGTCTGCGTGCAGTCCACCCTGGGCTTTGGCAATTTTGAGCGTGTGGAGACGGAGATCAGGCGGGTATTTTCCCTGCTGAAGGGAAAGCGCTGGGCCTGCTGCACCACCCATTTCGTGGAGAGCACCTGCTCCATGGAGGAGCTGACCTTCGCCTTTGACCTGATCCGGAAGTTGGCCGCCTAAGTCAGAAGCTGGCTGTCTGATCCGGAAGCTGGCCGCCTGATCCGGAAGCTGGCCGCTTGATCCGGAAACTGGCTGCCTGATCTGGAAATTGGCTGCCTGAAATTATGCAGGCGGCAATGGCAACTTAGCACCGCCATCCGGCAGCTTACGAGAAATCCCCTTGAAGCCTCAAGGGGATTTTGTTATAGTGGAGAAAACACAGGGCACCCGGCATCCCTGGATGCCATTCGGCAGAACCAAGGAATCGCCCTGTGGGCATCCCTGGATGCCATTCGGCAAAAATAAGGAGAGGAGCGGAACGTGAAGATCAACATCGACGCAAACGGTAAAAATAAAGAGCTGGAGATCTCCATCCGATGCAGCGGGCTGACGCCGGAGCTTATGCGGGTCATCGCCATGCTGCGGCTTCTGGATCTGCAGCTGACGGGTTTTCGGGACGGGGAGACCCATCTCATTGACGCAGCGCAGGTGCTCTACATCGACACGGTGGAACGGAAAACCTTTCTCTACACCAGGGACGCGGTTTACGAGACGGGCCTGCATCTGTATGAGCTGGAGGAACAACTGGGGGACCGGGGATTTTTCCGTATCAACAAATCCTGTATCATGAACTGGAACCATGTGTCCTCGCTGAAATCAGAGCTTGACAGGCGGATTCGGGCCACCATGGACAATGGGGAGCAGCTCATGGTCTCCCGGCAGTATGTGGCCAAGGTGAAGGAAAGGTTAGGTGTGAATTAGATGAAAGTAAGAAAAGGAGTACCGGAGCACGGAAGAAGAGGAGTGCCAGAGTATGAGGAGAGAAAGGGATTGCTGGACTATGGGGCGCAGGTGCTGTGCATTTTCGGGTTTTCCACACTCTGCATGCTGATATTTACCGCCCTTTTTGGGGAGTCGGCCCGGGAGGTTTCCAGCTTTTTTGCTCTGGGGAGGGAGGGGATTCCCCTGGCGGTCCTGGGGGAATTTCTTCTGCTGGCGGTGATCATCGTATTTCTGCAGTTTCTGTTTTTTACGGACTGCTGTTTTCGGAAAATGCCCGTGATCGGGCGCACGGTTCTGATGCTTCTGTCCATCCTGGCGGTGATGAGCGGCTTTATCGCGGCCTTTGACTGGTTCCCGGTGCGCATGTGGCAGCCCTGGGTGATGTTTCTTCTCTGCTTTCTTTTGTGTTTCGGCGGGAGCCTGGGAATCAGTGTGGCAAAGACACGGCTGGAGAACCGCAGGCTCCAGGAGGGCCTGGAACGCCTGAGAGGACAGGAAGAGAGTGTCGGGAAAGCAGGCCCGCGGGAGCAGGAAGGGAGCGAAAAATGAGTGTTGAGCATATGCGGCAATCTGTGAATTGCATCGAGCTGTATCATGTGGAGAAATCCTTCGGGCGGCAGAGGGTATTGAAGGATGTCACCTGCTCCGTGGCCGCCGGGGAGATCTTCGGTCTGCTGGGCCCCTCCGGGGCCGGGAAGACCACGCTGGTCAAGATCCTCACAGGCCAGCTTTCGGCGGACCGGGGAGAGGCCAGACTTTTCGGGGTATCCTCCGGGAGGCTGAGCCGGAGAGAGTATGGCCGCATGGGTATGGTGATGGATGAGCTGGGGCTTTACGAGCGGTTAAGCTGTCGGGAGAATCTGCGGCTGTTCGCCAGAATCTACGGCATCTCCCACTCCAGGGGCGAGGAGCTTTTGAGAAGAGTGGACCTTGGGGATTTTGCCGGATTTCCGGTGAACCGTCTCTCCAAGGGGATGAAGCAGCGGCTGGCTCTGGCAAGAGCGCTGCTTACAGGACCAAGGCTGTTGTTCCTCGACGAGCCTACCAGCGGGCTCGACCCCTCCACGGCGGCAAAGATACACCGTCTGCTGCGGGAGGAACAGGAAAGGGGTGCCGCCATTTTTCTCACCACCCACAATATGGAGGAGGCCGCGAAGCTTTGCAATAACGTGGCTCTCCTGCACCAGGGGGAGATGGTGGAATACGGGCCGCCTGGGGAGATCTGCCGGCGTTACAACCATCAGAACGAGATCTTTCTGCGAAAGAAGGACGGGACGCTTCTGCGTCTGAAAAATGACGGCAGCGGGGCGGACCTCCTGCAGGCCTGCGCCAGGGAAAATCAGATTGAGAGCATTCATTCCACGGAGCCTGATCTGGAGACGGTGTTCATGGAATTGACGGGAAGGGGGTTACTGGCATGAGAGGAAAGCGCATGGATGGGCGGGAGCGTATCCTGACAGGCCGCCATATCCGGGCCGTTTATGGGAAACAGAGCCTGGATACGCTGCGGAACAAGGCCATTTTGCTGCAGTTTCTCATTTTCCCGCTGATGGCTCTGATCTTAGAGTACGGCGTGGAGATTCCGGGCATGGAGGAGCATTATTTCGTGCATCTTTTCGCGGTGATGTTCCTGGGGATGGCGCCCCTGACCGCCATGTCCGCTCTGCTGTCGGAGGAAAAGGAGACCCACACCCTGCGGATGCTGCACCTGGCGGGCGTCACCTCGGCGGAATACCTGCTGGGGGCCGGGGGAAGCCTTCTTACGATAAGCCTTCTGGGGGCGGTTTCCTTTGGGGCCATCGGCGGCTTTGGAGGCATGACGCTTTTGCGTTTCCTGGCGGCCATGACGGCGGGAATCTTCATATCCCTCCTTTTGGGAGGCGCCATCGGGCTCACCGCCAAAAATCAGTCCGCCGCCACCTCCGTGACGGTCCCTGTGATGATGATTTTTTCCTTCCTGCCCATGCTGGCCATGTTCAACGACGCTGTGGCTGCCGCCGCAAAGTTCACCTACACCGGTCAGATTCACCGGTTTCTCTGCGGCGCGCAGGCGGGAGAAAGTCCCTGGATGTTCCCGGCGGTGCTTTTGGGCAACGCCCTGGCTGCCGCCCTGCTGTTTGCCTGGGCTTATCGGCACGCATGATACTTTCCAAGGGGTGGGGAAATTGTCAGCCAGGGCTACGTTCCAGACAAAGGCCGGAAATCTTGACAGTTTCCCCACCCCATGAAAAGTAAGGAGCGCATAGAAAATTGTGCGGAAATCTGGCATTAGATATAGCAATTTGACGAAAAATGTACTATAATAGGAGACGAAAATCACAATTTTGAAAATCCGGGGAGATTTTCCCTGGGGGAGGAAGAAAATGAGTTCGTCTCAGGATACCACAGAAAAAAGAACGGGGAGCGAAACGGGGAAGCGGCAAAAAAGCCGTCCGGCGGGGCGCGCGTCAGCGCTGGGCTCGCTTCTGTATTTTCCGCTGCTGTTTGTCTACCTGGAAACCGTGTTTCATTTGTATATGGAGCTGAATATGAAGTACGCCCCGGTCTTTTTGGCCTTCGGCGCGGCGGCGGGACTGGTCTGCGCGCTGTTTGTCGGTGTGTGGCGGAGGCCTTTGAACCGCGTGCTGGCCTGGGTACTCAGCGTCCTTCTGTGCCTGCTTTTCTGTGTGGAGATGGTGTGTAAAACCGTCCTGGCTCAGTATTACCAGCTTTTGAGCGCGGCGGAGACGGCGGCGGGCAATCACCTGACCGACTATATGGACGCCATCACGGCGGGGATCGTGGATAATCTTCTGGGACTGTTTCTCATGCTGCTGCCCCTGGTGCTTCTGGGAGCCGCCGGGCCGCGGCTGTTCCGGTTTGAGACGAGGAGCTGGCGCGTGAACGTCCTGGTGGCCAGCTTTGCCGTTATCGTGCATTTGTTTGGCTTGCTTTTGCTGGAATTTCCCTGGAAGGGGGATATCGTGCCGGGGCAGCTTTATGCCACGGATACCCAGGTGGACGACCAGGTGGAGCAGCTTGGGCTGTTTACCATGCTGCGTCTGGATGTGAAGCATTCCCTGTTCGGGGTGTCCGGGGGCGTCATAGATGCCGGGAATTTTGAAGAGCTCCATGACGTTTTAAACGGCGGCTCTGAGGCGCAGCCGCCCTCCGGCGCCCAGGGCGGACTGGGGAATCTGGGGCTTTCGGAGATCCCGGGCGGACCCGAAGGGGAAGAACCTTCCGGCGGACAGGGGACCGGGGAGGAACCGGAGGAGGAGCCGGTGGACACCTCTCCCAACGTGCTGGATGTGGATTTTGACGCCCTGATCGCCTCGGCGCCCAATGATGGAGTAAAATGGCTCCACCAGTATTTTCAGAGTACCACCCCCACCAACAAAAATGAGTATACCGGGATGTTTGAGGGTTACAACGTGATCTTTATCACGGCGGAGGGCTTCACGGGCTATATGATCGATGAGGAGCTGACCCCCACGCTGTACAAGCTGAGCCACGAGGGCTTTGTGTTCAACAATTTTTACTCGCCCCTCCACTACACCAGCACCTCCGGCGGGGAATTCCGCAATCTCACCGGGCTGTACCCCAAGAGCGGGAATTATATCAGCATGAAGAAGGTGGGGACGGCGGGCCTGGATATGCATTTCTGCCTCGCCCAGCAGTTGAACCGCCTGGGTTACCGCTCCCTGGGGTTCCATGCCAACGGGAATATGTATGGCCGCCTGGCCTCCCACACCCAACTGGGCTATGAGTGGATCCAGAAGGGCACCGGATTTACCATGGAGACGGATGAGAGCGGCGCGGAGCTGTGGCCCCAGTCGGACCTGTATCTGATGGAGCAGACGGTGGACTCCTTCATCGGAGCGGAACAGCCCTTCAACGTGTATTATCTGACCATCAGCGGCCATATGCCCTACAATTTCTCGGGAAACAGGATGGCGGTCCGCAACCGTGAGGCGGTGGCGCATCTTCCCTACTCCGAGATCACCAAGTCATACGTCGCCGCCAATCTGGAGCTGGAGAAGGGGCTGACCTACCTTCTGGAGCGTCTGGAGGAGGCGGGGATCGCCGACAAGACCCTGCTGGTCCTGGCTCCCGACCACATTCCCTACGACGACCCGGATGTGATCGAGGAGCTGGCCGGGAAGACCTTTGGCGCCGGGGATGAGCTGGAGCAGATCAACGAGTCCGGCATTTCGGACTTTGACATTTACAAGAACACTCTGATCGTCTGGTCCGCCAGCATGGAGGAGCCGGTGGTGGTGGACAAGGTGTGCGGCCAGGTGGACATCCTGCCCACGGTGTCCAACCTGCTGGGCCTTCCCTACGATTCCCGGATGCTGGCGGGGACGGACGTGCTGTCGGACTCCTCGGCGGTGGTGATCTTCGCTTCCAGATGCTGGAAGACGGACAAGGGCTTTTACAACCGCTATACGGAGACCTTCACCCCGGCGGCGGGCGTGTCCATGACCCCGGAGGAGCAGGCGGAGTACGTGGAGGCGGTGAAGCAGATCGTCCAGTATAAGCTCCAGGCCTCCCAGTGGGTGGTGGATTACGATTATTATCGGGTGGTGTTTGAGTGAGAGAGGCACTTTATATGAAGCGTTTGGAGCCGGAAATCATTGATTATTACGACAATGAAGTGATTGAAATGATAACTGAGAAATATGGATTCAGCCAGATGGATGCTCTGAAAGCATTTATAAGTTCCAAAACCCATGAAATGCTGGAAAATGAAGACTGTGGCATGACCGAGTTTGGGGCCGGGGCCATCTTTGAGATATGGGAGTGCGAAAGGGTAACCGGTGACCCAAGAAATTCGGTGTATATAAGGGGGGAATAGCAGAAGTCAAGCTGGCGAACACGTAAGGGGTCCCCGAAGTTAATTTTCATGAGGTGGGGAAATTTTGCCACTTTTCCTATCCTCTGAAAATATCACTTGAATGGTTACTTTTACGGGATGGGGGAATTGATAAAATGCTCAGCCTTTGTCAGGAATGCAGCCCTGGACAGCGATTTTGTTATAAGCAGACCATTGAAAGACGCCGGCACTTGGCGAACCGTCCGCTTGCGGGCGGCGAGCTTAGTACCGCTGCGTCTTTCGCTGAGCGGAAGCGTGTCTGCGATAACAAAATCGCTGTCCAGGGCGTCCTCCTGACAAAACCGTCACTAGTTGTCACTTCCCTCATCCTCTGAAAAAATCACTCTAACGGGAATTTTCGATAAAATCGCAAAATACATATTCCGCTGCAAAGACGAGTGTGGTACAATGATACATGATTATAGGGTTCGCGAAGCGGTTCCTATAATACATGATTATAGGGTTCGCGAAGCGGTTCCTATAATATATGGTATGCAGAACACAGGAAAGAGGTCCATGGATGAGCAGTACACCTGAAAATACCACCCAAAACCATATTTGCATCGGTCTTCTCGCCCATGTGGACGCGGGCAAGACCACACTGGCGGAGAGCTTTCTGTATCTTGGCGGCAAGCTGAGAAGGCTGGGCCGGGTGGACCATCGGGATGCTTTTCTGGACACCCATGAGCTGGAGCGTTCCCGTGGGATCACCATTTTCTCCAAGCAGGCCCGGTTTCCTCTGGGGGAGAAGCAGGTGACGCTTCTGGATACGCCGGGGCATGTGGATTTTTCCGCGGAGATGGAGCGCACCCTGCAGGTGCTGGACTACGCCGTTCTCATCATCAGCGGCGCGGACGGCGTTCAGAGCCATGTGGAGACCCTGTGGAAGCTTCTGGGGCGGTATCGGGTACCGGTATTTTTGTTTGTCAATAAAATGGACCAGGAGGGAACCGACCAGGAGGCGCTTCTTGCGGAGCTGAAGACCAGACTGTCCGAGAACTGTCTGGATTTTTCCTGCCTGCCGGGCCGGGAGGCGGAGGGGGCAGAGCAATTTTACGAGAGCCTCGCTCTCTGCGACGAGGAAGCCATGGACTTTTATCTCAGCCACGGCAGCGTTGCCGATGGCCAGATCATCCGGCTGGTCAGGGAACGGAAGGTGTTTCCCTGCTATTTTGGCTCCGCCTTAAAGCTCTGGGGAGTGGACAGCTTTCTGGAGGGCCTGTCCCGGTTTACGGTGTGCCCCGTCTACCCGGAGGCTTTTGGGGCTCGGGTATTTAAAATATCCAGAGACAGCCAGGGCAGCCGCCTGACCCATCTTAAGATCACCGGCGGAAGGCTGCGGGTCAAGTCCCTTCTCACCGGTCCGGCGGGACAGTGGGAGGAGAAGGTGGACCAGATCCGCCTGTATTCCGGGGACTCCTATGAGACCGTCCAGGAGGTCGGGGCCGGGTGCGTCTGCGCGGTGACCGGCCTGACGGAGACCTTTGCCGGGGAGGGACTGGGGGAGGAGCGGTCCGTGAATCTGCCCATTCTGGAGCCGGTGCTCACCTACCGTCTCCTGGTGCCTGAGGACTGTAATCTTCATACCCTGCTCCTGCAGCTGCGTCAGTTGGAAGAGGAGGAGCCCCTGCTGCGTGTTCTGTGGCAGGAGGAGCCGGGCGAGATCCATGTGCAGTTGATGGGAGAGGTCCAGACGGAGGTCCTAAAGACGCTGATCTGGGAGCGCTTCGGCGTAAAGGTGGAATTTGGCCAGGGCAGCATTGTCTACAAGGAGACCATTTTGGAGCCCGTGGAGGGCGTGGGGCATTTTGAGCCTCTGCGCCATTATGCGGAGGTGCATCTTCTGCTGGAGCCGGGGGAGCCGGGCAGTGGCCTGGTCTTTTCCACCGCCTGCAGCGAGGAACTGCTGGACCGAAACTGGCAGCGGCTGGTGCTGACCCATCTGGAGGAAAAGAAACACCGGGGCGTGCTCACCGGCTCGGAGATCATCGATATGAAGATCACGCTGATCGCGGGCCGGGCGCACCTGAAGCACACCGAGGGCGGCGATTTCCGTCAAGCCACCTACCGGGCCCTGCGCCAGGGCCTTAAGATGGGAAAATGCCGCCTGCTGGAGCCGGTGTACGCCTACCGGCTGGAGGTGCCCTCCGAGCAGGTGGGCCGGGCCATGGCAGACATTCAGAAAATGTCCGGGACTTTCTCCGCGCCGGAGCCACGGGGAGAGCTGTCTCTTCTTAAGGGAACGGCCCCGGTAGCTGGAATGCAGGGCTATCAGAGGGAGGTCATGGCCTACACCGGAGGCCGGGGACGCCTTGCCTGCACCTTCAAGGGCTATGAGCCCTGTCACCAGGAGGAGGCGGTCATCGCGGCCATCGGCTACGATTCGGAGCGGGATCTGGAGAATCCCACAGGGTCTGTGTTCTGCGCCCACGGGGCGGGCTTTGTGGTGGAGTACGACAAGGTGTACGACTACATGCATCTGGAGGGCCTGCTGGCCGGGAAAAAGCAGGAGTCTGCTAAGGAAGCCCGGGGGCCTGAAAGAACGGTGGTAAGCAGCTATAACCCCGAGCTTCACGACGAGAAGGAACTGGAGGCCATTTTCCGGCGGACCTACGGGGAGGTGCGCAGGGAGCGCAGAAGCTGGGCCAGGACGGTTGCGCCCCGGGAAAGCTCCGGCGGCGGGCCGGGATATGGCAGGTCCGGCGGCGGGCCGGGAACCGGCAGAGCCAATGCCGGCGGCAGGTCCGGCGGCGGGCCGGAAACCGGCAGAGCCAATGCCGGCGGGCAGAAGGGCGTTTCGGCATATGGGCCCGGCGGCAGGAAAAAGCAGGCGTCCGGGGAAGAGTATCTCCTGGTGGACGGCTACAACATTATTTTTGGATGGGAAGAGCTGAATGAGCTTGCACGGGCCAGCATGGAGGCTGCCCGGGGCAGGCTGATGGATATTTTGTGCAATTATCAGGGTTACCGGAAAAATGTGGTGATCCTGGTCTTTGACGCCTACAAGGTGGAGGGCAATCCCGGCAGCAGCCAGAGCTACCACAACATTCATGTGGTGTACACGAAGGAGGCGGAGACCGCCGACGCGTATATCGAGAAGGTCACCCATGAGATCGGGCGCAGGCACAATGTCACGGTGGCAACCTCCGATGCCTTAGAGCAGGTGATCATCCTGGGGCAGGGGGCACGGCGCATGTCCGCCCAGGGGCTGAAGGAGGAGATCGAGGCCGCCAATATTGAGATCCGAAGGGATTTGGCGAAGGCGCCCGCGGGCGACAAAAATTATCTGTTCGAGCACATGTCCGGGGATGCGGCCCGGGAGCTTGAAAACCTTCGGTTAGGCTTAAAACAGGCAGAGGTGAAGAAATGCAGAGGATGACTTATCTGATAGACAGTGAAAATGTCAACGACGCCTGGGTAAAGCTTTTGCCCAGGCTGGAACGGAAAGACAGGATTATTATTTTTTACACGGAAAACAGTCCCCATTTTACGGTGGACAGCGCCCGGATCATCACCGATTACAAGGATCGGGACATTTCCTGGAAAAAGTGCTTTGCGGGGAGAAATGCCCTGGATTTCCAGCTTGTGTCCCATATGGGCTATCTGATCAGCAGATATCCCCGGGATACCTACGCCATCATGTCCAATGATACCGGCTTTGACGCGGCGGTAAAATACTGGACCCAGGAGGGCATCGCCGTCAGCCGGATAAGGGGCAACGGCAAGGCCGTCACCGGAAGCATGGCGGAGGCCGTGAAGGAGCGGCAGCATCTGGGAAATCCCCAGAACGGAGAGGAGACCGGCAGGGCGGCAGACCGGGGACGCCAGGCTTCCCTGCGGGCAGCGGAACACAGGACCTCGGAGCAAAAGCCGGCCCGGGATGGATGGCTTTCCAGATGGTTTTCCGCCAAAACGGAGCCGGAGGGCGAGATCACAGGCGAGACGGTGGAGGAAGCTCTGGCAAGCGAGGCCAGCCGAAAGCGGAGCAGGAATCGGAGAAGGCCGCGCCAAAACGGCAGAAGAAGCGGGACGGCAGAGCAGGAGCTTTATGGGACCAGGAGCCGGAAAGAAGGTACGGCAGAGCAGGAGTTCTCCGGGGCCGGGACAGACCAGGCGTTGAGCCGGGATGGCAGCCTGGCCGGGGACAGGCCGCAGAGGCCAGAAGAAGATCCCCAGTCTGGCAGTCAGGAGAACTCTCAGGGTGAGCGCAGCCAGGAGAACTCTCAGGGGGAGCACAGCCAGGAGAACTCTCAGGGGGAGCGCAGCCAGGAGAATTTTCAGAGTGAGCGCAGCCAGGAGAATTTTCGGGGAGAGCGCAGCGGGGAGATCCCGGTGGCCGCTGTCATCGGCCTGTGCCGTTCCATTCCCATCCGCAAGCAGGAGCGGATACACGAGGCTCTGGTGGCGCTTCTGGGCGGCGACAACGGCAGAGAGGTATACCATTTTCTCAAGGAGAACGGGGAATTTCACGAAAAGCTGGGGACTATCTATCTGGCGGACAAGAACGCCCGCATAGACAACTACCTGAAAATCGTATTTGATTATAATCATATCAAGCTGGAGCAGTCGGAGGACATCATACGGCTGCTTGGCAAATACCAGTCCCGGGATCTGAACGGATTTTACAAGGCCATGACAGGGTGCTTTGGAAAAAGCAGAGGCTCCCAATACTACAGTATCTTAAAGCCCCACATCCGGGTGATAAAGAAGCTGTAAAGGGCGAAAGCCACAGACTACGGTAGGAGCGGCCCCAGCGGCAATTAAAATCTGGAATATTGAACCCGCGCAGGGGGAAAACCGGCTGTTGTCACAGCAGTTTCCTCCGGCGCGGGTTTCGCTTTGGCCGTCCCTGGGAAGTAATGACAATGGGAGCTTCCGCTTCGGCTGTTCGGTGATGGCTTTGGCCGTCCCTAGGAAGTAATGACAATGGGAGCTTCCGCCTCGGGCGTCTCCCGGTAGTCCAGCTGCGGATTGGGCAGCCGCAGGTTCAGGCCCATGGCGGCGGAAACGCTGCGGATCTTTTCATTGACTGCCATCATCAGGATGGGCAGGTACTGGGTCTTCAGCACGTCGTCCAGATTGTCCACGAAGGTGCTGGCCACAGCCAGGGTCATGGTCTCCACCTCGAAGGACAGATTCTTCTCCTCGTCGCCGGCGGTGATCTTCACAAGGGCCATGGCCGTGGTGGGAGCGGCGGGATTGGTCTTCACGCTGACCTGGGATTTCACGGTCATTTTCAAGGGCTGTCCGGCCTTCTGGCGGAAGGTGTTATTGTAAGAGATCGACTTGATCTCCGGTGGGTTTAAGGTGATTTTTGCTGTTTTCATGTAGAGCCTCCTTCTATGGTATGTACACAGCCGACGAAAGAGTCGGACTTATGCGCATTCTCTGCCGGTACCGGTGTAACGCCATTCGTTTGAAAATGGCTGTTTCCGTACACTAGTAATATCTTGTTCCTTAATAGAGTACCACATCAGCGGCGGTCTGTCCAGAAAAATTCTCGTGATTTCCATTCCACGAAAATAATTTATCGTAAATCAATAAAAAACTATTGCAAAACGAAAATTCCTGTAGTAAAATACAAAAAGAGATTCGGGCGGACGCAAAGCCGGAGAACCGCATTGCCATCCAGTATCTGCCGCCGGAGGACCAGAGACGGCTGCGAGAGCTGTCGAAGTAAGGAAATGAGGAGAGCCGTATCTCCTATGTAAAATAAAATAGGATGGAGGTTTTTTGTATGAATCAAAAAAGAATCGCGCATTTGTTGCATCTGTTCTCCGCGGCGGTGGCGGTGGTGGGAGCTTTGTTCTTCTTCTGGTATCTGCCCCATGTGATCGGGAACTGGATAGAAACCGTGGCCACAGGCGCTCCCGGCTGGCTGTACTGGGCGCTGGCGGGGCGGGCGTGGGCCGTGGCGGCGCTTAGCTACCTGGCGCTGGGAAAATTTTGGTCTATCTGCACCCGGATCGGGGCGGACAACAGCTTCTGCCGGGAAAACGCCAGGGCCATGGGACACATTTCCATCCTGGCTTTTCTGGCGGCGGGGATGATCGCTGCCGTAGACATCTGGCTTTATTTTGCGGGGCTTTTGGGGAAAATACAGGCCGTGGGACATTTTTTCCTTGCCTTTGCGGCCTGCGGGCTGGGGGTTGTGGCTCTGGCCCTTGCCCGGCTGATACAGAACGCGGCTCTGTTGAAGGAAGAAAATGACCTGACCATCTAGGAGGAAGCATATGATCATTGTAAATATCGACGTCATGCTGGCCAGGCGGAAGATGAGCGTCACCGAGCTGTCCCAGCGGGTGGGGATCACCCTGGCCAATATCTCCATTTTAAAAAACGGCAAGGCCAAAGCCATCAAGATCGAAACCTTAAATAAGATCTGCCAGGCCCTGGAGTGCCAGCCGGGGGACATTCTGGAGTGGCGGAGGGATGCGGAAACGGAGGTGAAGTGAGACGATGGATGCGGAGAAGATGGCGGAACAATTATTCTGGCTGTTTGTGTTGTTCTGCCTTTTTGGAGTGCCGCTGCTGCTGACGGGCTTTCAGATTTACTGTCTCTTCACCAGGAGAAATACGCCGCGGTTTCGGAAATGGCGCGGTATCCTGGAGCTTTTTACCATCTTTCTGGGGACCTTTTACAGTTTGGGCTACGGGGCCCTGAGTGGCATCTCTTTTCAGTCGGACTGGACAAAGCAGCTGTACAACCAGCAGCGGCATACACCGGTAGCCACCTGGACCTGGCCTACCATTCTGGCTTTCGCTGCCGTGGGGGTGCTCGGCTATCTGATCCTGCGGCTGGTTCCATTAAAGCGCATGCCTCCGCTGGTGGTGGTCGCCGGGATTTCCTGCTCCTATGCGGGAGTGATCGTGAGCGTGCTCTGGTGTATCCAGATCTGGCGCGATGGCACCCGGCTGCTGGCATTATTTCCTGTGAACTGTATTCTGCTTGTGATGATCCAAGTGAGAAATCTGATCCGTCAGTGGGGGGAGCTTGCGCCCCAGGAGGAAAAAAACTTCCGTAACCCCTTTTTAAAGCGTGTGAATGATTTTTTCGGAGACGCGGAAACCTGGCCGGCGGCGGCGCTGGTGCTGTTCATACCCCTTCTCGGAATCCTGCTGGCCGTACTGGCGCTCTTTGGACAGAGCCCTGACGCGGTGATACAGGCATTTACCCAGACCAGCGACTGGAATCTGTCCCGGCAGGTCGCGCCTCAGAATCTCTATCGCGACGAGCATTATCTCTGCACGGTGGCGGCAGGGGGCCACCGGAAGGTGGTGAAACCCATAAGGATGGGGCAGCGGCACGGCCATCCGGTCATTGTCAACCGGCAGCTCTGCGTGGCCAACGCCTTCGAGCAGATCCTGGAGGAACGGATGCCCAGGACCCACAGGGCCCTGCGGCATTTCTACGATATGTATGGATTTCCGGTGGCCAGGCGGATCCGCTCGCCCTATGGGGCGGACCTGGTCTATGTGCTGATGAAGCCCTTAGAGTGGCTGTTTTTGCTGGCCCTTTATTTTACGGATGTCAGGCCGGAGAACCGCATCGCCATCCAGTACCTGCCGCCGGAGGATCAGAAGCGCCTGCGGGAGCAGGCAGGAGGACTGTGAAGAGAAAGCACTCTTCGGGTATCCCTGTATGTCCAAAAACTGGACAGGAATATGAAAGGAGACAACAGATGAGAAAAAAGATAGGTGCAGTATTGGCATTGCTGCTTTTGGCGGCGGCTCTGGGCGGCTGTCAGAGGCAGAGAGCGGCGGCCAAGGAGATTTCCGATGCCCTGGGCGTGGATGTGAGCGATGGGGAGCAGCTGGCCTATACGGATTCCCACGGGGGATTCCACGGGGACGGCCTGACCTTCGCCGCACTGAAATTTCCCGACGCCGCCCTGGTGGATAAGATCAAAGGAAAAGAAGGCTGGAAGGCCCTGCCCTTAAGTAAGAATCTCACGGCGGCGGTGTATGGGATTTCCGATGAGACCAGCAGTACCGGCCCTTATCTGACGGATGAGGATGGGGAGCCGGTGCTGCCGGAAATTGAAAACGGCTATTACTATTTCCAGGACCGTCATGCAAAGAGCGCGGATGCTTATGACGATACGGAACTGCTGGACCGCGCCTCCTTGAATTTTACGATCGCGCTGTATGATGTTGACACGGACACATTGTATTATGTAAAATATGATACATGATCAGTCATGCCAACAGGGGCGGCAGTAATGCATAAGCCGGAGGGCCGCCCGGGGAGAGGCGGCAGGAAAATGTTAAGAAACTGTCAAAAAATCGGCGCCGGACTGTTCCGGCGTCGTTTTCTGTTATAAAATGGTAGTAGAGTACAAAATTACAAGGGAAAGGAGCTGAAGGCTTGCGATTTCACGAATTGCTGAAAGAAAAGATCTATGAGTCCGTTTCGTCCGTTCTTCCCATCACGGCCATCGTACTCCTGTTGAGCATTACCATTGCGCCGCTGTCCCTGGGGGTGCTGGCCCTGTTTCTGTTCGGGGCGCTGCTGCTGGTGGTGGGCATGGGCTTTTTTACCCTGGGAGCGGAGATGTCCATGATCCCCATGGGGGACGGCATGGGCGCCCAGATGAGTAAAACCAAGAAGATCGTCATCGCCCTGCTTGCCTGTTTTGTGCTGGGGGTGCTGATCACCATGGCGGAGCCTGACCTGCAGGTGCTGGCCCGGCAGGTCCCGGCCATCCCGGATCTGACGCTGATCGTCACGGTGGCGGTGGGCGTGGGGATTTTCCTGGCGGCGGCACAGCTGCGCATGCTGTTGAAGATCCCGTTGTCCTATGCGCTGATATTTTTCTATGGCCTCATCTTTCTTCTGATGTTTTTTACCCCGGATACGTTCATTCCGGTATCCTTTGATTCGGGCGGCGTGACCACTGGGCCTATCACCGTGCCCTTCATCATGGCGCTGGGCATCGGTATGGCCTCCGTGCGAAGCGACAAGAACTCCGGAAGCGACAGCTTCGGCCTGGTGGCCATGTGCAGTATCGGCCCTATCCTGTCGGTGCTGCTGCTGGGGGTCTTTTATCAGCCAAAGGAGGCGGTGTACACACCGGTGGAATTGTCAGATTACCGGACCACCCAGGATGCGGCCCTGGAATTTGCCCACGAGCTGCCGGCCTATTTTAAGGAAGTGGCCGCTGCATTGGTGCCCATTGCCTGCCTGTTTTTTGTCTTCCAGCTGGTCACCCGCAGATTTCACCGCCACCAGATCGGCAGGATCCTGGCGGGACTTGCGTATACTTACCTGGGACTGGTGCTGTTTCTGACCGGGGTCAATGTGGGCTTTATGCCGGCGGGACAGTATATCGGGGCTTCCCTGGCCTCCGGCAGCCATAGCTGGCTTCTGATCCCCATCGGGATCGTCATCGGCTATTTTATCGTTCGGGCGGAGCCGGCGGTGCAGGTGCTCACCGGCCAGGTGGAGGAGGTCTCCAACGGCTCCATTTCCCGGAAATCCATCCAGCACAGCCTGTCCATCGGCGTGGCCGTCTCCGTGGGCATCGCTATGCTTCGGATCCTCACGGGGATTTCCATTCTCTGGTTCCTGATCCCGGGATATCTGATCTCCCTGGCCCTGACCTTTTTCGTGCCCCAGATTTATACGGGCATCGCCTTCGACTCCGGGGGCGTGGCCAGCGGGCCCATGACGGCCACCTTCCTGCTGCCCCTGGCCATGGGGGCCTGTGAGGCCCTGGGCGGGAATATCCTGACGGACGCCTTCGGCATTGTGGCCATGGTGGCCATGACGCCCCTTTTGACCATACAGGTGCTGGGGTTGGTGGGAAAGCTGCGCCGGAGGGCGGAAAAGAGGCGTCTGCAGATACCGCTTACGGATCTGGTGGATGGTATTTTGTACTTTGATGAGTAGGAGGAATTTGGATGGCGGCAAAAAAAGGTGTGAAGCTTTTTATTTCCATTGTGGAGCGGGGGCAGGGAAAAGCCCTGACCCGGTTCTTTGAAGCCCAGGGGCTGACCTGTCATTTCCAGACGGTGGGCCATGGGACGGCCTCCTCGGACCTGCTGGACCTTCTGGGCATCGGAAGCCCGGAGCGGGACATCCTGATCAGCCTGGGAGAGCAGGGAAAGGTGCAAAAAATGATGGGCCTGCTGGAGGAAGAGGAGGAGCCGGAGGTCCGGGCCAAGGGCATTTTATTTTCCATGCCCCTGACGGCCTTAAATATGTTGGCCGCGGCAGTGCTGATGCGGGATACGCAGCGGCAGGACGGAGAGGAGGACGCGTATATGCAAAATAACCGTGGGGAGGAGCACAGCCTGATTCTGATCGTGGTGAACCAGGGCCATACGGACGAGGTGATGAACACTGCCCGGACGGCGGGGGCCAGGGGAGGGACTATTATCCGTTCCCGCTGGGCCGGCTCCGAGGAGTCGGAGACCTTTTACGGGATCACCCTGCAGGCGGAGAAGGAGATCATCGCCATTGTGGCCGGAGCGGAGCGGCGGAAGCTGATCATGGAGACCGTCAACAAGCGCCACGGCATGAACACCCCGGCGGGAGCCATGATCTGCTCCGTGGGGATCGACGAGATGCAGCGGCTGGGGTAAGGAGGCTTCTGTTTGCAAATGAAACATGTGTTGAATGCCGCTGAAATGAAACAGCAAAATGAAAAAAAGGTCCTGGATCAGATCCGCATACGGCCCATCCCCAGGATCGAGATCGCCAGAAATATCGGACTTACCAGGGCGGCGGTGAGCGTGCTGGCGAACCAGCTGATCGACCAGGGAATCCTGATGGAGGGACAGGCGGTTTCGGGGAAGAAGGGCAGACATTCCGTGGAGCTTATGCTCAATCCCGATACGTATTTTATGGTGGGCGTGGATCTGGCGAGGGACGACTGCACCCTGGGGATCGTTGATTTTGCGGGGAGGATCAGAGAAATCCGAAAACTGCGCTTTGACGGGAGCAAGAAGGATGCCGGGGAGGCCCTGGAAAAGCTTTCCGGGTGCCTTGCCGCTCTTTTGGAGGCGCATACCTGTCCGGGGCGGCTTCTGGGCATCGGGATCACCGCTCCCGGGCCTCTGGACGTCCGGCAGGGGGTGATCTTAAATCCCCCTAATTTCCCCCTCTGGCATCACTGCGCCATCGCGGATGCTTTCGCCCGGCGGTTTTCCTGTTTTACAGTCCTTGAAAATAATGCCAAGGCGCTGGCCCTGGCGGAGAAATATTACGGCATCGGGGCCCGGTTTTCCGATTATATCAGTCTGGTGGTGGACACCGGGATCGGCGGGGGGATCATGCTGGAAGGGAGACTTTACGAGGGAGCCCATGGCTTCGGCAGCGATTTTGGCCATATCTCCCTTGACATGAACGGAAAGCGCTGCAGCTGCGGGAATCGGGGCTGCGCGGAGCTCTATGGGGCCATGCCCAATATCCTGGCCCAGGCCAGGAAACTGGACGCGGGCCTGAACAGCTGGCGGCAGGTGGTGGACGGCGCAGAGGCGGGGCAGGAGAACGCTTTGAAGATCCTGGAGCTGGAGGCCGGGTACCTGGGCGCGTTAATCACGAACATCGCCAATATCTTCGACATCGGAACCGTCATCCTGGCGGGGGATATCGCCTATCACGGGGAGCTTATCACCCGGCGGATCGAAGAAATCGTCAACGGGCAGTTCATCGGGCGCCAGGTGTCGAGGGTGTCCGTCTATCCCTCCAAAATGCCGGAGCATGCCAATGTCCTGGCCTGTGCCAACCTGGTGATGGAGGCCTTTTCCCGTAAGCAGATTTCGCTGGAGTAAGGCGAGGCAGACGCCTGCCCTATGAAAGGAAACGATCGCCTGTCATATAAATGATGTTATTGGGTTCAAAAGGTATTTTGCCCCCATGAGAAACGCTATGGAAATAATTAGGCTTTTATTTGTCAAATCATTTGACAAATAAAAGCCTTTGTGCTATTCTGGTGCCATAGAAGGAAGAAACGGTTGAAGGAAAGAAGGAGCGGCAGAGGTGTTGGTTTATTTTCAAAAGGGTTTTAACTACGGCCAGGACGGGCCGGGGAACCGGTTGGTGATCCATTTACAGGGCTGCAACATGCATTGTCCCTGGTGCTCCAACCCGGAGGGGATGGAGCCGGACAGGAACTTCGGCGGCGGGAATGGCGACAGAGCCTCCGGTGGCGGGAAAATGGACAGGGCCCCCGGCGGGGGGAATGGCGACAGAGCCTCCGGCGGCGGGAAAATGGACAGAGCCCCCGGCGGCGGGAAGCTTTACCGGGCTTCCGTGGAAGAGCTGGCGGAGGAGATCGCAGACTGCGAATCCCTGTTTTTTGACGGCGGCGGCGTAACCTTTACCGGGGGCGAGGCGACCCTGCAGTTTGAGGAGCTGCGCAAGCTTCTGGCGGCGCTGAAGGAAAGGGGGATTCACACGGCCATCGAGACCAACGGCACCCATCCCCGGCTTCCGGAGCTGTTTCCGCTTCTGGATTTTCTGATGATGGATCTGAAGCAGATAGACGGAGTCATCCATCAGAGCGTCACGGGCGTGTCCAATCAGAGAATCCTGGAAAATGCCAGGAAGGCCGCGGCAGAGCATCCTAACGTGCTGTTTCGGATGCCTTTGATCCACGGGTTTAACACAGGCGCGGAGGACCGGAAGAGGTTTGTGGATTTCGCCGGGGAGCTTATGGCCGGGAGCGACGGGGAAAATGTAAAATTTGAGTTTTTGTATTACCACGAGTATGGAAAAGTAAAATGGGAGGCCTGCGGGAAGCCCTACAGGGTCAAGAACGGTTTTGTCCCCGACGAGACCCGCGCCCGGTTCCGGCAGGCATTCTTGGAAAATAAGATACCGTTGATTCAGACATAGGAGGGAAGATCATGATCGAGAAGCTTTATGACGCAAAGACACTGGAGACAAAGGCAAAATCCCTGTTCCAGGCGGAACGTGCGCGAAAGCGGCTGGACGGCTGGCTCATCGCCAAGGAACAATATGAGGATGTGATGGAACGGGAGGCGGATAAGCCCCATGTGATCAGGACGGCGCTGGCGCTTAAGCAGATCGTGTCCGTGCTGCCGCTGGATATTCACAGGGACGCGGTGTTCGCCGGCACCCAGCGGGACGCTTTTGCCAGAAGCTACGCGCTGATCAACCCGGCGTTCCGGGTGGACACTTTCCAGGGGTACTGTGACCCCACGGAGGTATTTGATTCCGTCGAGCCAAACGGGGAATTTACGGAGGAGCGGCTGGCGGCATTGCGGGGGAGGGTGGAGAAAAGCCCCTACGTGCAGGAATTAAAGCGGGTGTATGACAGCGCGGGCCCGGACATGGAGGAAGTGGCTTATTTCGTGGAGCAGGTGACGGGACATCTGATCCCGGATTTCCGCTATGTGCTGACCCATGGGATTTCCGGCCTGCGGCAGAGGATCGGGGAGCGGAAGGAGCTTGTGACGGAGGAGAAGAAACGTGACCAGTACGAGGCCATGGAGATTTCCCTGGACGCGCTGACACTGCTGGCGGAGCGCTATCACAGGCTGGCCCAGGAGAGCCTGGCAGGGCTTACCGGTATCGAGCGCCAGCGGCGCCAGCTCCTTGTCGAGACTCTGGAAAAGGTTCCAAAGCAGGGGGCGGATACCCTGTACGAGGCCATCCAGAGCTTTCTTTTGCTGTGGCAGGTGATGTGCCTGGAGCAGGCGCCCAACCCCTTTGCCTTCTCCGTGGGAAATGCGGACCGGATCTTTGAGCCCTACCGGGCTAAGGAGCAGCTGTCCAGGGAGCTGGCGGCTGGGCTGTTTGAGCATTTCCTGGTATTTTACAATGTGGGGGACAGAAGCTGGGCCATTTCCCAGAATATCATCCTGGGCGGCAAGAATGAAAAGGGGGAGGATCTGACGAACCTCACCACCTACAGCCTGCTGGACGCCTACTATGCCATGAATTTCCCCCAGCCCATTCTGTCAGTGAAGCTGCATCGTAACACGCCGGAGGAACTGTACCGGGCCCTGGGACGCTTCTTCTTTACGCCGGGGATGCTGACCCCTTCCTTATTTAATGACGACGCGGTCTTTGAGGTGCTGCGGGAAAGCGGCGTGGAGGAGGAAGACCTGCCGGATTACTCCGTCGCGGGCTGCCAGGAGCCGCTGATCATGGGCAAGGACAACGGAAATACCACCAACAGCTGGCTGAACCTGGCGAAGATCCTGGAGCTTGCCTTAAACGACGGCAGATCGCTGCTGACAGAGAAGCAGATCGGGCCCACCTGGGAACAGATGGGGATCGAAGGCGAGATAGAGGCGGTGCTGCCCCAGATCCGGCAGGTGTTCTGGCAGTATCTTACCTATTTTACAAAACGCATGGTGAAAATGGCAAACGGGGCCTCCGGGGCGGTATCCCTGCTGCCGGTTCCCTTCCTCTCCTGCTTTATGGGCGGCGTGGAGAGCGGCATTGACGTCCGGGATATCCATGAACAGGGGACGAAATACAACGGCAGCGGCTGCTTGATCCACGGACTTACCGTGGTGGCGGACTCCTTTGCGGCCATCGACGAACTGCTGAAGGCGGGAGAGACGGATGGAGAGACGCTGCTGGCGGCGTTAAAGAAGGATTTCGAGGGATATGAGAAGCTGTACAGCTTTCTCATGGATTGCCCCAAATTCGGCAACAACCAGCGGGTGGTGGATGAGGAGGCGGCCAGGATCGCCGGGGAGGTGTCCGCGCTGGTAAGGAGCCAGAAAAATTACCTGGGCAACCCCTTCCGCCCGGATTACTCCACCCCCAGCACCCACCTCATCTACGGAAATCTGGTGGGCGCTCTGCCCAGCGGCAGGAAGGCCAGGGAAATGTTAAATTACGGCGTGGACCCGCTCTACGGCGAGGCGTCCGCCGGTCTTGGCTTCCGGGTACTGTCCACCAGAAAGCTGCCCTTTGAGACCTTCTGCGGCGGCTATGCCTCCCACCTGGGACTGGACCCCAAGTATTTCAAGGGAGCGGATGACGAGGCCCGTGGACTGGAATTTCGGGATAAGATCGTAAAGACCCTGTTCTTCTACGACAAGGGGCAGTTCATCAGCCCCTTCTATCTCTATGTGAATGTGACCACGCCGGACATGCTGCGGAAGGTGCTGGCGGAGCCAAAGAAGTATGCGCCCAGCGGCGTCTACATCATGCGGATACACGGGACCTTCGTGAATTTCCTGGATCTGTCCCCGGAAATTCAGAACGACATCATCAAACGGCTGGATCTGGAATCTACCCGGTGCTGAGGAAAGAGGTGGAAAATGAAGACCATTGGCATTGATATCGGAACCACCACCATCTCCGCGGTGTTGCTGGATGCAGGGCGGGGCGAGACCCTGTGGGTCAAGACCGTTCCCAATACATCGGCCATTCCCTCAGAGAAGTCCTTTGAGCGGCTGCAGGACCCCGGTGAGATCCTGGCGCTCTGCGAAAATCTGTTGGAGGAGCTTCTGGCTGAGGCGCGCACGGGAGGCGGGAAGACGCCGGGCGCAGACCAGGCGCGCGCGGAGAGCGGTCAGGCGGCAGGCGCAGACCAGGCGCGCGCGGGGGGAGGGAAGGCGGCAGGCGCAGACCAGGCGTCTGCGGGGGCCAGTCAGGCGGCAGGCGCGGAAGCAACATCCGCATTTGGCGGTGGCAGTAAGATAGCCGCCCTTGGCGTGACGGGGCAGATGCACGGCATCCTCTATCTGGATGCGCAGGGAAATCCGGTAACGCCCCTCTATACCTGGCAGGACGGGCGGGGGGACCAGCCCTTCGGGGAGGGGGAGACTTATGCCTCCGCCGCCCGGAACAAGACCGGGTACCGGCTGGCCTCCGGGTTTGGCAGTGTGACGCATTTTTACAACACGGTCAACCATCTGATCCCCAGGGAGGCGGTGTGCCTCTGCACCATTGCCGACTTTGTGGCCATGAAATTTTGCGGGCGCAGGAAACCCCTGCTCCATCCCAGCATGGCGGCTAGTCTGGGCCTCTATGACGGACAGAAAAATAATTTCGACAGGCAGGCGGGGGAGGCCCTGGGCATGGACATGAGTTTCTTCGGGAAGCCGGCCTCCACAGAGTGCTTCATAGGAAAAACGCCCCAGGAGATTCCGGTGGCGGCAGCCCTGGGGGATAATCAGGCCAGTTTCCTGGGAGCGGTGCGGGGAAGCGGGGAGGAAGCCTCGGAGAACGCCATTTTGCTCAACATCGGGACCGGCAGCCAGATCTCCATTTTCTGCGAGCAAGCAGGGGAGGCGGGAGCGGGGGAATACCGCCCCTATGTGAAGGGGAAATTTTTGTGGGTGGGGTCGCCCCTCTGCGGCGGCTATTCCTACCATCTGCTGAGAAGGTTCTTCGGGGAGACCCTGGAGCTGTTCGGCGCAAAGTCGGAGGCGGAGCTGTACCAGGTCATGAACCAGGCGGCGGGAGAGCTTTACGGGCGTCTTGGCGGGACGCCCCTGGTGGTGGATACCCGCTTTCGGGGAACCAGGGACGTGCCTACCCTTCAGGGGAGCGCGGCCCATTTGACGGAGGACACGCTGCATCCCGATCACTTGATCCTGGGCTTTCTCCAGGGCATTGCCCGGGAACTCTATGAGCTTTATCAGGCGTTCCCCGGCCAAAAGGATGCCTTCCGGCTGATCGGAAGCGGCAACGGGCTTCGGAAAAATCCGCTTTTGGTCAAAATATGCGCGGATATGTTCGGCAGGGAGCTGATCCTTTCCAGATTGCCGGAGGAGGCGGCCTGCGGCAGCGCCTTTTTCGCCCTGGATCTTTTCCGGGAGGAGCTGGTCCGCCGCCCTATTTTCTTTGAGCGCAACCGGGTCAGGCGCGTGTATGACGGCGGGCTTCTGTTCAGCGACTTTTTCGGGGATGAGAAAAAGGACGGGAAACGCCCGGAGGAGTGGGTGGCCTCCACGGTGAAGGCCCTCAACAGGGACAGCGGCCCGGATTCCACGGAGGGACTCAGCATCGTGAAGGACACCGACATTTCCCTGAAGGAGCTGGTTTCCCGGATGCCGGAGGAAGTGGCCGGGGAGGCCGGGGAGCTGGGAATCCTGGTAAAAATCCTGGACAGCGGCATCCGGCTTCCCTTCCAGGTGCACCCGGACCCGGCATTTTCCCGGAAATATTTTCACAGCGATTACGGGAAAACGGAGATGTGGCTGATCCTCGCCGTCCGGGAGGGGGCCAGCATCGGCTTTGGCTTCCGGGAGCCCATGACCAAGGAGCGGCTTGGGGAGCTGGTAACACGGGCGGAGCGGGACAGGGATGTCTTTGAGCACTGTCTGAATCAGATTCCCGTAAAACCGGGGGACGTCTTTCTGATCCCCGCCAATGTCGTGCATGCCATCGGCTATGGCTGCCTGCTTCTGGAGGTCCAGGAGCCCACAGACTTTACCATTCAGCCGGAGCGGTGGTGCGGGGATTACAGGCTCAGCGACAAGGAAATGTATCTGGGATTGAAAAAGGAGGAGGCCCTGGACTGCTTCGATTATTCTATTTGCGGAGCGGATGCCGTGGCCCTTGCCAGGAAAGAGCCTCGGGTGATAAGAAGGGAGTCTGGCCTTCTCTCGGAGGAGCTGATCGGACCAAAGGATACTCCCTGCTTTTCGGTCCTGCGCCATAGGATTTCGGATGGGAAGCTGGCGCTTCCCAAAGGCCCTGCCGTCTATATTGTCACGGAAGGGGAAGGCGTGTTGGAAGGGGAGAACTACAGCCGGCCCCTGAAGAAGGGGGACTATTATCTGCTGCCCGCCGGGGCCGGGGAAGGGTTCTTTGTGACCTCCGGGCCGGGGATGGAGCTGGCGGAGTGCGTGCCGCCGGGGAGAGGGTAGAGGTTGGCGTTATGAAGATTGTGAAAACTTTTGCTATCTTGACGAAATCCACAAAGTCTGTCTATAATCATAAGTGGAAGCCTTTCTCTCTGTCCAAAAGAGCATGAAGGCTTCCAAATACATGAAATTAAGGAAGAACGAAATGGAAACCAGAGTTGCGATTATCGGTGTGATCGTGGAGGACGAGCTTTCCGCCCCCAGACTGAACCAGCTTTTGCATGAATACGCGCAGTATATTGTGGGGCGCATGGGGATTCCGTACCGGGAACGGGGGATCAACATCATCAGCATTGCCATAGACGCGCCCCAGGACGTGATCAGCGCCCTGTCCGGGAAGATCGGAGCGCTTCCGGGCGTGAGCTGTAAGGCTGTGTATTCCAGGCTTTAGCAGGGCGCGGCTGCGGCGAAGACGGATTTTTGAAATGGATGAAATGAGAAAAGAGGGATAGCAATGAGTTTGAATCAGACACCGTCTGCCGATCGGGTGCATATCGGCTTTTTTGGGAGGCGGAATGCGGGAAAATCAAGTGTTGTAAACGCGGTGACGGGACAGGAGCTGGCCGTGGTGTCGGACATAAAGGGCACCACCACGGACCCGGTGCAGAAGGCCATGGAGCTGCTGCCCGTGGGGCCGGTGGTGATCATCGACACGCCCGGGATCGACGATGAGGGCGCGCTGGGGGAGCTTCGGGTAAAAAAGACCCGCCAGGTGCTGAACCGTATCGATGTTGCGGTGCTGGTGGTGGATGCCCTGGAAGGAAAACGGGAGGCGGACGAGGAACTGCTTGCCCTGTTCCGGGAGAAAAATATCCCCTATCTGGTGGCATATAATAAGAAGGATCTGCTGGAGCAGAAGGAGGGAGCCGGGACACCTGCGCCGGGACCGGAGCCTGGCACTGCTGCCGGAACGCCCGCGCCGGGACCGGAGCCTGGCACTGCTGCCGGGACGTCCGCACCGGGCCAGGAGCTATATGTCAGCGCCAGGACCGGGGAGCAGATCTGGGAGCTGAAGGAGCGGATCGCGGCACTGGCGGCGACGGAGGAGAGTGAGAAGCGGATCGTGGCGGATCTGCTGAGCCCCTCTGATTTTGTGGTGCTGGTGGTGCCCATCGACAAGGCGGCGCCCAAGGGCCGCCTGATCCTGCCCCAGCAGCAGGCCATCCGGGATATTCTGGAGGCGAACGCCGTCTCCGTGGTGGTGAAGGAGACGGAGCTTAAGGATACGTTGGAGCATCTGGGCCGGAAGCCGCGGCTGGTGATCACGGACAGCCAGGTATTTGCCAGGGTCCACCAGGAGACACCCGAGGATATTATGTTAACCTCCTTTTCCATCCTGTTTGCCAGATATAAGGGAGATTTGAAGACGTTGGTGAAAGGCGCCGCGGCAATTGAGGGACTGCGGGACGGCGACACGGTGTTGATTTCCGAGGGCTGTACCCATCACCGGCAGTGCGGCGATATCGGTTCCGTGAAGCTGCCGGGCCTGTTGAAAAAATATACCGGAAAAGAGCTTCAGATCAAGCTGACCTCGGGCACGGAATTTCCGGAGGATTTAAAGCCTTATAAGCTGATCATCCACTGCGGCGGCTGCATGCTCAATGAGCGGGAGATGAAGTACCGCTTAAAATGCGCCGGCGACGCTCAGGTTCCCATGACCAATTACGGCGTGTCCATGGCCTATATGCAGGGGATTTTGGAACGGACCCTTATGCCCTTCCCGGATATTTACCGGCAGCTTCAGGAGGAAAAGAAAGGGGACACGGACGGGAGGTGAAGCTTCCGCCGGACGTCCGAGGAAATGGACAGGCATCTAAAATGTCATAAAATCGCAAGAAACTTTTGAGAAAAAAGAAAAGAACTTTCTACCGCCCTTTCTTATAATGTACACAGAACGGGAATACTTCTGATATAGTACAAGAGAAAGGGTGGTTATTTTTATGTCCAGAAAAAATGGAGAGTTAGAATTTATAGAGATCAACCGGCTGACCCGCCCCCGGACAGTCAGCTCCGGGAAGAGAAGGGGGAGGAATCGCCCTGGGGGCACCCATGGAGGCCGTTCGGCGGAAATGAGGAAAAAATCTCATTTTTGCTGGGGAGTCCTGGCGGCGATCACTTTGGGGTGCCTGGTTCTTGTGGGAGTGGCTTCCCGGGTCCTGCCGAGGGAAGGCGGGGTGTTCCCGTGGCTTATGGGAGAAGCCAGGGGGGAGAGCCAGGAGGCGGAGGCCTTTCTGAACAGCCAAAAGATTCAGGAGGAGTATCCGGAGGATCTGTTGGAGATGGCCCGGTTAAATGAGGAGACCCTGGATTTTGTGAAGGACTATCCCAACCGCAGCCAGTACCAGAATCAGCCCATTGATCTGTCGGAGGATTATACGCCGGGGCAGGTGCCGCTGCTCATGCAGTGGGACAAGCGCTGGGGCTACAACAGCTACGGGGACAGCATCATCGCCGTCTCCGGCTGCGGGCCGGTCTGCCTTGACATGGCCTATCTGTATTTTACGGGGGATACGGCGTTAAATCCCAGAGAAATGGCGAAATTCGCCGCCGATAACGGCTATTACACCGAGGCCGGGACAAGCTGGAGCCTGTGGACGGAAGGGGCGGCCAAACTGGGCCTGCGGGGGGAGACCTTATCCCTGGATGAAAATGTGATGAAGCGGGCCCTTGACAATGGCGGGCTCATCGTCTGCAGCATGGCCCCCGGAGATTTCACCACCACCGGACATTTTATTCTGCTTACCGGGTATGATGAGAAGGGCTTTTTTGTCAACGACCCCAACCGCCACAGCACCAGCGAGAAACAGTGGGAGTTTGATACACTGAAAGACCAGATCAAAAATTTATGGGGGCTTTATCCATAGACGGATAAGCCCCCTGTTTTCTCTGCGGTATGGCTTTTGTGATCGAGCGGCCTCTGATTTTTGGCGGAAGCCGCGGCTGTTCTCAGGATTTCGCCCGCTCGCGCACCGGCTCGCTGGTGAGCATCATACCCAGCTTCTTGAAGACCTGGATGTCCACGGAGGAGAGCATGACGGAGGTGTGGACCTGGCAGTCCTTGAGGACCGGCAGCATGTCCATGGCCCGCTGAGCGTTCTCGTCCTTGCTGGTACACATGGACAGGGCGATCAGCGCCTCGTCCGTGTGAAGCCGCGGATTCTGGCTGCCCAGATAGTTCGTCTTCAGCTTCTGGATGGGGGCGATCACCTCGGGCGCGATGAGCTTTACCTCATGGGCGATGCCGGCCAGGGCCTTTAAGGCGTTTAGGAGCACGGCGGCGGAGGCCCCCAGCAGATCGGAGGTCTTGCCGGTGATCAGCGTCCCGTCAGGCAGCTCGATGGCGGCGCAGGGGACGCCCAGGGCCTCAGCCCGCTGGTTGGCCGCCACCGTCACCTTCCGGTCCGCGGTGGTGATCTTGGCCTGCTTCATGATAAGCTCGATCTTCAGCACCTCGTTTTCCTGGCACTCGTCCCGGGCCAGGCGGTTCAAGGAGGTGTAGTAGCGCCTTAAGATCTCCATATTGGAGGCCTGGCGGCAGGCTTCATCGTCGATAATGCAGTTTCCGGCCATGTTGACGCCCATATCCGTGGGGGATTTGTAGGGATTTTCCCCGTAAATCTCCTCGAAGATGGCGTTCAGTACCGGGAAGATCTCGATGTCCCGGTTGTAGTTGACGGTGGTTTCCCCGTAGGCCTCCATATGGAAGGGGTCGATCATGTTGATGTCGTCCAGATCGGCGGTGGCCGCCTCGTAGGCCAGGTTGATGGGGTGCTTTAAGGGCACGTTCCAGATGGGGAAGGTCTCGTACTTGGCGTAGCCAGCCTTCACGCCCCGCTTGTGGTCGTGATAAAGCTGGGACAGGCAGGTGGCCATCTTGCCGCTGCCCGGTCCGGGGGCGGTGATGACTACCAGGGGCCTTGTGGTCTCTATGTAGTCGTTCTTCCCGTAGCCGTCGTCGCTGACGATCAGGGGGATGTTGGAGGGGTAGCCGGGGATGGGGTAATGGAGGTACACGCGGATGCCCATCTTCTCCAGCTTGTTCTTGAAGGAGACGGCGCTGTGCTGTCCTTCATAGTGGGTGATGACCACGCTCCCGAAATACAATCCCCTGGCCTCGAAGGCGTCCTTTAAGCGCAGCACATCCATGTCGTAGGTGATGCCAAGATCCCCACGCACCTTATTTTTCTCAATATGGTTGGCGCTGATGACAATGACGATCTCCGCCTGGTCGGAGAGCTGCATGAGCATGCGCAGCTTGCTGTCCGGGGCAAAGCCCGGAAGCACCCGGGAGGCGTGGTAGTCGTCGAAGAGCTTGCCGCCGAATTCCAGATACAGCTTGTCCCCGAATTTCTGAATGCGCTCCATAATGTGCTGGGATTGTAGTTTGATGTATTTCTCGTTGTCGAAGCCTGTTTTCATGTGAAAATGATGTCCTTTGCTCTTAAAATATAGAGGCTGTCTCAGCCGGATGAGTAATCATACGGATTCATTATAACGCTTGCGGCAAAAGAAATCCAGCATTTCCCCAAAAAAGTTTAAAATTTTTGGCCCTGCCGGCTGCCGGCTCCCCGGCAGCCTTCTTTTTGCGCTACGATTTAGAAAAACTTTAGAAAGGACAAGAAAAGTTCACGAAGAATATATTGATTTTCCACAGGATTCAACATATAATAAGAGAAGCATTGCAGACGGATCAGGAAATCTGTAATACTTTAGGAGGAATAGATGGATAACAAAGGAAACAATAATCAGAACAACAACAATAAGAACGGGATGACCCTCCTGATTTTTATTTTAGTGGGACTGGCGGTGCTGTTTATCGCGAGCATGATCAGCAGCAGCATCAACAGCATGACCAACCAGGAAATCAGCTACACGGAGTTTATGGATATGGTGGAGGACGGCAAGGTGGACAGCGTGGCCTTCACCTCGAACCAGATCGAGATTACGCCGAAGACAGAGGACGGAAGACCGCCCCTTGTGACTTACTATACGGTTCGGCTGCCCCATGATGATGTGACCACCTGGCTGAAGGAGAACGGGGTGGATGCAACCGGGGTAGAGACCAGCGCTACTATGAGTATCGTGGCAAATATCCTGACCTTTGTGATACCGCTGGTTCTCTGCTGGGTGATCCTGGGCTTCGTCATGCGCAAGATGAGCGGCGGGGGCGGCGTCATGGGCGTGGGCAAGAGCAACGCCAAGGTTTACGTGGAGAAGCAGACCGGCGTGACCTTCAAGGACGTGGCCGGACAGGACGAGGCCAAGGAGTCCCTGCAGGAGGTGGTGGATTTCCTGCACAATCCCAGGAAATATACGGAGATCGGCGCCAAGCTCCCCAAGGGAGCCCTTCTGGTGGGCCCGCCCGGTACCGGTAAGACCTTGCTGGCCAAAGCCGTGGCGGGGGAGGCCAAGGTTCCCTTCTTCTCCCTGGCCGGTTCCGACTTTGTGGAGATGTTCGTGGGCGTGGGCGCCTCCCGTGTGAGAGATCTGTTCAAGGAGGCCCAGAAGCAGGCCCCCTGCATCATATTTATCGACGAGATCGACGCCATCGGCAAGAGCCGTGACACCAGGTACGGCGGCAACGATGAGCGGGAGCAGACCTTAAATCAGCTTCTGGCGGAGATGGACGGCTTCGACACCTCCAAGGGACTTTTGATCCTGGCGGCCACCAACCGTCCGGACGTGCTGGATAAGGCGCTGCTGCGCCCGGGGCGGTTTGACCGGAGGATCATTGTGGATAAGCCGGACTTAAAGGGAAGAAAAGAGACCTTGAAGGTCCATGCCAAGAATGTGCTCATGGATGATTCCGTGGATCTGGACGCCATTGCCCTGGCCACCTCCGGAGCCGTGGGCTCCGATCTGGCCAACATGATCAACGAGGCGGCCATCAACGCCGTAAAGCACGGAAGAAAATATGTGACCCAGGCCGATCTGTTTGAGTCGGTGGAGGTAGTCATCGCCGGTAAGGAGAAGAAGGACCGCATCATGGGGCCCAAGGAGAAGAAGCTGGTGGCCTACCACGAGGTGGGACACGCCCTGGTGATGGCCCTGGAGAAGGATTCCGAGCCGGTGCAGAAGATCACCATCGTACCCCGGACCATGGGAGCCCTGGGCTACACCATGCAGGTGCCGGAGGAAGAAAAATACTTAAAGACCAAGAACGAGCTTCTGGCGGATCTGGTGGGCTTCATGGGAGGCCGCGCGGCGGAGGAGATCACCTTCGATTCCGTCACCACCGGAGCCTCCAACGATATTGAGCGGGCCACCAGCATTGCCCGGGCCATGGTGACCCAGTTCGGCATGTCGGAGAAATTTGGCCTCATGGGCCTTGTGACCATCGAGAACCAGTATCTGGACGGAAGGGCTACACTGAACTGCGGCGAGGAGACCGCCTCCCAGATCGACAAAGAGGTGATGAAGATCCTTCAGGAGAGCTACGAGAGGGCCAAAGCGCTGCTTTTAGCCAACCGCAACATTTTGGACGAGGCCGCCGAGTACCTCTACGAGCATGAGACCATCACCGGCAAGGAATTTATGGAGATCTTCTACCGGCTGAAGGGAACGCCCAGGGAGGAGCAGCCCGAGGAGAAGAAGGAGCGGGAGAGCCATATCAATTTCAGGGACCCGAATACGGAAGCAAAAATGGATGAATCCGTGAACCCGGAGACGGAAGCCAAAAATGGATGAATCCGGAGGAATTATGTTTGATATTCAGGAAGAGTTAAAAAAAGTGCCTCCGAAGCCCGGGGTCTATCTCATGCACGACGATACGGACGCCATCATCTATGTGGGGAAGGCGGTGAGCCTGCGGAGCCGGGTGCGGCAGTATTTCCGGCCCAGCCACAACGAGGGCGTCAAGAAGGACCGGATGGTGGAGCGGATCGCCCGCTTTGAGTACATCGTCACAGACTCCGAGCTGGAGGCCCTGATTCTGGAGTGCAACCTGATCAAGGAGCACCGGCCAAAATATAATACCATGCTGCGGGACGACAAGACATACCCGTATATAAGAGTGACACTGGGGGAGGAATTCCCCAGGGTCCTTTTTTCACGTCAGATGAAAAAGGACAAATCCCGGTATTTCGGCCCCTACACCAGCGCGGGGGCGGTCAAGGATACCATAGATCTGCTGCAGAAGCTGTTCTGCTTAAGAAGCTGCAGCCGCACTCTGCCCAGGGACATCGGCAAGGAGCGGCCCTGCTTAAACTACCACATCAAACAGTGCCTGGGCCCCTGCCAGGGCTATGTGACCAGGGAGGCCTACCGGGAGCAGGTGGACGGCGCCATCGCTTTCTTAAATGGAAATTACGAGCCCGTGTTAAAGGAGCTGGAGGAGAAGATGAACCGCTGCTCAGAGGCCATGGAGTTTGAGAAGGCCATCGAGTACCGGGAGCTGATCAAGAGCGTGACCCAGGTGGCCCAGAAGCAGAAGATGACCAACTCCGACGGGGAGGACAAGGATATCATCGCTCTGGCCTGCGATGACCGGGACGGGGTGGTGCAGGTCTTTTTCGTCCGGGACGGGCGGCTCATCGGCAGGGACCATTTTCACGTGAGCATCGCCGAGGGGGATACCCGCTCCCAGATTCTGGAGGCCTTTGTGAAGCAGTTTTACGCGGGAACCCCCTTTATCCCCAGGGAGATCATGCTACAGGAGGAGCTTGCCGAGGAGGAGGTCATCTCCCAGTGGCTTTCGGCCAAGCGGGGGCAGAGGGTGTACCTGCGGGTGCCCAAGAAAGGCGCCAAGGAAAAGCTGGTGGAGCTGGCGGAGAAAAACGCCCAGCTGGTGTTAAGCCAGGACAAGGAAAAGATCAAGCGGGAGGAGGGCCGCACCATCGGGGCCCTAAAGGAGATCGCACAGCTTCTGGGGCTTCCCGGGATTTCCCGGGTGGAGGCCTTCGACATTTCCAATCTCAACGGCTTTGAGACGGTGGGCTCCATGGTGGTCTATGAGAAGGGCAAGCCCCGCCGCAGCGATTACCGGAAATTCAGGCTGCGCACCGTGGCCGGACCCGACGATTACGCCTCCATGTACGAGGTGCTGACCCGGCGCTTCTCCCATGGCCTCAGGGAGCAGCAGGAGCTTCAGGAAAAGGAGCTGGCGGCGGAGTACGGCAGCTTCACCCGCTTCCCGGATCTCATTATGATGGACGGCGGCAAGGGTCAGGTGAACGTGGCCCTCAGGGTCTTATCCGAGCTTCACTTAAATATTCCCGTCTGCGGCATGGTGAAGGATGATAATCACAGAACCCGGGGACTCTATTATGAGAACCGGGAGCTTCCCATGGAGAAGAGCAGCGAGGCCTTCAGGCTGATCACCAGGATACAGGACGAGGCCCACCGCTTTGCCATTGAATATCACCGTTCCATCCGCGGCAAGGAGCAGGTGCACTCGGTGCTGGAGGACATACCGGGCGTGGGCCCGGCCAGGCGGAAGGCCCTCATGCGGGCGTTTCCCTCCATAGACGCCATTCGGGAGGCCACGGTGGAACAGCTTATGGAGCTGCCTTCCATGAACGAGGGGGCTGCCCGGGCGGTGTATTCCTTTTTTCATAAGGAGCAGTCTTGAAGCCGGGGAGGGAATATGATAAAATGAAACTGTTCCGACGGGTGCGGGGCTGCGGTCCGCGGCCTGAGCCCCGGAGAGAAACACGGCAAACGAAGGTAAAAAGTCACGGCAAAAGGAGAACCCCCATGAAAGGTGTCAGTGTAAGTAAAGTAGTAGACAAGATGAAGTTACAGGTGTTCAATCCGGAAGTGGATGTGAAGAAACGCAAGATCACGCGCTCGGACGTGAACCGCCCGGCGCTGCAGCTTACGGGCTTTTTTGAATATTTTGACAAGGACCGGGTGCAGCTGATCGGCGCGGTGGAATATACGTATCTGGAGCATACGGCGGAAGAGGTGAAGCATCAGGTCTATACCCAGTTCTGTTCCTACGACGTGCCCTGCGTGATCTTCAGCCGGGGCCTGAAGCCCGAGGAGGATTTTCTGGCCATTGCCACCGCAAGAGGGATTCCCATCCTGGGCACCGAGGAGGCCACCTCCGGCTTTATGGCGGAGCTCATTTACTATCTGAATCAGGAGCTGGCGCCCTGCATCTCCATTCACGGCGTGCTGGTGGACGTGTACGGCGAGGGGCTTCTGATCATGGGCGAGAGCGGCATCGGCAAGAGCGAGGCGGCCCTGGAGCTGATCCGCCGGGGACACCGGCTGGTGACCGACGACGTGGTGGAGATCCGCAAGATCAACGAGCATACCCTGGTGGGGACTTCCCCGGATATCACCAGGTATTTCATTGAGCTGCGGGGCGTGGGCATCGTGGATGTGAAAAATCTCTTCGGCGTGGAGTGCGTCAAGGAGAGCATGAAGATCGATCTGGTGATCAAGCTGGAGGACTGGCGCAAGGACAACGACTATGACCGCCTGGGCCTGGAGGAGGAGTACACCGAATTTCTGGGAAATAAGGTGGTCTGCCACTCCCTGCCCATCCGTCCCGGACGGAACCTGGCCGTCATCTGCGAGACGGCGGCGGTCAACCACCGGCAGAAGAAGATGGGCTACAACGCCGCCAAGGAGCTTTACCGCCGGGTGCAGGAGAATCTCCAGAAACGCGGCGGCCAGGAGGATGAATAAAAAGGAGGATGACATCATGGAGAAGAAGAATGCCTGGGAGAAATACCAGGGCGAGAAGCAGCAGGAGGTATTTGCCTTCGGGGAGGCCTACAAGAAATTTCTCTCCGACTGCAAGACGGAGCGGGAGTGCGTCACGGAGCTGAAGGCCCAGGCCGAGGCCGCGGGCTTTGCGGATCTTAAGAAGGTCCTGGCAGAGGGAACCCCCATTAAGACCGGCGACAAGCTGTACGCGGACAATATGGGCAAGGGACTGGCGCTGTTTGTCATTGGCCGGGAGCCCATGGAAAAGGGCATGAATATTCTGGGTGCCCACATCGATTCCCCCAGACTGGACATCAAGCAGAATCCCCTTTACGAGGATACCCAGATGGCCCTGCTGGACACCCATTATTACGGCGGGGTGAAGAAATATCAGTGGGTGGCAATGCCTCTGGCCCTCCACGGCGTGATCGTGAAGAAGGACGGCACGGTGGTGAACGTGAGCATCGGCGAGAAGGAGGAGGACCCGGTATTTGGCGTCAGCGACCTCTTGATCCACCTCTCCGGGGAGCAGATGGATAAGAAGGCCTCCAAGGTCATCGAGGGGGAGAATCTGGATGTTCTGGTGGGCAGCATGCCCCAGTTCCCCACGGAGGAGGAGAAGGAGAAGGCCAAGGATCTGGTGAAGGCCAACATCCTGACGATCTTAAAGGAGCAGTATCAGGTGGAGGAGGAGGATTTCCTCTCCGCGGAGATCGAGGTGGTTCCCGCCGGCAAGGCCCGGGATTACGGCCTGGACCGGAGCATGATCATGGGCTACGGCCACGACGACCGGGTCTGCGCCTACCCCTCCTTCGCGGCGGTGCTGGAAGCCGGTGTCTGTGACAAGACCACCGTGTGCCTGCTGGTGGACAAGGAGGAGATCGGCAGCGTGGGCGCCACGGGCATGCAGTCCAAATTCTTCGAGTACATGGTGGTGGAGCTCATGGAAGCCATGGGACAGTATTCCCGGGTGGCCTTCAACCGGGCCATGACCAATTCCAGAGTGCTGTCCTCCGACGTGAGCGCGGCCTTTGATCCCCTGTTCCCCAGCGTGATGGAGAAGAAGAATTCCGCCTATTTCGGCAAGGGCCTGGTGTTCAACAAATTTACCGGCTCCCGGGGCAAGGGCGGCTCCAACGACGCCAATCCCGAGTATATGGCCCTCCTTCGCAGGATCATGGACGACAACGACGTGTCCTTCCAGACCGCGGAGCTGGGCAAGGTGGACCAGGGCGGCGGCGGAACCATCGCCTACATTCTCGCCAACTACCACATGCAGGTCATCGACAGCGGCGTGGCGGTATTGAACATGCACGCCCCCTGGGAGATCATCAGCAAGGTGGACCTCTATGAGGCGAAGCGGGGCTATGTGGCGTTCTTAAAGGAAGCGTGACAGATTTGACATTTCAGGAGCGGTTATATAAGATCATAGCGAAAGAGCAGGTGCTCATGGAGGAGCCCATGAGCCGCCACACCACCTTCCGGGTGGGCGGCCCGGCGGAATACTTTGTGACGCCGGGGGAGGAGGAACTGGCCCCGGTGCTGGCCCTCTGCAAAGAGGAGGGAATGCCCTTCCAGATCATCGGAAACGGCAGCAACCTCCTGGTGGGCGATCAGGGAATCCGGGGCGTGGTAATAGAGATCGGCTCCCGGCTTTCCCGGGTGTGGACGGAAGGGGAGCTTCTCTGTGCCCAGGCCGGCGCCAGTCTGGCGAAAACGGCCCAGGAGGCGGCCAGAGCTTCCTTAAGCGGCCTGGAATTTGCCTCCGGTATCCCCGGAACCGTGGGCGGTGCGGTGGTCATGAATGCGGGCGCCTACGGCGGGGAGATGAAGGACGTCCTGAAGTGGGCTCTGGTGCTGTGCGGGGACGGAACTCTCCGGCAGCTCTCCAGGGAGGAGCTTCAGCTCTCCTACCGCCACAGCGTGGTGCCGGAGCTTAACGGCATCGTGGTGAAGGCGGCTTTTGCCCTGGAGCCGGCGGAGGAACGCCTGATCCGGACCAAAATGGAGCTCCTTAAGAACCAGCGCATCCAGAAGCAGCCCCTGGAATACCCCAGCGCCGGCAGCACCTTCAAGCGCCCGGAAGGGTATTTCGCAGGGAAGCTCATTATGGACGCGGGTCTTCGGGGGTATCGGGTGGGCGGCGCCCAGGTGTCCGAGAAGCACTGCGGTTTTGTGATCAACCGGGGCGACGCCACGGCGGCGGACATTCTTGGCCTGATCCGCCATGTGCAGCGCACCGTGAAGGAGAGATTCGGCGTGGAGCTGGAGACGGAAGTGAAGCTGACGGGCCAGTTCTGAGAGGCCATGAAATTTCCGGCTATTTGCCTAAGCACCGGCAAGGCGAAGCGAAAGGGCCAGCTCTGACGGGCTGCTGCCTGCCGGCATTTGCCTAAGCGCCGGCAAGGCGAGGCTGACAGGAAGGAGGGACGCGCATGCGTTTTGTGATTCTCACCGGCATGTCCGGGGCGGGAAAAAGTACGGCTTTGAAGATGATGGAGGACATCGGGTATTTCTGCGTGGATAAGCTGCCCATCCCCCTTCTGGAGAAATTTTCGGAGCTGACGGAGGCGGAGAACGCAGGCCTCGACAAGGTGGCTGTGGGGGTGGACATCCGCAGCGGCCAGCGGCTGGACGAGCTTCAGAGTATTCTGGAACGGATGAAGGAGCGGGGGATCGGCTTTGAGATCCTGTTTCTGGACGCCGAGGACATTGTGCTGGTGCGCCGGTACAAGGAGACCCGCAGAAGCCATCCTCTGGCCATCGGGGAGCGGGTGGACAAGGGCATTCTTCTGGAGCGGCAGCGGGTGGAGTTCTTAAGGCGCCAGGCGGATTTCATCATCGACACCAGCCAGCTTCTGACCCGGGAACTAAAGGTGGAGCTGGAGAAGATCTTCGTCCGCAATCAGGATTACCAGAGCCTCTATGTGACGATCCTCTCCTTCGGCTTCAAGTACGGGATTCCCGCGGACTCGGATCTGGTCTTTGACGTGCGCTTCCTGCCCAATCCCTACTATGTGGAAGGGCTAAGGTCCAAGACGGGAAACGATAAGGAGATTCAGGAATTTGTCCTGAAATACCCCGAGGCCCATGAATTTCTGGACAAGCTGGAGGATATGGTGCGTTTCCTTATCCCCAACTACATCGCCGAGGGAAAGAACCAGCTGATCATCAGCATCGGCTGCACCGGCGGCAAGCACCGCTCGGTGACGCTGGCCAACCAGCTTTACGAGCGGCTGAAGGAAGAGAACGAATACGGGATCAAGATCGAGCACCGGGATATTGGAAAGGATGCTCTCAGAGGAAAATAAATGTCTTTTTCAAGTGAAGTAAAGGAAGAACTGGCCCGGCAGATTCCCAAGAGCAGGCATTGCCGGCTGGCGGAGATCGGGGCCATACTGGGATTTGCGGGGCGCGTGGAGGAAGCGGAGGGAAAGCGGAAGCTTGCGGTCCACACGGAGAACATCACCCTGGCCAGAAAGTATTTTACCCTGATCAAAAAGACCTTCGGCGTCACGCCCTCCCTGGCGGTGGGCCAGAGCGCCTATCTGAACAAGAACCGGATCTGCTCCGTGGAGGTGGAGGAGCCGGAAGGGCTTCACCGGATACTGACGGCTGTCAAGTGGGTGGACGACGCCGGGGAGCTTCTGCCCCGGGAGGGGCTGGTCAGCGAGCTGCTGATCCAGAACACCTGCTGCAGACGGGCGTTCCTAAGAGGTGCTTTTCTGACCTCCGGCTCCATGAGCGACCCGGAGAAATCCTACCATTTCGAGATCGTCTGCCAGGACCGGGGGAAGGCGGAGCAGATGCGGGAGATCATCAACAGCTTCGAACTGGACGCCAAGATCGTGCCCCGAAAAAAATGTTATGTGGCCTATTTAAAGGAAGGGGCCCAGATCGTGGACGTGCTCAATGTGATGGAGGCCCATGTGGCCCTGCTGAATCTGGAAAATGTGCGCATTTTAAAGGAAATGCGCAACTCCGTGAACCGGCAGGTCAACTGCGAGACGGCCAACATCAACAAGACGGTGAACGCCGCGGTCAAGCAGGTGGAGGATATCCGTTACATCGAGGACACCGTGGGCTTAAAAACCCTGCCCGAAGGTCTTTTTGAGATGGCAGATCTGCGGCTTCGGTATCCCGAGGCCGCCTTAAAGGAGCTGGGGGCCATGCTCAGTCCCCCGGTGGGAAAATCCGGCGTGAACCACAGGCTGCGCAAGATCAGCAGCATCGCGGAGGAGCTTCGGGAAAAGAGGCCGGAGGACAGCGTCAGTACAACGAGATAAGGAGCAGCAAAGAGCGGCAGAGAAGCAGCATAAGGTGACACAGGTAAAAGGAGGAACGGCGTATGGAAAAGGTAGTCAAGTTGAAGGTGACAAAGGAAGTGGAGGCCGACGGCATTGCCCGGGTCGTACAGATCGCGAATCAGTTTTCCAGCAAGGTACACCTGGAGGTGGAGGGCGTCTGCCGGGTCAACGCCAAGAGCATTATGGGAATGATGAACCTGCCCTGGAGGGACGGACTTGCCATGACCATCCAGGCGGAGGGAACAGACGAAGGGAAGGCAGTGGAGGCCATTGCCGCATTTCTGACGGGAAACTGGTGATGGGAGATTATGAGAAAAAAGAAGCTGTTGTTTATATTGAATCCCTATTCGGGCAAAGGCCAGATCAAGAACAAGCTTCTGGGTATCGTGGACCTTTTTGTCAAGGAAGGCTATGAGGTGACGATCCACACCACCCAGGCTCCCCAGGAGGCCGTGGAGCTTGTGGCCCATAGAGGAGGCCGGTACGATCTGGTGGTCACAAGCGGCGGCGACGGCACCCTGGACGAGGTGGTCAGCGGTATGATGCACTGTAAGAAGCGCAGTCCCATCGGCTATATCCCGGCGGGGAGCACCAATGATTTCGCCAATTCCCTGAAGCTTCCCAAGGATATGCTGAAAGCCGCCAGGACGGCGGTGTGCGGCAGTCCCTTCCCCTGCGACGTGGGAAATATGAACGGAAATTATTTTGTGTACATCGCGGCCTTCGGGCTGTTCACCGGCGTGTCCTACGGAACGCCCCAGGAGTGGAAGAATCTTCTGGGCCACGCGGCCTACATTCTGGAGGGTGCCAAGAGCCTGCACACGGTCCGCTCCTACTTCATGGAGGTGGAGTGCAACGGCCAGGTCATCGAGGGAGAATTTCTCTACGGAATGGTGACCAATTCCACCTCGGTGGGCGGGTTTAAAAATATGACCGGCCCCGACGTGGAGCTGGACGACGGGCTGTTTGAGGTGACCCTCATCCGCATGCCCAAGAATCCCATCGAGCTCTCCGAGATCCTGGGAAGCCTCACCAGCTCCAGGGACGACACCGAGCTGATCTTCTCGGCGAAAACGGATTTCATCCGCCTGACGGCGCAGGAGGAGGTGGCCTGGACCGTGGACGGGGAATTCGGGGGCAATCACCGGGTGGTGGAGATCGCCAACGAGAAGCAGGCGGTGGAGATCATGGTGGGAGAGACGAAGAAAGCCCTGGAGACGAAGCCTTTGGAAATATTGTCTAAAAATTAACAATGTTTTTTGCTTAGTTTGTGTTATCCTGTATCTTTCTTTTTAAAAGTAATTAGGATATACTATAAAAAAATGGTACCAGAGTCAAGAGGTCATGGGTTTCATGGGCGCGGGAACAGGCGCGGCTCTGGACCCTGCATCGAAAAAAGAATATGGAGGAACGATTATGCTAGTATCTGCAAAAGAAATGCTGGAAAAAGCGAAAGCAGGCCATTACGCGGTAGGCCAGTTCAACATCAACAACCTGGAGTGGACCAAGGCGGTCCTTACCACGGCCCAGGAGTGCAATTCTCCGGTGATCTTAGGCGTGTCCGAGGGAGCCGGAAAATACATGTGCGGCTACAAGACCGTGGTTGGCATGGTCAACGGCATGATGGAGGAGCTGAACATCACCGTGCCGGTGGCTCTGCACTTAGACCACGGCAGCTTCGACCACTGCCTGAAATGCATCGAGGCGGGCTTCTCCTCCGTCATGTTTGACGGCTCCCACTATCCCATCGAGGAGAACGTGGAGAAGACCAAGGAGCTGGTGCGCATTACCAGGGAGAAGGGCATGTCCCTGGAGGCCGAGGTGGGCTCCATCGGCGGCGAGGAGGACGGCGTGATCGGCGCCGGAGAGTGCGCGGACCCCAAGGAGTGCAAGGCAATCGCGGATCTGGGCGTCACCATGCTGGCGGCGGGCATCGGCAATATCCACGGCAAATACCCGGCCAACTGGGCGGGCTTAAGCTTCGAGACCCTGGACGCTATCCAGAAGCTCACCGGCGACATGCCCCTGGTGCTCCACGGCGGAACCGGAATCCCCGAGGATATGATCCGGAAGGCCATTTCTCTGGGCGTCGCTAAGATCAACGTGAACACGGAGTGCCAGCTCTCCTTCGCGGAGGCCACCAGAAAGTACATCGAGGCCGGCAAGGATCTGGAGGGCAAGGGCTTTGACCCCAGAAAGCTTCTGGCGCCCGGAACCGAGGCGATCAAGGCCACGGTGAAGGAGAAGATGGAGCTCTTTGGCTCTGTGGGCAAGGCGTAAGCCTAAGAAAGTATGACGAGGGTGTTCCAAAGGCTGGAATGCCCTTGTTTCGATATAAGGAGAGAATGAGGCAACAATGAGCGAATTTTGCAGTGTATCAGAGATTTTTGGTGAAAATGTCTTTAACGACACCGTCATGCAGGAGCGCCTGCCCAAAAAAGTCTATCAGCAGTTGAAGAAGACCATCGAGGAGGGAAAGGACCTGGATCTGGCCACGGCGGACGTGGTGGCCCATGAGATGAAGGAGTGGGCCATCGAGAAGGGCGCCACCCACTACAGCCACTGGTTCCAGCCCCTCACCGGGGTCACGGCGGAGAAGCACGATTCCTTTATCTCCGCGCCGGGGGAGAACGGCAAGGTGCTGATGAGTTTTTCCGGCAAGGAGCTGATCAAGGGAGAGCCGGACGCCTCCTCCTTTCCCTCCGGGGGACTTCGGGCCACCTTCGAGGCCCGGGGCTACACCGCCTGGGACTGCACCTCCCCGGCATTTGTGCGCAAGGACGCGGCGGGAGCCACCCTGTGCATCCCCACGGCCTTCTGTTCCTACACCGGCGAGGCCCTGGATGCCAAGACCCCCATCCTGCGCTCCATGCAGGCCATCAACGAGCAGTCCTTAAGGCTGCTGCGGCTGTTTGGAAACACCACCTCCCGGAAGGTGGCGCCCTCCGTGGGGCCGGAGCAGGAGTATTTCCTGGTGGACCGGGAAAAATACTTAAAGCGCAAGGATCTGATCTTCGCGGGCCGGACGCTGTTCGGCGCCATGCCGCCCAAGGGCCAGGAGATGGACGATCATTATTTCGGCGGGATACGGGAGCGGGTGGCGGCCTTCATGCGGGAGGTCAATATGGAGCTCTGGAAGCTGGGGGTCACAGCCAAGACCCAGCACAACGAGGCGGCGCCCGCCCAGCATGAGCTGGCTCCCATCTACGCCACATGCAACATCGCCGTGGACCACAACCAGCTGGTGATGGAGACCTTAAAGAAGGTGGCCGGACGCCACGGCATGACCTGTCTCCTTCACGAAAAGCCCTTCGCGGGGGTCAACGGCTCCGGAAAGCACAACAACTGGTCTCTGACCACCGACGACGGCATCAACATGCTGGACCCCGGCGTGACGCCCCATGAGAATATCCAGTTCCTTCTTGTACTGACCTGTATCCTGAAGGCTGTGGATAAGCATGCGGATCTGCTCCGGGAGTCGGCTGCGGACGCGGGCAACGACCACCGGCTGGGAGCGGCGGAGGCGCCGCCGGCCATTATCTCGGTATTCCTGGGTGAGCAGCTGGAGGATGTGCTGCGCCAGCTCATCAGCACGGGCGCGGCCACCAGCAGCCTGGAGGGCGGCAGGCTGGAGACGGGCGTGAGGAGCATTCCCGATTTTGAGAAGGACGCCACGGACCGGAACCGGACCTCCCCCTTCGCCTTCACCGGCAACAAGTTCGAGTTCCGCATGGTGGGGGCCAACGACTCCATCGCGGCCTCCAACGTGGTGCTCAACACCATTGTGGCGGAGGCCTTCAGCGATGCCTGCGATGTGCTGGAGCGGGCGGAGGACTTCGCCCAGGCCGTCCACGATCTGATCAAGAAGCAGGCCACCGAGCACCATCGGATCGTGTTCAACGGAAACGGCTACTCTGCGGAGTGGGTGAAGGAGGCGGAGCGCAGAGGACTTCCCAACTGTCCCACCATGGTGGACGCCATTCCCTCCCTGGCCACGGAGAAGTCGGTGGCCCTCTTTGAAAAATTTCATGTGTTCAACCGGGCCGAGCTGGAGTCCAGGGTGGAGATCCACTATGAGAGCTACGCCAAGACCCTCAATATCGAGGCCCGCACCATGATCGATATGGCCGGGAAACAGATCATCCCGGCGGTGATCCGCTATACCACGGTGCTGGCGGACTCCATCAACGCCGTGAAGGCCGCCTGCGATGCGGACATCAGCGCCCAGACGGAGCTGCTTGGGGAGACCTCCGCCCTGCTGGCGGAAGCCCGGAGAGCCTTAAAGCGCCTGACAGAGGCCGCCGACAAGGCTGCCGCCATGCAGCCGGGGCGGGAGCAGGCCGTCTACTACCGGGACGAGGTCAGGTCCGCCATGGACGCCCTGCGGGCTCCCGTGGACCGGCTGGAAATGCTGGTGGATAAGGAAATGTGGCCCATGCCCTCCTACGGGGATCTGATCTTCGAGGTGTAGGGCGGGCCGCCGCTGCGAGCTGGCCGGCGGAAAACTACATAGAGACGGGAGCGGAGGGCCGCAGTGCGATCCTCGCGGAGCGTTTTTTATTTCATAGGAACGTAGTTTCTATGAAATAAAAAAGAGTTTCGTTCGCGAAACTCTTTTTCTTAAAAGAAAGGGAGGATGCCGGGCAGCCGCCTTGACGGCTCCCGGCAATTATTATGAAAAAGTTTGTTCTGAAAATGGTAACTGCCTGCTAGGATGCTGTCCTTTGCTACAAGTCTATTATATGGTTCAGAAATGAAAAAATCATGTTTCCCGCGTGAAGGTTTTTTAAATTTAACATGAATAAATTGTGAACAAAGGTCCTACCGGTTGGCAGGCAGCCTCATAGTGTTGGAGAGGCTGTTGGTCCCTCCGATCACGGTGTCAGACCCGGTGCCCGGGTCCTGGCCGGTGCCGGATTCCGGGTCTGAGGTGCCGGAACCCGTGGAGGGCTGGGTGTGAACATTGCAGGTGCTCTGGGCCAGCTCGTCCGTCAGAAGATAGTCGTTGTCCGCCGTCCCCGGCGTGCCTCCGGTGATAAATACCTTCTGCTGTTTGCTGGTCTCCGGGCAATACTCCCCGGCCATCATGTTGGAGTCGGTGCATATGGTGGCGGCCACATGGTGATCGCAGTATTCCGTGGGCACGGTGCCGTTGGCAAAATATTCGGTGGTGACCATACTGCCTCTGGGGTCCGCGTCGCACACGCCCTCGATGGGCAGCTTGCCGGATTTGCTGCATACGGCAACCGCGGTCAGACCGTCGGGCCGGGTAAATTCTTTGTATTCCAGTCCCTCGTGGATACGCTCCATGATATTTCTCCATAAGGTGCGCTCGTAGCGGCTGTAGTCCTGCTCCGTGTTGTCGTCAAAGCCGCCCCAGGTGACGCAGGTGTAGTAGGGGGTGAAGCCCGCGAAGACCATATCCCGGTCCTCGTTGGTGGTTCCCGTTTTGCCTGCGATGGGCATGGTGCCGAAGTTTACGGCGGTTCCGGTGCCGGAAGTGACAACGTCCTGCATGGCGTCCGTCAGGAGAAAGGCGGTGGTTTCCTTGAGCACCGTCCGGGTCTGAGGCGTATTGTCCAGAAGGACGTTTCCGTCGTGGTCCAGAACCTGGGTGTAGAGCCGCGGCTCGGTGTAGGTGCCGCTGTTGGCGATGGTGGAGTAGGCTGCCGTCAGCTCCAGGGTGGTCACGCCGTTGGTGATGCCGCCTAGGGCCAGGGACTGGACGATGTCCGACTGCTCCAGGGTGGAGAAGCCGAAGTTCTTGAGGTAATCGTAGCCCACCTGGGGAGAAATTTCCGTCAGGGTCTTTACCGCCACCACGTTGACGGAATCGATGATGCCCTCCCGAAGGGTGATCAGACCCTTGTAATTCCGGCTGGCATTGCGAAGGGGCGTGCCGTTGGCGTAGGTGTAGGGGGCATCGTCCTGGACGGTGGCCAGAGTCATGCCCGAGGTGTCCAGCGCCGGCGCGTAGGCCGCCAGGATCTTGAAGGTGGAGCCGGGCTGTCTGGTGGTGTCCGTGGCCCGGTTTAAGGTACGGCTCCCGCTCTTTTCGCCGCGTCCGCCCACGATGGCCTTCACCTCGCCGGTGTACTGGTCCATCACCACCACGGCAGACTGGGGCTGAAGGGTGTAGATAACGGATTCTGCCTCTATCTCGTCACCTTCTCCAAGGATCTCCGCCTTGTAGGCCTCGATGGCCGCCTCGGCTTCCTCCTGGCTGTCAAAGTTGATGTTGTAGTCCGCGTTGGAAGCCTTATAATAGTTGAGCATGCTCTGCTCGCTTAAATTTTCCACGGTGCCGTCCGCCCGCTCCACGGTCAGGCGGTAGGAGAAGGAGTATTTCACCTCGCTGGGATAATTCTCCGGGTTGTTGATCTCCTGGTCGCAGATGGCCTGGATCGCCGGGTCCTGGGTGGAGTAGATGGTAAGTCCGCCCTCGTACAGGGCTTTGTAGGCCTGGGTGGCGTTGTAGCCCTTCTCGTCGATCAGGTCCTGAGCCACCTGGTCGATGACCGCGTCCACAAAGTAGGAGTAGGGGCTGGATTCGGCATACTGGATATTGACCTGCTGTATGCGCTCATACACGTTGTCGGCCATGGCCTCCTCATACTCCGCCTGGGTGATGAAGCCCAGATCCTTCATGTTGGTGAGTACCTTTTCCCGCCGCTCGGCGTTGTTCTCCGGGTGGGATACGGGATTCCATTTGCTGGGATTCTGGGTGATGGCGGCGATGACCGCGCTCTCGGAGATGGTAAGCTCCGACACATCCTTCCCGAAATACCTGAGGGATGCGGACTGAATGCCCAGGGTGTTCTGCCCCAGGTTGATGGTGTTCAGATAATTTTCCAGAACCCAGTCCTTGGATTTGGTCTTACTAAGCTGCACCGCCAGATACTGCTCCTGGATCTTTCGCACCAGGCTCTCGATAAAATTAGACTCCTGGGTCCAGTCCGTGAACACATTGTTCTTCAGAAGCTGCTGGGTGATGGTGCTGGCGCCCTCGGTAAACTGAAATTTATTTCGGATGCCCACCACAGCCGCCCGGAGGATGCCCTGAATATCGATGCCGTTATGCTCGTAAAAACGCTCGTCCTCAATGGCCACAAAGGCGAGCTGGGTGTGCTTGGGGATCTCGTCGATGGTGACGTAGATCCGGTTGGAGCCGGAGGCCACCAGCGAGGCGATCTCATTGCCCTGATTGTCCAGCACCATGGACAGGTAGCCGGTGGGAGTTGCGTCGATCTCATCTATGTCAGGGGCGGAATCAATGATTCCCTTCAACGCTCCGAAGCCGGCGCAGGCGCCGATGACGACCACTGCAAACAGGCAGACCAGCATTGTCTTGAGAAAGATCAGAGAAAACCGCCTGCGAACCGGCGCGCTCTTTGAGGCGAGCTGCTGTTCCTTGCGGGAAGTGCTCTTTTTTCCGTAATTCATAAAAACCTCCTTCCTCGGTTACAAAATTACGTCGGTTACAAATCATGCATTCGATCATAGGGACCGCTTCGTGAACCCTATAATCGTATTTCAAATTATAGGAACTGTTTCGCGAACCCTATAATCTTGTATTATAACAAAGAAATATGTGAAAGGAAAGAAAAAATTCTTTAATAGTTTGTGAAGGCGGCTGCGTCCGCACCGGCGCTGAGCCGAAAGCCGGCATCCGTCCGGTCCGCCAGGGCCTGCGCGCCGACAGTCCTTGGCTTCTCTAATAGGATAGCCACCTGCCGGGAAAAATAAACCAGTTTTTTCCAGTGCGGGGAAATTTCTATCAAACGACAAAAATATTTGCCGTTTGACAGAAACCTTCCGGGAGGAAGCACATGGATTTGCGGTCCGGGCGGAAAAGGAAATGACAACCGGCGAAGATGATGGTATAATAGTTTCTGCTTGGCGAGGTGTTATCGAGCTTAGCAGAACTAATACCTGTCCACTTAGCGAGGTATTGTCGAGCTTAGTGGACAGGGTATAATGCTTTTGTAAGGTTTTCAATAATTTTGATCGGCAGGAAGGTCGTTTTATGATGGAAGAGACAGGGATAAAAATATTATACCGGGGCGGTACGGGGGAGATCGTGGAGAAGAAATCCCGCTTTATCGCCACAGTCTGTAAAATAGAAGGGGAGGAGGAGGCACTGGCCTTCGTGGCGCAGATGCGCAGGAAATATTGGGATGCCCGGCATCACTGTTACGCCTTCGTGGCGGGGGACAGCCATCAACTGGCCCGGTGCAGCGACGACGGCGAGCCGGCGGGGACGGCGGGGCGCCCTATTCTGGACGTGCTTCTCGGGGAGGACATTCACAATGCGGCGGTGGTGGTGACCCGCTATTTCGGGGGGACGCTTCTGGGCACCGGCGGACTGGTGCGGGCCTACCAGGGGGCGGCCCGGGAGGGACTTAAGAACAGTCTGGTCGTTCTGCGCCGGCGGGGAAGGTATCTCACGGTGGAGACGGATTACGGCGGACTGGGGAAGGTGCAGTACCTTCTGGCAAAGGAGGGGGTGCGCACTGTGGATTCCGTCTACGGGGAGCAGGTGGCTTTAAAGCTGCTGGTGCCCTTGGCTGCTCTGGAGAAGCTGAAGGAGGATCTGACGGAGGCCACCGGCGGCAGAGCCCTGCTTGCGGAGGGAGACACGGTGGATTTCGCGGAGGCAGAGGGAGAGCTGGTGCTGTTTTGCTGAAATTTGTGGTGGGAAGAGCGCCGGTTGTACCGTTTTACTGAAATTTGTGGCGGGAAGAGCGCCGGTTGTACCGTTTTACTGAAATTTATGGCGCAAAGAGCGCCGGAAGTATAATTTTTCCTCAAAAGTGAAAAAAATGCTTGCATTATGGCACGGGTTGATATATAATACAACATGTTGAGAAACAGTGGCCCATCGCCAAACGGTAAGGCAACGGACTCTGACTCCGTCATTTCAAGGTTCGAATCCTTGTGGGCCAGCTAGAACCATCACTGACAAGTGATGGTTTTTTTCATAGACGGGAGGGCTTATGTACAGCTTTGACAGCAGAGTCCGCTACAGCGAGGTGGACGATCAGGGAAAATTGACCTTTACATCCATGATAGATTATTTTCAGGATTGCAGTTCCTTTCACTCGGAGGATGCCGGCGTCGGCATCGATTACCTGAAGGAGGCGCATATCGCCTGGGTGCTGGCTTCCTGGCGGATCGAGGTGATGCGCTATCCCCTGCACGGGGAGCGGGTGACGGTAAGCACCTGGCCTTACCGGTTTCAGGGATTTTATGGCTGGCGTAATTTCCTTATGAGAGATGAGCAGGGGAATCAGCTGGCCCGGGCCAATACCCTCTGGGTGCTTTTGGATTCCGTCAGCGGGCATCCGGTGCGGGTGCCAAAGCAGGTGGGGGAGGCGTACCGGATCGAACCGCCCCTGTCCATGGAGGACAGTCCGCGGAAAATGAAACTGCCTGGGGAGATGGAGCCCCGGGAGCCTTTCGGGGTGCAGCGGTTTCATCTGGATACCAATCACCATGTAAACAATGGAAAATATATTCTGATGGCGGAGGAATATCTGCCCCCGGAATTTGAGATCGGGTGCATGCGGGCGGAGTACAAGAAATCGGCGGTGTACGGAGACACTATTTACCCTTATGTACATTTGGATGAGGAGCAGGTAACCGTGGCGCTCTGCCAGGAGGACGCCAAACCCTATGTGATAATTGAATTGGAGAGAAAACATGATTAGATTAGGAGAAAAGCAGACCCTTACGGTGGTGAAGCGGGTGGAGTTCGGCGTTTATCTGGCCGAGGATCAGAGAGAGGAGCAGCGGGTGCTTCTGCCCGGAAGACAGGTGCCGAAGGATACCGGAATCGGGGACCTTCTGGAGGTGTTCATCTACCGGGATTCCAGGGACAGGCTGATCGCCACCCGGGAGACGCCCCGGCTTATGATGGGACAACTGGCGGCCCTCCGGGTGGTCTCGGTCCAGAAGATCGGCGCGTTTCTGGACTGGGGCTTGGAGAAGGATTTATTTCTCCCCTACAAGGAGCAGGAGGGGAGGATCCGGGAGGGGGATGAGGTGCTGGTGCGGCTCTACATCGACAAGAGCAGCCGCCTCTGCGCCAGCATGAAGGGACTTTATGAGCTGTTGTCTTCGGATTCCCCCTACGAGGCCGGGCAGAGAGTGGAGGGCCGCGTATACGAGTTCAGCGACAACTTCGGCGCCTTTGTGGCGGTGGATGACAGGTATTCGGCTCTGGTGCCCCGTCACGAGGACCACAGCTTTCTTCGCATCGGGGACGTGATTCAGGCGCGGATCACAGAGGTAAAGCCCGACGGGAAGCTGACCCTGACCCTCAGGGAGAAGGCCCATCTGCAGATGGAGGAGGACGCCGGACAGATTCTCAGGGAGCTAAAGGAGCGGGGAGGCACGCTGCCCTTCAGCGACAAGGCGTCTCCGGAGCTGATCCTGCGGGAGATGAAGATGAGCAAAGGCGCCTTCAAGCGGGCGGTGGGCCGTCTGTACAAAGAGCGCAGGATTGAGATCACGGAGGATGCGATCCGCCTGCGGAGAGACTGATGTCTGCGGGGGACGCGGTCCGCCTGCAAAGAGACTGATGTCTGCGGGGGACGTGATCTGCCTGCAAAGAGACTGATGTCTGCGGGGGATTTGGTCCGCCTGCAAAGAGATGATGAAAAAGGAGAAGAAGACATGTATGATGTGATTATAATAGGAAGCGGGCCCGCCGGACTGGCGGCGGCCATCTACGGACAGCGGGCAAGGCTTGACACTCTGGTCATTGAGAAGCAGCCCATGAGCGGCGGGCAGATCTTAAACACCTACGAGGTGGACAATTATCCCGGACTGCCGGGGTTGGGAGGCTTTGAGCTGGGTATGAAGCTGCGGGCCCATGCGGATTCCATGGAGGCGGTGTTTGTCCAGGAGGAGGTGGAGAAGGTCCAGCGGGCGGAGGACTACTGGCAGGTGGTCACTGACCGGGAAACCTACGAGACGAAGACGGTAGTGTTTGCCACCGGGGCGGACCACCGGAAGCTGAACGTGCCCGGGGAGGAGGCCCTGACCGGCATGGGAGTTTCCTACTGCGCCACCTGCGACGGGGCCTTTTTCCGGGATAAGGTGACCGCCGTGGTGGGCGGCGGCGACGTGGCCCTGGAGGACGCCCTCTTTCTGGCCAGGTTCTGCAAAAAGGTGTATCTCATTCACCGCAGGGACCGGCTGCGGGGCGCGAAGACCCTCCAGGAGAAGGTCTTTGCCGCGGAGAAGATCGAGGTGCTCTGGGACAGCCAGGTGGAGGAGATCCTTGGACAGGAGCAGGTGGAAAAGATCCGCGTTTATAATAAGAAGGAGGAGGCGCGCCGGGAGCTTCCCGTGGACGGCGTGTTCATCGCGGTGGGAATCTCCCCCAACACCCGGCTTGCCCAGGGCGTGGCAGAGCTTGACGCGGGCGGCTACATCGTGGCCGGGGAGGATGGAAGGACCAGCGCGCCCGGCATTTTTGCCGCCGGGGACGTGCGGACCAAGCAGCTTCGCCAGGTGATCACGGCGGCGGCGGACGGGGCCAACGTGATCACCTCCGTGGAAAATTATCTCTATGGACTGTAAGAAAAAATATACTGTGGCCAGGCCGATATGAAAGAATGTCTGCGCTGGCACACAATGCCGCCAATTCACAGCAATAAAAAGAAAGCCCGCGCAAATTTATTTGCGGAAGGGCTTTCTTTTTATTGCCTGGCCGTCTGAGCTGTTGCTCAGATTCCATATTTTGTAAACAGTTCCTGCTGATAGGCCCTGTCTGATACGGCCCGCTCGATCTCCTCCATGCGGCAGTCCTTTATCAGACGCTGGATCAAAAGATTCACCCGTTCTTCTCCGATCTTGATTCCCTGATCCTGCCCCAGCTTAATTCCCTGGTCCTTGCCCAACTTGATTCCCTGACTAATGCCTTCCTCTCTGATCTGCCGAAATGCCGTGCACATATTGTATCCGCCTCCTTCTTTGTTTCGGAATTGCTCCTTTTTCTCTGCCAGATCCAATTCTCTGTCTTCAAAAAATGTGGCTAACAGCTCAAAGGTTTCCTCGCTCACATTGGAGAATTCCGCGCTGTTCTGCTCCACATATCGCTCCATCTCTTTCCCTCTCCCGGAATAGGGTAATAGCTCAAACACCTGTTTAAGCCCGGTGCGGAAATGTCCGGGCACCACATTTCCGGCATGCACCAGATTCATCCTGTAATCGGATATATAGTTATAAATCCATGCTTCCGTTCCTGGAATGTCCAGCAGGTCGAACAGCCGGGTGCTTCCGTCCCAAATATTCTCCCCATAGTAAAATACAAAGTTCACAATGGGTACCAACCGTTCTCCCTTTTTTATGCCGGACAGAAATTCATCCCCCGGCTTGAGCGCCTTTTCCTGCCTGTTCTTTAACCTTCTGGCTCTCAGTTGCTCTCCATAGCCGCCGGCCTCGTACCCCATTTCCCGGATGACCATGCCGTAATCCACAAAGCTCTGGTTTTCTGTCCCAAGAATAACCCGGAAAATCATTTTTTCTCTTTGGGAAAACGCAGCCTCAAATATCACGTCCCGCACCCGTTCCAGCCGCAGAACGTTGCCCTTGCGTCCCGGAAGCTCCAGCGCCATACCCTCCGGCAGCCTTGTCAGCATCCGGGGCTTAAGCCTCTGACGTCCCTCAAATAATACCCCGTTTATAAAATCACAGAAAATGTGGGGCTTCTGCATCTGCCGCTTGACAGGTGCATCCATTTTCCTCTCTCTCCTGGCGATAAAAATCCCTCCCTTTCATCGTCCCTGCCGAATGGCATCCAGGGATACCGGCAGGGTGTTTCTGGCTGGAATAGGATTTTATCCGAAGGTCCATAACTATTATATCATCCCGAACGCGGACTGTTCAAGAATTATTTCACCTGCCGCCTGCTTGCTGTTTTACTGCCCGCAAAGCGTCCGCTGGGAAAACGGATGGGACAAAAACCTGTTCCTGAGCCTGTTTGAATGTTAGTGATACACGGGCTGAAGCAGCCCTGAACGGCCGTAGGTACTTATCGGCCATAGATTACGGAAAAAGACAGTACAAAGTACGTTTCTCCGAAATGTATCCTTATCGTAGCAGAAATTTTACGAAAATGCAAGAAAAATATTTTGTAACAAGTTTGTAAAAATTGGTGCTTGACAGGCGGGGACCCCTTTGCTATAATAGCTCTGTAATGTATTTAACAAATTCGTAACAAATGGCAGTAAGAAAGGCAACTGGGAGGTTCTCATGAATAGAAATTCAATTCGGACGAAGGTAAGAATCGTAACCTGCTGCATGGCGGGCACAATGATGTTAAGCGGGAGTTCGTTTGTGTCTCACGCGGCGGTGACGGCAGGGGCGTCCAGCTTCGCGGCTATTGTGGCGGAGACTCCGGTGAAGAGCGATTCCGCTTCAGGCGTTTCCTTAAGCCTGGCAGAGTATCTGGTGGCGAAGGCCAATGAGGCCGTGGAGGCCCAGGCGGCTGCAGCTGCTGCCGCGACGCAGGTGGAGGAGAACGAGACGCCGGTGGTCAAGTCCGAATTTGCGGATATTGGTGTATCCAACGTATCAGAGGATTCTTATATTAATATCAGAAGCGCGGCGACCACGGAGAGCGAGGTCGTGGGCAAGCTTTACAGCCAGTCCGCAGTGACTGTTTTGGGCACCGAGGGAGAGTGGTATCAGATCCACTCGGGCAACTGCGAGGGCTATATCAAAATGGATTATATCATCACCGGCGACGAGGAGCTGGCCAAGTCCATCAGCACCAGGACCGCCGTGGTGAATGTTGACAGTCTGAATATCCGGGATAATATGTCCACGGAAGGAACTGTTTTGGGACAAGTAAACACCGGTGACCGTCTTCTGATCCTGGAAGAGCTGGATGGATGGGTGAAGGTAGCCACCGACGACGGGGATGGCTACGTGTCCGCCGACTATGTCAGCTGCAAGAATTTCTTCAAGGTAGCGGAGTCCAGGGAAGAGGAAGAGGCGAGACTGAAGAAGGAAGAGGAGGCCAGAAGGGCCAGGGAGGAATCCAGCCGTTCCAGCTCCAGAACCAGCTCCAGTTCCAAGTCCAGCTCCAGCAGCTCCTCCGATACCGGATCTGCCAAGACTTATAATCCGCCCTCCGGCGGAAGCGGCCAGTCCGTTGCCAACTACGCCTGCCAGTTCGTGGGGAACCCCTACGTATACGGCGGCACCAGCCTGACCAATGGCGCCGACTGCTCTGGCTTTGTGATGTCCGTATATGCAGCCTTCGGCGTATCCCTTCCTCATTCCTCCAGTGCGTTGAGAAGTGTGGGTTACGGTGTCAGCACATCTGAGATGCAGCCGGGCGATATCGTCTGCTACAGCGGCCATGTGGGGATTTATATCGGCGGGAACACCATTGTACACGCCAGCAATCCCTCCGACGGAATCAAATATACGTCTCCGGCCAACTACAAATCCATCCTTGCGGTGAGAAGAATTTTCTAATTTGATTCTTTCATAAATAGAGTAAAAGAACTGCTTCACTGACCACAGAGAGTCAGGGAGCAGTTCTTTTTTTCGTTCTGCAGGAAGGTTCACCGAACTTCCCTATAGAAGAAAAGCCGGACTGGCGGGACCGCCCTAGGGCGGCGGCTTCTGTGGGAGAACGCCTGCAGGCTTCCTCGTGGATCAGTAAGAGGAACCAGAATGACGGCCTGCAGGCTTCCAACGGACAGGCAGAAGAAACCGGAATAGCAATTTGCACAAAAGGAGAGAAAGGCTGGAAAAAAAGTGTCGAAATTTGTATTTTCATAAAAAAGTTATCCACATAAAAAAGTGCCGTTTTATAGGAAAAATTGAGTTATACACAGAGTTATGCACATTGTCCACATAAAAGGACGTAAAAAAAGAGGTTTACATAGGTTGGAATACAAACGGATGTTTTGAGAAAATTGCAGAAAATGTAAAAATATAAGAA
>CALWDR010000137.1 GCA_944376745.1 uncultured Lachnospiraceae bacterium
CGAACTGGCTGGGCTCCAATGCTGAAAATATGGATATTGTCAGGGATTCAAGCCCACTGAATCATGTGAAGAAGGATGCGCCTGCATTCTATTTACAGCATGGTATGGCGGATAACGAAGTGGATTACCAGGACAGTGTAAGGCTGTATGAAGCTCTGGTAAAAGCGACCGGGAATGCGAATACGACGTTAGAATTATTTCCGGGTATCACCCATGCGGTAAAAAAATTCCTGCAGGAAGGCAATGCGACAAAGATTGTGGATTGGCTGGATAAGGTATTGGTATTCACAGATGATCCAGGGGAAGATAAACCTATAGAAAAGCCGACAGAAAACGATACTGCTGCAGACAACAAACCACAGACGGGAGCGGAAGATACGTCAACAGACGCAACAGCACCGAAAACAGGCGACAGTACTCCGATTGCCGGTATGCTTGGCCTGGTATTAGCAGGCGGTGGTTTGGCTATTGGCTGTAGAAAAAAATTTGAGTAATTTGGCGGCTCTGGGATTGATAAAGGAGTAAATCATGATATTTTCAAAGAAATTTGTCAGTGAGTGCCGGGAGTATTCCTCCTATACCGAACACGTGGCCGCACCCATGTTCCGCAAAATTTTTGCGGTGCATGGGGAGGTGCGCATAGCCGAGATCGTCATTTGCGGTCTCGGTTTCTATGATCTGTTCCTCAATGGCAGGAAGATCACCAAGGGACTGTTGGCCCCTTATGTATCTAATCCGGATCACATCCTATATTATGACAGGTATGATATTGCGCCATATCTGCAACCGGGAGAAAATGTGATCGCCATTATGCTGGGAGACGGTTTTTTAAACTGTAAAACGCATGTATGGGATTTTTCACAGAATGTGTTTCGCTCTGCGCCAAAGCTTGCAGTTCATGTTGCAGTGGAAGATGAGGAAGAGAGACAGGAGTGGGAGGCACCGGACTTTTTGTGCCGGAAAGGCCCTGTCGTGTTCAATGACTATAGAAACGGTATATTTTTTGACAAGCGGCTGGAGCCGGAGAGGTGGAAGCTTCCGGGCTTTGCGGAGGATGACAGTTGGCACAGCCCGATTCCTGCAGATCCGCCAAGAGGGCGGGCGAAGCTGTGTATGGCAGAGCCGGTGGTTGTCACGGGAGAATTAAAGCCGGTGAAAGTCTGGCCCGGTGAGCTGGCGGATTATGCGGCCAAGCCAGATGTGACAGAGGCGCTGGGCGGCCGGGATACAGTAGAGCAGGCCCCTGTGCGGACCGGCGGTTATATCTACGACTTCGGGCAGAATAATACCGGTATCTTCCGCTTGAAGATCAAGGGGTGGCCGGGGCAGCGCGTGGATATCCAGTGCGCGGAGACGTTGCGGGACGGCGCGGTGTATTACGGGAATATGTATTACTATCCGGACGGCTACGCCCAGCGGGATATCTATATTGTGGGCAGTGAGAATGAGGAAATATTTGAGCCCATGTTCACCTGTCATGGATTCCGCTATCTCTATGTGTCTGGAATCACCGGGGAGCAGGCTACGCCCGATCTTCTCACCTATCTTACGGTGAGTTCGGATCTTACGGAACGGGGGACCTTTTCCTGTTCGGATGAGACAGCCAATAAGATCTATGAGATAGCGAGGCGAAGCGATATCTCTAATTTTATTTATTTTCCGCTGGACTGCCCCCACCGGGAGAAGAATGGATGGACCGGGGACGCCAACGCTTCCGCAGAGCATATGATCCTGACCATCGGTGCGGAGGACAGCTATCGGGAGTGGCTCTGTAATCTTCGCTGCGCGCAGCGGGAGGATGGCAAACTTCCTTGTATTGTTCCAACGGATACCTGGGGGTATGACTGGGGCAGTGGGCCGGCCTGGGACCGGGTACTGTTTGAGCTGCCGTATTGTATCTGGAAATACCGGGGAGAGACGGCGGTGATCGAAGAGAATGCCCATGCCATGCTGCGCTATCTGGAATACATCGGCAGACGGCGGAATGAGGAAGGGCTGATTGCCGTTGGTCTGGGCGACTGGGTGCCGGTGAACCGGGAGGGCGGCGACTATCAGGCGCCTCTGGGCTTTACGGACAGCGTGATGGTATATGACATGTGCTGCAAGGGGCGGATGATGTTTCATGCCCTGGGCCTTGACGGCCATGCTGCCTTTGCCGAACAGCTCGGAGAGGAGCTTCTTGCGGCAGTGCGCAGCCGGTATATTGACCGGGATACCATGGTAATCGAGAGCGCCTGCCAGACGGCCCAGGCTATGGGAATATATTACTGCATCTTTTCCGATGATGAGAAGCCGGAGGCATTTTTGAGACTTCTTGAGATTCTTAAGCGGGATGGGGAGAAGCTGACCTGTGGATTCCTGGGAACGCGGGTGCTGTACCATGTGCTGGCGGAAGGCGGAGAGGCAGAACTGGCCTGGCGGATGATCACGGGAAAGGAATTCCCGGCCTACGGATATCTGGTGGAGCAGGGCGCGACCACCCTGCCGGAACAATTTCTGTCCGATGAACGGAAGTGGACCATGTCACAGAACCATCATTTTCTGGGTGATGTGGTGCAGTGGTTCATGCGGTATCCGGGAGGTATCCGGGTGACGGACAGCTCCCATGTGGTGATCCGGCCGGAGTTTATCGAAGGGTTGAACGATGTGAAGGCCAGCCATTGTCTTCCGGCGGGGGAGATATCTGTTTCCTGGAGGCGGGAGAATGGCTGGATCCGTCTTGCGGTAGATTGCCCGGATGGCGTTGTCTGCCAGGTAGAGACAGGAAAGTGGAAGGATATTGTGGACCTTGAGCGATAGGCGGCGAAAATAAAAGAGGAGGAATAAGAGAAGATGATACCTTTTAAACAAAGCAGATGCCTTCAGGTAACTGCAAACGAGATGAAAGAGATTTATGAGAAGATCAAAACGCCGAAGAAGCTGGGGCCTGTTGTGAAATGGGAGAATGACTTTACGGACAGTGCAACCGTATTTCAGAAGGACGGCGTATTCTATATGTACTTTATATCGATTTCCAAGGATGTGTCTGTGTCAGGGTATGAGACGCACCTGGCAAGATCCGAGGATCTGATTCACTGGACGTATGTGGGAAAGATATTGAAACGCAATGAGCTTGACCGGTGGGACAGCAAGCAGTGTGCAGGATACGCGTCATTTCTTGACATTGCATATGAAGGCGGGGGAAGACTGGAACAGCTTAACGGGAACTATTATATTCCCTATCTTGCAGGAAACAGCGATGGTTATGAGCCGGATCCGTTGTATATGGGATTGGCAAAGACAAAGGATCCGGTGGATCCGGCCTCTTTTGAACGGTTTCTTAAGCCGATCCTGCGCCCGGAGGACGTGGATGCAAGGCCATATGAAGGGAAAACGCTCTATAAGAGCTTTATGTTTCGGGATCCCTTGAATACAACGGGTTATCCCTATGTGAATGTATACAATGCCAAAGGCGAGGATAACGGGGAGCGTATTTTTCTGGCGGTTTCGGAGGATGGAGAGCACTGGGAACGGTACGGGGAACATGCAGTTTTGGACCTTATCAGCAATGGTCAGGGAACCACCGTCGCGGATCCGCAGATCATCCTGATCGGCGATATCTATGTGATGCTGTATTACGGGTCTCGGAACTGTGAAGCGGCGTATGATTCGTTTGCCTGCTCCAGAGATCTTGCCAACTGGACTGTGTGGGAAGGAGAACCGCTTGTAAAGAGCGAGTATCCTTTTGAAAATGGCCATGCCCATAAGCCATGGTTTATCAGATATAACGGAAAGAATTACCATTTTTATTGTGCGGTAAACGATCAGAACGAGCGTTTTATTGCGCTGGCGGTATCGGAGTAGAACAGGATGCCGGTGAACCGGGAGGGCAGCGAAAATAAAAGAGGAGCTATTTTCTATGAATGTAAAAGTAATCAAGACAATCAAAGGCTGCAAGCCAATGCAGGAAATGCAGGAGGCTGTTGTTACAGAAGATAACGGAGAGGAAGGCAGGCTGATCAATATTTTCCCGGATATCGAATACCAGGAGATTGAGGGTTTTGGAGGAGCCTTTACGGAGGCCGCCTCCACCACCCTGGACAAGCTTGGCAGCGAGAATCGTGAAAAGGTCTTAAAGCTTTATTTTGATCCTGTGGAGGGAATCGGATATAACCTGGGACGGATTCATATGAACAGCTGCGATTTTTCATTGGGGAACTATTCCTGCGTGGAGGAAAATGACGATACCCTGGAGAGTTTTAATATTGAGCGCGACAAAGGTTCTGTGATTCCCATGATTAAGGAAGCCATGGCCTATGGCGATATCTGTATCTTTTCCTCCCCCTGGAGTCCACCTGCTTATATGAAGACAAACGGGCAGATGAATCGGGGCGGGAAGCTGAAAGAGGAATACTTTGAGTTATGGGCAGAGTATTATGTGAAATTTATTGAGGAATATCGGAAATGTGGCATCGATATCTGGGGAATCACGGTTCAGAATGAGCCGAAGGCAGTGCAGCCATGGGATTCCTGCGTCTATACCGCTGAAGAGGAACGGGATTTTGTAAAAAATTATCTCGGCCCCAAAATGGAAAAAATCGGTGTCAAGATTATGTTCTGGGATCATAACAAGGAGCGTGTGATCTCAAGATCCAGGGTCATGCTGGGAGATGAAGAAGCGGGAAAATATATATATGGAATCGCGTTTCACTGGTACAGCGGCGATCATTTTGAACAGCTGGAAATGTTTCACAGATTATATCCGGACAGAGCTCTTGTCTTTTCAGAGGGATGCTATGAGTACAGCCTTGGAGCCCAGGACACGGTGAAGATCGGTGAAAAGTACGCTCACGATATGATTGGCAATTTCAACAATTACTGCAATATGTTCTGCGACTGGAATCTGCTGCTGGATGAAAAGGGTGGGCCGAATCATGTGGGAAATTATTGCGATGCGCCCATCATGGCGGATACGCAGAACGATACATTATATGTCCATGATTCCTATTATTACATCGGTCATTTCAGCAGGTATGTGAAAAAGGGAGCGAAGAGGATCGGAAGCAGCAAATGGACTTCTGCCATTGGCACTGTTTCTTTCAAAAATCCGGATGGAAGCATTGTTTCCATTGTGCTCAATACCACAGAAGATGAGATTCCCTTTTTCTTCAGTATCCAGGGAAAGATCGTGAAGACCACAGCAGAGGCTCATTCTATTGGGACGTATATATTTCATTCTCGCAAGGAAGAAAAAGTGTAGGAAGAGGGAAGAAAAAATGACAGAGCAGGAGAGAGACAGAGTAAGGATAATCTGTGATAAAATCAGTCAGAGAATTGAAGAAAAGCACATCGGGTGTTTCCATGGTTCCGACGCACCGCTCTTTTTTATCTCCACGGAGTATCCGGGATTGTGGCTGGAGCATGTATATGACGCAGTTTTTTATGCGAAGCTTTCCGGGGAAGTTTTGCCCGAACGGCTTGCCATCGCGAAGAATACGATTCAGTTCTTCATTGACAATCAGACTGCGGAGGGCCAGTATCCCTGCTTTTACCGGGATCCGGCCAGGGCGGTAAATTGGCAGGGAGAGTGGATGGGCTATAGTCATATTCAGGAATGCGTCTCCTTCCCGGCCCTCTGCCTGGAGGTCTGTCAGATGGCGGAGGATTCCCGTCTTACAGAGCGGGTTTATGAATCGGCGAAGAAGTGGGATGGCTGGCTTCGGAAATATCGCATGACAAGAGGCCTGGGGCTGGTGGAGCAGTTTGTGGGATATGACACAGGGCATGACTGGAGCGGCCGAATCCAGGGCTTCTCCTGTCCGGGGCGCTATGAGAAGGATGGAGAACCGATGAATGCGGCTGTTCTGCCTCAGGATGACGTAGTGCCGGTGATCGCGGTGGATATGAATGCGAATTTCTACGGCACGCAGAAGGCTCTGGCTGCCCTGGCACGGCTGTGCGGGAAAGAACAGGAAGCGCAGGAATGGGAGCAGCGGGCGGCGGAAGTAAAGCAGAAGCTGTTTGAGATCTGCTATGACAAGGAGGACGCTTTCTTTTATGATGTGGATAAGCATGGGAAAAAGCGGAAATATCTTTCCAGCACGATTTTTCATCTGTTTCAGGAAAAGGTGCTGGATCCGGAAGCGGACAGTGAGCTGATCCGTGAGATCTACACACGGCACATCAAAAATCCGGAGGAATTCTGGACGGAATATCCGTTTCCCTCCATGGCGGTGTGTGATCCCTCCTGCAAAGGACACATGCCGGGGAACTGCTGGGGATATTATTCCCAGGCGCTGATTGCCCTGCGCTGTACCAGATGGATGGACGACTACGGGTTTGGTGAGGACTTTGACCATATCTGTCGGAAATGGCTGGAAGCCTGGACAAGATGCTTTGATGATATGAAGCTGGGACAGGAGCTGGATCCCTTTACCGGGGAGCCAAGCCAGTGTTCGGAATGGTACTCCAGCTGTATGCTGTTTTATCTGTATGCGGCACAGAGGCTGAATGGTGTGGGGCGGGCTGTATGGGAGCATCAATCTGGCAGCGATTAGCGACGGCGTTATCACGCCGGAACACGCAGATATTCTGCGGTTCCAATGCCTGCCGCCTCCTTGATTGCATTACGCATCATTGTAGCAACTTCATCAACAGAGTATCCTTTGCTTCCATGCATCCTGTCCTCCTCGACAGCAAGCAGCTCTTCACGAAGTTTCAGCATTTTTTCCCTGCGGTTGTAGGTTTCGATGTCCATAACAACTAAATCTCCCTCGCTGTTTTTGGTTAGGAAAACCGGTTCTGAAGTCTTTCTGCACATATCGGCAATCTCGTTGTAGTTTTGACGGATTGCTGCGGATGGACGAATATTCATGGCGATACCTCCAGATTACTGATAGTAATATTCTGACTATATTATACTTATTTTATACCACTAAATCAGTGCACTAACTGACAGCTTATTTTTCATTTGATTTTTCACTTCAGTGGTGGAGCTGTTGCAAAAACATGCGTGGATACGATAAAATTTTCTCTTGCATTTTGGGAATATTCGTATTAAAATGACTTCATCAACTTTGATTCGGAAGCTTCTATATGTAAGAATCAATCTATGTTGTATCGGAAAACGCAGTTTCGCGTATTTTCCCTGGATTATATGAAGGTATATCAGGATGGAAAAACAATCTGGGAAGATACTTTTAATAAGAGTGATGCATGACAGCGACCGGTATAAAAAGGTACTGGGCATGGGAGAGGCGGCCATGAAGCCCCTGTACTGGATCATTTATAAAAGCCCTGAGGCGGGACTGTATGAATATATCTGTGCCAGGGCTTTGGCGGAGCTGTCCGGGTATCCGCCTGAAAATGATGACGGCACGCATGGAGAGATTTGATGAGATGGTGTTGGAGGAACGCAGCAGCGAATAGGATTCGGAGAAGGCGGTCTGTGGCTTGCTGTCTGAACTGTTACAACGTGTCGTGTGAGATTTTTGGCAAGGGATAAATTCGCTTGAATGTCAGCCGTAAATATGAGAAAATATAACCCAGAGGATATATTTTAGAGGATAGAATCCGGAGGGATGTGATAAAATGACCGATTACGAGAAAGTCGTTAGCTGGTGGCAAGAGAAAGGGATAACCACAGACGCTGAGCTTGCGGAAGTGCTGAACGGACACAGTATTGCCTTTGCTTATCATTCCGGCAAAATTGAAAATGATAATATTACCTATCATGATACCAGAGAAATTTTTGAGCATGACGGTGTAACATCTTATACCGGGGATTTGCGAACATTGTTTGAGATTCGTAACGAGAAAGATGCCTATGAACTGTTTTTGATTGCATTTCGTGAAAAATGGCCTTTCGATGAAGTACTCATCAAGAAAATGCAAAAGCGTTTGACCCGGAATACCTATGATATACGCAGATGGCAGTTGGGGGAACGACCCGGAGAATATAAGCATCACGATTATGTAACCGGAAAAGAAGAAATCGGAGCCCCGCCGGAGGACGTGCAGGAAGAAATGGCCGAATTGCTGACAGAGTTAAAGGAAGTCTCAGACAAAGATGCTTTCATAGCTGCGGCGTATTTTCATGCAAAATTTGAAAATATTCATCCCTTTGCGGATGGCAACGGGCGCACCGGCCGGTTGGCAATGAATTATTTTTTGGTGATGCACAATCACCCGCCTGTGACAATCCATGAGGAGGATCGAAAATTTTACTACGACGCGCTGGAGGCCTGGGATGTCAGGCAGGAGCTTCGCCCTCTTCTTGATTTTCTGAGGGAACAGACGGAAAAGACGTGGAAAAAGCAGGTTTGCAGGAAAGCCGGTTGTCGTGATGGTACTGGAAGCCGGAGAATCATTCGCTGATTGGTCGGTGTGGGTGTAATGTTGTTTTATAGAGTAGATGGAAAAGAGGTGTTTGATTATTATAGAAAGAGAGGTCATTTTATAACGGAGATTTGGATTTGCTATAAAGTGATTTCTTTTTTTTCGCTACGCTTACGTTTTTAACCTGCACACTCGAAAAAGCATTCTGTGCGATTGGTCCAGCTATTTGGCGAACGCTATAGAAGCCTGTTTTCCCATTCCCCCGGAAAAGTATCGCTTCCAATTTTTAACTCCCCCCTCTCCCATTTTTTTACTCGCCAAACAGGAAAAATTGTGGTATGATGTTCCTGTTTGACAAATTGCGAGATCACGGCTGCCTGCCAGAAAAACGGGCAGCCTATAGAAAAAGATAGAAATGCAAGCGGACATGAAGATTCAAAAAATAATTTCCAGTATCCTGATGACGGCCTGCTGCGCAATGCTTGCGGGCAGTCTTACGATAAATGCCGCCGACAGCGCGCCGGCGTCCAGCCGCACAGCTGACTCAGCCCAGGCCCAGACCACCGCGGCGTCCAGACGGAAAATCGATTCAGACAAAGTGCAGACCACAGCTTTGGCTGGACAGGAAGCCACATCAGACAAAGCGCAGGTCACTGCTTCAATCAATCAGGAAGCCACAGAGGACACCTGGCCTGCGGGCCCTTCCATTCTGGGAGACTACGCCATCGTCATGGAGGCCAACACCGGCACGGTCCTG
>CALWDR010000138.1 GCA_944376745.1 uncultured Lachnospiraceae bacterium
AATTGCTGCCCTTCTCTGGAAGCGGCAGAGATATGGAGCAGTATGTAGAACAGAATCGTCGGGAATTCTCCAATGTGAGCGAGGAGACCTTTGAACTGTTGGCCACGTTTTTTGATGACAATGAAATAAGGTTCAGGGGATTCAGATCGGAAAGGACCAGGGAATCCAGATCGGCATGTGCATCAGGAGCAGGCTGCCGGGCATATCCGGCAGCCTGCTCCTGACTTTGATGAGTGGGAGCTGCCGCAGGCGAAAAAGGAGCTTCTGCTCCGTCTGATGGAGATTTTCACTTACGGCGCTGTGATAACCTCCTATCGCCTCTTGATCACCGTCCCCTCCGCCTCGCTGGTGGAGACCAGGGCGGTGTCCAGGTGCTTCTGGCGGTACTGGGAGGGCGTCATGCCTTCCCGGTTGGTGAAGACGCGGCTGAAATACATCTGGTCGGGAAAGCCCGTAAGCTCCGCCACCTGCTTGATGGACATGGTGGACAGAAGCAGGGATTTGGCCTTCTCGATCCGCAGATTCGTCAGATAGTCCTTGGGACTTAGGCCAAAATGCTTGGTAAAGGTCTTGGAAAGCCAGCTGGAGCTGTAGTTCAGTTCCCTGGCGATGGAGGTGATGCTGATCTTCTGCTGGTAATTGGAGTTGAAGATCGCCACGACCTTTTCTAAAATCAGATCGTTGCGGGAGGAGATATATGTCATGGTGCAGATATTTCTGGATATCAGAAAAAGAAGCTGCTGGATCAGCATGGAGGACACGTCCATAAAATGCAGCTTCCGGTAAAGCAGCTCGTTGATGATATTGTCAAAGACCGCGTCGTATTCCGGGGAAATGGTGCCCGGAAAGGCGCCGCCGGGGGAGAGCGCCAGGCCGGACAGGGTGTTGTCCACATCGTTTCCGGTAAAATAGACCCAGTAAATGTCCGGGGCGTCCGCCAGAAAACACTCATAATGCTGGGGCTCCTTCGGGTTGTAGAGCAAAATGCCTCCGGCCTGGATGCAGTGCTGCTTGTTCTTGATAGAGTAGTAAAGCTTGCCGCTCTTGACGTACAATAGATGGTAATCCTGGCGTCCGGGGTGATCCTCGCGGAAGCAGTCACGGGTAAACAGCGCGTAACGGCCGGCACTGGTAGCGACTACAGGGTACTCATAGTTGGGAAGATCAATTTTGGAATCCGAGTAACAGGAACTGTTGATCGTTAACACGTGCTGCCTCCTTTGACGTATTTTTTCAGGCTGGAAATACGCTCCGCCCAAAAATATTATGAGACCATTATAGCAGTAAGACAGAAAAAAGCATATGGGTTTAATTGACAGAAACGGTGGAGATATGGATTTTTTTAACTCATAACGGCTGAAAATTTTGGTGAAAAGAGAAGGCTGCGGTCCTCGCCGGGCGTCCGGATCGGAGGAATACGCCGAAAGGTGAAAAATAAATCCATATTCGCCCTAAGATGGAGAAAAAAATCTATATGCATTGCCGTGAAAATCGAGTAAGATAATAGCAGATACCAAAAATGGAAAAAGTATAAAGAATTTTCAGGGATAAGGCAGATACCGGAAAATGCAGGAAGGGACTGTGCGGCAATGAGGAAGAGGAAAGTGTATCGTGAAGGGGAGCGAAATGAATTTAAGCGGATTGTCAGCGGTCCGGTCCCCACGGAACCAGAGGTGGAGGTATGGAAACGTCCAGAGGAGCTTCTGGACGTGGTGCTATTTGAATATCGTTTAAAGCTGGTATATCGCTTGAACGGGGAGAATGTGGACTTCGTGGTGTCGGCGCCCAGCCTGGGGGGGATCCGTTTTACCACCTCCCAGAAGGGTTTTTTTGACCCCAGGGACAGGGAACCCATCCGGCCCGTGGAGGGGGAATCTGGGACGATCTCCTTTCAGACCACGGACGGCACAGAATTTTGCCTGGAAAGAAGTCCGGAGTGGAGGATCGAGATCCGGGACGCCCAGGGCGCGCTGCAGTACTGCTTTACCAGGGACAGCATTTCGTTTGGATACAGAAATGGGGAGCTGGTGAAGGTACGTCTGGAATTTGCCATCGACCCGGAGGAGATCCTTCTGGGCATGGGGGAGCGGTTTTCGGATCTGGATCAGAACGGGAACCGTCATTTTATCTGGAATACCAACTGCGAGTACAACAGGGACAGCGACGGGATAGAGCTGTGGAGATCCTATAAAAATATCCCTCTTCTGCACCGTGTCCGGGGAAGTACGCTGTTTTACGCCTCCTATTACCCGGCGGTGAGCGATCTGGGCTACACGGACCCCTGTAAGGGCGTCTGGGAGTTCTGGGGGCCGGAATTCGATCTCTTTATCTGGACGGGAACCCTGAGGGACCGGATCAAAGCCTACACGGATCTGACGGGAAAGCCCTTCCTGCCGCCCAAGTGGGCCTTCCGGTATATGGCCGGGGCCGGGAATCGTTTCTGGTACGGGGAGAACTGGAGGAGAGGAAATATCCCGGATAAGTATTTAAAGGTACTGAAAAATATGCTGGCGGAATACCGAAGGCTTGGAACGCCGGCGATCTCGGCCCTGTACGGCGAGGGATGGATCGCGGACAACAAGATCGCCTATGAGATGCTGAACGTGCAGGGAATCCGTATGCTCCGCTTCAACCCGCCGGATTTTACCCAGAAGGAGATGCAGAAGTACCTGCCCAACGTCCCGAAGGAGGAATTTCCAGGGATCAGGATACAGGGGGAGCCGGAGGGCGGGGAGGAGAATCTCCTGGACTTCTTTAATGAAAATGCCAGAGTCCTGATCCGGAACCGCTATAACGACTGCTTTATCAAAGGGATGCGGGGCGGCACCCTGGCCTATGATGAGTTTATCCCGGAGAAGGCCCTTTACTGCAACGGCGCCACTGGCAGGGAGATGCACAACTGGAATCCCTATTGGTATACGAAAATATATGGGGAGGCTGCCCGGGAGATCGTGGGAGACGATTATATTTATTTCTGCAGGGGCGCTTGTGCCGGAAGCCAGCAGTGGGCGGCGGTCTATTCCGGGGACCAGCCGGCGACCCTGTATGGTCTGCGTCAGCAGCTCCATGGGGGCCTGTCCATCGGCCTGTGCGGATTCTCCATCTGGAGCGGCGATATGGCGGGCTATGAGGGCATGCCGGACGAGGAGACCTTTATCCGGGGGGTGGAATTTTCCGCCTTTCAGCCTCTGATGCGCGCCCATGGAGCCAGGACCCGGTGCCCGTGGGATTTTGGAAAGCAGGCGGAGGAGGTATACGTCAGGTATTACTGGCTGCGGGAGAACTTTGTGGAGCTGCTCTACAGCGCGGCGGTTTCCTCCAGCCTCCTGGGGCTTCCCATGATGAAGGCCATGGCGCTGGCCTTCCCGGAGGAGGAGGCCTGCCTGGACAACGGGACTCAGTATCTGTTCTGCGATGCGCTGCTGGTGGCTCCGGTGCTGGAGCAGGGAGCCAGGACCAAGCAGGTGTATTTCCCCAGGGGGAGCTGGTACGAGCTGTGGAGCGGCGCGCGGATAGAGGGAGGGGAGGAGAAGGAGCTTCCGGCATCCCTTACGGATTGTCCCGCTTACTTTAAGGCCGGAGTCGTGGCGCCAGTGAGAATGCATAAGAAGATGCGCTGGGCCATGCCTTTCAACGGCCAGTCCAAGACCAGGGCGCTGCTGATCACCCCGCCGGAGGAGGATTGTGAATTCACCTATTACGCGAATGAGAAGGATTCCTGTGTCTTTCAGTGTAAGCGAGAGAACGAGAATACGTTTTCCGTTGTCGCGTCTCGGCATGTGGAGATGAAGCGGCTGCTCATATACGGGAAGGTCAGCCGGATCCAGGTGGACGGCCAGGAGACAGAATTTTCGGTGATCCACAGGGAGCGGAACATCACGGCGCTGAAGCTCAAAGCGGGCGGCTTTCGGGAACTGAGGGTGATCTGCGGCTGAGGCGGAAGCTTCCAAGAGCCGGGTGAGCTGCGGCTGAGAACACCGGCTCTTGTACATCCGCCGGAAATATGCTACAATAGGTTCCAGGATAAGGAGAACTACTCCGTAAGACAGAGGAGGAACAGTAAGATGAGCAGTGAGAGATACGTGGCTTATGTAGGAACCTATACACATGGAACCAGCGTGGGAATCCACCTGTATGACGTGGATGTGGAGCAGGGAATGCTGACGGAGCGGAAGGTGATCCCCATCAACAATCCCTCTCATTTGACCATTTCAAAGGATGGAAAATTCTTGTATTCGATTGCGGACGAGGGAGTGGAGGCTTTCCGGATCCTTGCGGACGGAGATCTGGAACCGCTGAATGAGGCCGGGATCGGAGGCATGCGCGGCTGTTATGTGGAGGTGGACGACAGGAATCAGTATCTTTTTGTGGGGGGCTATCACGACGGCCGGGTGACGATGATGAGGCTGAATGAGGATGGAAGCATTCAGGGCATCGCCGACGGGATTTTCCATCAGGGCATGGGAGGAAACATTGCGGAGCGCAATTCCAGTCCCCATGTAAACTGCGTCATGCTGACGCCGGTGAAGCAAAATTACCTCTGCGCTGTGGACGGCGGGCTGGATCATGTGAAGATCTACCAGGTGGATTATGAGAAGGGAAAGCTGAAAATCGCGGATATTCTGCGGTGTCCCATTGACTCGGCGCCCATAAAGATCCGGTTTTCTGAGGATGGCAGGTTTGCCTTCGTGCTCTGTGAGCTTAAGAATACGGTGGAGGTGTACAGTTACCAGTGTACGTCCAAGGGACCGGTATTTGAATACGTGCAGAGTGTGCCCACGGTGGAGCGTAAAAATCTGAAGAACAGCGGGGCCTGCGGGCTGGAAATAACGGCGGACGGCAGGTATCTGTTCTGCTCCAACGCGGGGACCAACACCGTGATGGTCTACCGGATCGACGAGAATACCGGTATGCTGACGGAGATCTGCAATTCTGCCATCAGCGGGGATTATCCCAAGAGTCTGGGGCTGTTCCCGGACGGAAAGCATTTTGTGAGCCTGAACCACGATACCAACGCCATCACAATGTTCAAGATGAATTATGAGAAGGGGTATTTCCTCATGGTGGGCAAGCCCATCAAGATCGATACGCCCAACTGTATCCGGTTTCACAGGATCGGATAGAGACGTCAGGGAACGGGCTTATGGACCGCTATCGTTTCCGGCAGCGGCGTGTCGCAGATGATCCCGTCGATATTCGCGCTGTCGCACAATTTGAACAGATAGGACTGTCCGATCTTGGACTGGTCGCAGAGAAAATAGCTTTTGGTGGCCCTGGTGAGCATTGCCTGTCTCAGCAGGGTCTCTTCTTCGGAAAAATCCGAGATCTCCCCGGTGAGAGAAAGTCCCTGGGAGGAGAAGAACAGGTAGTCGGCGTAGATGTTATTTATCATATGAATGGCGGCGGCTCCGGCAAAAGCGCGGTTGCGGGGGATGAAGCTGCCCCCGGTGCAGAAGACGCGGACGTCCGTGCCCTCCAGCAGGTCGATGACCTTCATGGAGTTGGTGATGACGGTCAGGTCGTTGTAGGCGGTCAGGTGGGGGATCATATGCTGGACCGTGGAGGAGGCGTCCAGGATGAGGGTGGCCCCGTGGTGGAGCAGCTTTGCGGCCCTGGCAGCGATCCGGTCCTTCTGGGGACGCCGTTCCTGTTCCCGGAGAGACAGCGGAAGGTCCGTGGTCCCGGTATACTTGGAGAGCATGACGCCCCCATACACCCGGGTGGCGAGGCCGAGCTTCTCCAGGGCGTTCAGATCCCGCCGGACGGTGGCTTCGCTGACATAGAGCGATCTTGCCAATTCCGGGATATTCATGGCTTTTTTCTGTTCGAGAATCGATAAAATTTCTTCCTGGCGCTGGCATTTCAGCATGATGATCCCTCCCTGCGATCCATTTTATAAATTGCGCGGCTGGCAGTAAAACCTGTGAACAGTGCGGTTACAAATGAAAGAGAATGACAGACTTTGCAAAAGTCTGAAAAAACATATGATAAATTTGCAATATCGCCGCCATCTGTTGACCGCAAGATCAGGAAAAAGTATAGTATAGGAAACGACATAAATGTTTCTTATGGCGTTTCCTGCGCCGATTTTTGCTGCGTGTAAACGCAGATGTCGTTTGCTATAATTATAGCGGATAACGGCGAAAAAGACAAGCCCGGTCCCGAAAAACGTCAAAATCTGTCAGCATTTCGGCATCGGGACGCCGGGGAAGCAGACTTAAGATTGGAGGAGATGGAAGATGAGTACGATTGTTGTTGTGGGCTCCGGCATGATGGGCTCCGCGCTGGCGGTGCCGCTGTGCGAGAACGGACACAGGGTGAGGCTGGTGGGCTCGCCCCTGGATGACGATATCATCCGGTACGGCCAGGAGACCGGGGAGCACCTGACCATGAAGCGCAGGCTGCCCCAGACGGTGGAATGGTATTATTTCAAGGACTTAGAGAAGGCCATGGAGGGGGCGGACCTGTATATCAACGGCGTCAGCAGCTTCGGCCTTGACTGGTTTATCCGGGAAATGATCCCGCGGATTCCGGAGAAGCTGCCGGTGCTCTCCGTCACCAAGGGCATGGTAAATGGTCCCGACGGTTCCCTGCGGTCCTACCCGGAGCTCTTTGAGGAGAGTACGGACAGGAAAATTTCCTTTAACGCCATCGGAGGTCCCTGCACCAGCTATGAGCTGGCGGACAAGGATTTCACCGAGGTCACCTTCTGCGGGCGCGATATGGAGACGCTGCGTTTCCTGCGGTCCCTGTTTGAGACGGAGTATTATAACGTGAGCCTCTCTACGGATGTGCGCGGCGTGGAGTGCGCGGTTGCCATGAAAAATGCCTACGCTCTGGGCGTCAGCCTCGCCATCGGCATGTCCTACAAGAGAGAGGGCAGGGAGGTGGAGCATTACAATTCCCAGGCCGCCCTGTTCGGACAGTCCGTGACGGAGATGCTGCGGCTCCTGGAGCTCTGCGGCGGGCACCCCTCCAATGTGCGTCTGTTGTCCGGGGATCTGTATGTTACCGTCTTTGGCGGGCGTACCCGGAAGATCGGTACGCTGCTGGGGACCGGGATGAGCTTTGCGGAGGCGATGGAGAAGCTCTCCGGCGTGACCCTGGAGTCCATCGTGATCGCCACCAGGACGGCGGAGGCCATCCGCGCTCTCATCGCAGCCGGCAGAGTGCGGGCAGAGGAGTTCCCGCTGCTGTTGCACGTGGACGAGCTGATCAATCAGGGGAAGAAGCTTGCGGTTCCCTGGAAGGCCTTTGAGACGGAGTTTGAGCTGGCAGGAGAGAAGAAATAAAGAAACAGTGCGCCGGGATAGGAACCAAAGTTTATGGCTCCTGTCCCGGTGTGTTTTTGCGGTTGTTTAGGAGGGGGCGTCATGGATATTGATAAAATGAATATCCGGAATGAAGGAGAGGTCCGTGTTTGTGATCACGCCCGTGATATCCGTGCTTTTGCAGAGCATAAAGGTGGAGGTTGTCCCGATCTTTTCCGCATTGCACAGAAAATACTGCCGGTTTGCCTGGCGGATCATATATTGCCGGATCTGTACTCCCGTGTCGGAGACGCCGGCGATAGAGCCGTCGGTGGTCAGCGATTGGGCGGAGAAAAACAGGTAGTCAGCGTTCAGCTCCCGGATGGTGTTTAAGGTCCAGGCGCTGCTTGTCACAAGATTCTTGGTGTCGATCATTCCGCCCAGGAGGAATACCCTTATGTTTTTTTCGTACAGGCGGATGGCGGTTTTGATACAGTTGGTGAAGAAGGTTATCCCATGCTCGGGGTTGATGTAATCAGCGATGTACATGGCGCTGGAGGAGGAATCCAGAAGGACGCTGGCGTTGGGAGGGATCAGACTGGCCGCGTAGCGCGCGATGGCGCGTTTGGCTTCCTTGGCCTGCTGCTCGCGGAAGGCAAGGGGAAGCTCCCGGGGCTGTTCCGTCAGAGGGACGATATTTCCGTAGAGAAGCCGTATCAGTCCCTTTTGCTCCAGGGCGTGGAGATCCCGCCGGATGGTTGCGTCACTGGCGTAAATCATGGAGCACAGCTCCTTGACAGAGGTACATTTTTCCTGCAATATCAGATTTAAGATTTCTTTTTGCCGGTTTTCTATATTCATGGGGACACCTCAGGGATAAAATGAAATTTTTATGAGATGAGTATAACAGACTGTGAAAATTTGTCAAGATTTACCAGAAATTTAATGAAAAATCATGGAAGTTATGGGGCGGCTATGAAAAATGTCAGCCTCAAGGAGAGGAGAGATACGGTATGCGATTAACAAAAACAGAGCTGAAAAAGATCGTACATAATGTTCTGTTCTGTGATTTTGACCGGGAGGGACGGCTGCATTTCAGGCGGTTCAGCGATTCGCAGCGAAGCGTTTACGCGGGTGAATCCGAGAGCTATGGGATGAAGGCAAATGCCAGCGCTTCCGTTACCTTTGAGCTTATAACGGATTCGGAATATCTGGCTGTAAAATTTGAATTATATCCGGGGTCGTCGAGGGCCTGCGCCGGTTTTGATCTGTATGTGGACGGAATTTTCTGGGACAGCAGATATTTTGACGACTTGAAGGGGAGCGAAGTTCGATTTGAACTGCCATGGGGCGAGCATCGGGTCACGCTGTATTTTCCCTGGTCTGCGGAGACGGTGGTACGGGAGGTACGTCTGACGGACGGCGCCAGCCTGGAAGCGGTAACAAAGCGCGCAAGAATGATGACGCTTGGGGATTCTATTACCCAGGGGTATGTGGCGAAGCTTCCTTCTCTGACGTATGTGAATCAATTATCTCAAAATTTGGACCTGGAGACCGTAAATCAGGGAATCGGCGGTTTTTATTTTCAGAAAAAAGTGATTGACGATACCCTTGTCTCCTACGGGCCCGATCTTATCACGATTGCCTATGGCACCAATGATTACACCAGATATGATCGTGCGGAGGAGTTTCATGCCAGGGCGGCTGAATATATGGAACGGCTCGTGGGATTATTTCCGGATACAAAGATGTTGGCGATCCTGCCGGTCTATCGCAATGACTTGAAATGCCGGGAAAAAGAAAAAAACAGTGAATATACCATGGACGATGCCAGAGAGATTCTGAGTTCTGTCTACAAAGTCTATGAGAATGTCCGGGTGGTGGAGGAAACCGGCATACCGAGAATACCGGAAGCGTATGTCAGCGATTACGTACATCCGTGCGAGCTGGGCTTTACCTTTATGGCGAAAACGCTGGAGCAGCGGATACGGGAGCTACTGTGTCTGTAGAGCAGCATGAGATGACGAAACAGAATGAAATATTTGCAAAATAGAGTAGGTAAAATATGAAAAAATGTCAATATTCACAACACTATTGACGAAAAAATGAAAAAAGTATATACTTTCCATATCAGGCACACTGACAAAATAACAAAAATGATGAAAAAAGGAGGAAGTAAAATGCAAAAATTGTTCAAACGCGCAATCAGTATCCTGCTCACTCTCATCCTGGTGTTGTCGTTGACGGCATGCGGCGGGGATGAGGAAACGCAGAACGAGGATCCGCAGGGCGGGGGAGAGACGCAGGACGATGGGGAAGAAACCCCGGGCGGGGAGGAGACTCCAAGCGGCGGGGAAGCCGATGACGGCGAGTATGAGCTTGGCCATTGGGTGTTCGCGGAGGATCCGGAGTCCATCAGCGGTACGGTGCGGTTCTACATTCCCTTCAAGGGGGACCAGGGAATGGACGATATGATCGCCGAGTTCAATGAGACTTATCCCAACATTAAGATCGAGTTGAATACTTACAGTAACGGCTCAGAGGGCAATGTGGCCGTGAACGCTGCGATCATGGCGGGAGAGGTTGATGTTCTGGCCAGCTTCGGCCTGAATCAGACCAACAAGAGATGGGAGGGCGGCATGTATCTGCCTCTGACCGACTACATCGAGAAGTACAATATCGATATCTTAAAGGAGTGGGGAAGCGATAAATATATCTATGACGGCGTGTACTACACCTTCCCCTGCGGCGGCCTTGGCAATTACGTGGCCATCAATATGACGGACTGGAATAACGCGGGGCTTGGGGAGCTGCCCACGGAATGGACCTGGGACGAGTATCTGGAGGCCAGCCGTAAGATGACCCAGGTGGATGACAACGGTGAGGTGCTGGTGTACGGAGGCTCCGATTACAGTTCCATCAATTACTACACCTATCCGTGGTATCAGGTATACGGTCATGATCAGTATTATACGGAAGACGGAACCGCGTCCAATTTCACGGATCCCCTGATCGTCAATGCGCTGCAGCGCGAGATCGACGCGGAACAGGTGGAGAAGATCTGGTATCCGCTGACCACCTATCGTGCCGACGGCTCCAGCGCGGCGGGCGTCTTTCTGCAGCATTACACATCTTCCGTGGTTGTGTGTAATCTGCTCCGTTTCCTGCGGGACCAGGAGACGTATCCGGTTGACTGGGTAACAGGTTTCGCGCCCTATCCCGTAGAGGAAAAGGGTCAGACAAATTACATGGAGGGAATTCCCATCTACTCTCACGCAGGTATCTGTACCGGCGTACAGGATGAGGAAGCGGCCTGGTATTGGCTGGCCTGGTATTCCACGCACGGGGTGAAATATCTGGTCAACGCCGGCCATGCGTCCGCCTGGAAAGGAACCGACACCAGCAGCATCATCGATCTGGTCTTTGGTTCCAGAGAGGAAGCGGAGAAGCTTGTGGATCTTGAAAGCTTTGAACGTGTTGTTACGAATTATGAGGCCGAAGCATATATCGACACTTATCTGTGGGCGTATTCGGATCTGGCCAGCATCTGCAACGAGTACGGCATGTATGCCCATCAGGGAACCATGACGGTGGAGGAGGCGATGGAGGCCGCCAAGGAAGAGGCCGATAAGCTGATAAAGGAAGCGATGGAATAGAGACAGCAAGAATGCTTGACAATAGACGGCCCGCACAGCGTGCCGTCTATTGTATGATGATGTACCTGGAAATGAGGTTGATACTATGAATAAACGCAAAGAAAACATAACCGGATGGCTGTTCGTCGCGCCGATGCTGGCAGCGTTCCTGATCTTTATCGCCTTCCCCTTTGCCGCGTCCATTGGACTGTCCTTCACGGAATGGAACTTTATCGGCGGCTGGGAGCGCCTGAAATGGGTGGGAGTTGAGAATTTTACAAGGCTGGCGGAGGATACGAGATTTGTCCAGGCCGTCAAGAATACCTTCGTGTATGCGGTTGCCACCGTGCCCACCTCCATCCTTCTGGCGTTGGGACTGGCCAATCTGCTGAACAATAAAGTGTATTTCAAAAAGACGCTGCGGATGGCATTTTTCATTCCTTATATTTCCAATACGGTAGCGCTGGCTGCGGTGTTTAAGTTCCTGTTTAACAAGGAAGGAATCATTAACAGGGCTCTTCATGGGATGTTTGGCACGGAGGCGATAGACTGGATCACAAGCCCTGGCGTGAATAAGGTCCCGATCATTCTTTTGGTGATCTGGACCGCACTGGGATATGAGCTGGTGATCTATATGGCCGCGCTGCAGAATGTGCCGACGAATCTGTATGAGGCCGCGGAGATCGACGGGGCCAGCGGCTGGAAGAAATTCTGGAGGATCACTTTCCCCATGATCTCGCCGACCACCTTTTATCTGTGCATCGTGCGCTTCATCAGCGTTTTCAAGCTGTTCTCAGCGGTGAATATCATTACGATGGGCACGACCCAGGCAAGCAGCACATCCATCGTGGAGCGCATCTATGGATCAGCGTTTGGAAGCTATGAATTCGGTTACGCGTCGGCGGAGGCGATGGTCCTGTTCGTATTGATCCTGATCATTACCCGCTTCCAGTTCTGGGCACAGAAAAAGTGGGTTAATTATTAGAGAGAGGAGGAATGACAGATGATCAGTACACACCAGAAGGTCATGGCAGGTGTCCGCACGGCGTTCGTGGCGGTTCTCGCGGTGTTTTTTGTGCTTCCTCTGGTCTGGATGGTATGCACTTCGCTGAAGACCATTCCGGAGGTTTTCGCCAGGGACTGGAAATGGCTCCCGGAGATTCCCCAATGGGGAAATTATGTTTACGTGTGGAGTAATGAGTACGCGCCCATGGCGAGAAGCTTTTTAAATTCCTTTTTTGTGGCTTTTGTAAGCATTGTGGGGCAGTTGAGTTTTGCCTCGATCGCGGCTTATGCCTTTGCCAAGATCAATTTTAAGGGGAAGAACGCGGTTTTCGCGCTGTTTCTTTCCTCCATGATGATCCCCTCTCAGGTGACTATCATCCCGCGGTTTATGATGTTTCATTCCATCGGACTGTATAATACCCTGTGGGCCATCATCCTGCCGAATTTTTTTGGAGTGACGAGCATGTTCATGCTACGTCAGTTTTACATGGGCCTTCCGGACGATCTGATGGAGGCGGCCAAGATGGATGGGGCGGGACATTTCCGTATTTTCGCGCAGATCATGCTGCCTCTGACCAAGGCGGCGGTGGTGTCCATGGTCATATTGAGTTTTATTTCCTCGTGGAATGAGTATCTGTCGCCGTTGATCTTCCTGATCGATGAGAAGAAATATGTGGTCTCTCAGATCATTCGCTGGTATATGGAGGAAGATTCTGACCCCACGCACTGGATCATGGCCGCTTCAACCATAGCACTGATCCCGACGCTGGTTCTTTTTGTGACGTGTCAGAAATATTTTGTTGAAGGAATTGCTACTTCCGGGGTGAAAGGGTAGCAGGGGTAAGGGAAATAGAGTTGGAGGATATCAAGATGGAAATAATCACGAGACAACTGGAGATTCCGGTGAAGCGTACATGCGATGTTGTTGTGGTAGGCGGTGGCCCGGCAGGCTTCTGCGCGGCGGCAGCCGCGGCGAGAAACGGAGCCGAAACGGTCTTGATCGAACAATATGGGTGCTGCGGCGGGATGGCTACCTCCGGATTGGTGGGGCCGTTCATGACTTCCTATAACAAATCCGGAGATACAATGATCATCCGGGGGATGTTTGAGGAGGTGATAGAACGTCTGATCGCCCAGGGAGGAGCCATTCATCCCAGAGAGTGCCGGTCCGGGGACCCGGTTTCAGGGTATCATTTTCGCGGACATGATCACTGCGCGCCCTTTGATCCGGAGGTATTGAAGAAGGTCATCGACGAGATGCTGGCGGAAGCGGGCGTCAGCGTTCTCTATCACACCAGCTTTGTGGAGCCGTTGATGGAAGGAGACCGCATGAAAGGCATTGTGGTATTTTCCAAGAACGGAATGGAAATCGTTAAGGCGGAGGTTGTGATAGACTGCAGCGGGGATGCGGATGTGGCGTACCGCGCGGGGGTGCCCTGCGAGAGCGGCGACGAGGTTCAGGGTCGCGTACAGCCCTCCACCATGTTCTTTCGCATCGGAAATGTGGATTGGAAGAAGGTGGAGGAGGAAGCTCAGGCGAACAGATACCGCTTCGGGAATGAAAACGGCCCGGGCAGGGGGCTGTTCCACTGGAAGATCGAGGAAGCCAGGGAAAACGGCGATTTTCATGTAGACCGTCTGTCGGTGGGCATTTACCAGGGAGTCAGAAAGGATGAGTGGAACGTGAATATATCCCGTATCGCCGATATAGACGGGACCAACACGGAGGATCTGTCCCGGGCAGAGGTCATTGGACGCCAGCAGGTGGATGAGATCTACCGGTTTCTGAAAAAATATATTCCCGGCTGCGAAAACGCGAAGCTGCTTTCCAGCGCCTCCACCATCGGCATACGGGAGAGCCGCCATATTCAGGGGGAGGCCACGCTGACAGCGGAGGATGTGTTAAACGGGACGGTTCCGGAGGATGCGATCCTGCTGGCATCCAATTCCATCGATGTACATGGCGGCGCGGGGGGACCGGCTGGAACAAAGTATCTGACCATAGAGAACGGCGAGTGGTACGGCGTATCCTTCCGCAGTCTGGTTCCCTTGAAGGTAGAGCAGTTACTCGTTGCCGGCAGGAGCCTGTCGGCTACTTCCGAGGGAGCCGGAGCGGTCCGGGTGATGCCGCCCTGTATGGAGATGGGACATGCGGCAGGTGTGGCCGCGGCTGCCGCAGTAAAGGCAGGCTGTCTGGTCCGTGATGTGGATGTGAAAAAAGTGCAGGCACAGATGATAAAGGAAGGAAGCTTCCTGGGTTGATAGGAGAGATAGAACAGAGGGAGTGTACGGCGGGCTTCCCTCTGTTTGAGGTTTCATATGGAAGGGATGAAGGAGAAGCTTATGCGGGCTGTTTTGCGGGTAACCTTTGACAGGGAGAATGGGGAAGATAGTTCCGGCAATGGGAATCACGGTGAGATTATTGGAGATCCTGAATATGCGGACGGCTATGACGGAAACAGGGCCATCTGTCTTAAGAATCCTTTTGGCCGTCACAAGGCGGTGGAATACGTCAGGTTCCGGGATCTGAAGGGAATCGATCTGACAGAGGATGATTTTACCGTGATGTTCTGGTACAAGACTTGCTGCGGCGGCACACAGGAGTGGGCGGCGTCCTGGCATGTGTGCCAGGCGGGCTGGGGTGTGGATATGCCTGGCGTATCTCTGGGCGGCGTGGTATTCTCCAATCGTGATACTTTTGACTTTGATGCCACGGGGATCCTGGCCGCGCAGCTTCCGCTGAACCAGTATTTTTCCGTGGGCATGACCGGGGAGGGAGGAGCCCGTCGGGATGTGGACGGGATCTGGGAACCCCAGGACAGCCGCTGGCATCAGATCGCGGTGGCGGTAAACCGGACCCAGGGGGATTATAGGATTTTTGTGGACGGTGAGGAAAAGGCCAATGTGGATATAGCTGGATTTGGAGGGCAGAAGATCGGCAGCAATACGCTGGTGCTGGGAGCGGACGTTCTGGGGCAGTATGGCCTTGGAAATGTCTGCGTGGATGATTTCACGGTATATGCCGGTACGCCTGATTGGAAAGTGATAAAAGAGAGCTTCTATTTTCACAGGGTAAAACGGCTGGCAGCCGAGATCGCCGGGCGCATGGCGGGAAACGGCGCCGCCTGTCTGGGGGAAGGAAATGCGCTTCTTGGAAAACAGGCGGAGCGTATTTGCGGGGAATTACATATGCCCGAGGTACGGGAATCCGCGGAGAGACAATGCCTGCTGTATCAGTCCCTGCGGGAATCCTATGAGCGGTTCCTGGCGGTGCCCCAGGAGAATGCCGCGCTGTCCATGCTGTTGATCAGCGATCTTCACATACGTGAAGTCGGGGATGCTCCTGCGGCTGCGCTTGAGACGGTGTTTCGGGATCTGGAGACCTGGGGTGCCAGTTTGGACGGGATCATCAATCCGGGGGATTTTGCGGCGGGAGCCACAGAGGCAGTCTGCGACGCGGCCTATGGAGTGATCGGGCGACTGATGGAGCGGCACAGGGACTGGCAGCTGGTTTCCTGTCTGGGGAACCATGAGACTAACTATGTTTCGTCCGAGGAAAATTATCATACGGGAGCACGGGCCTTCTTTAGAAATATGCAAAAGCATATTTTATCCGGGAATGACCGCCGGTTTGGCCGGGGCATTCTGGACAGCGTCCAGAATTACAGCTATGGAATGACGCTGAAAGGCTATCATTTTTTGGTTCTGAACACGGATTACCTGCCCCAGGAGGGCGATGGAAGACAGGACTGGGACACCAACGCCCTGGACCCCATCCGCCATGGGCTGTTTCTTACGGAGGAGAGCTATCAGTGGCTGGAGCGAAGTCTTGCGGAATACGCCGGGGATGGCAAGCCGGTGTTTGTGATCAGTCATTCGCCCTTTATCGACACGGTTCCCCTGTCCTATTTCCGGCGGATCCGTATCAGGGACAACTCCGTAGGTCCTCAGGACAGCCGTCTGCGCAGTTTGTTGGGACGGTTCCCGAAGATTGTCTATCTGTGCGGACATCTGCACCTTTCGTTTGGCGTGACAGGCCCGGTGACGGTGAAGAGTAAAGAAGGCGGCAGTTTTACGGAGATCACGCTGCCGTCCTTTCAGAACGCGAAAAGGGCATATCGGGATCTTCCGGCAACCTGGCTCATGTACGTTTATGAGGACAGGCTTGTGCTCAGGGCAAGGAATTTCAGGACGGGAGAATGGATGACGGAGTATGATGCGGTGATCATTTTTTAAGATCATAAGGAAGAAGGAGGTTTTTTATGAAGCAGAGAATCAGTTGGCGACGAGTCGTGGCGCTGGCAGTGACGCTGGCGCTGATGTTGAGCGATATACCGGGAACACTGGTGTCTTACGCGTCTTGGGAGACGGAAATACCTCAGACGATCAGCCGGGTCGTTTATGTTGAGGGAAATGGGGGAGCCGCCCCTGCGGAAGAGTCCGCTTATGATACGCTGGAAGAGGCTATGACGGCTTTAAGCGAAGAAGATTCTGCAGAGGATGCTCTTATTGTGGTTTTGGGAACTGTGACCAGCAATGTGTCTTTCAATCTTCAGGGGAACGAGAATCACACGGGCACCTATTATATTACCGGCAAGTATGGAATTTTCGACGGCGGTGGAATTTTGTTTGAAAAAAATTCGGGAACAAATTATAATTTTGGCGGGCCGGTGGTAATGGAAAATATTACGCTGAAACAGAGTAGGGACAAGGTCCTGAATTTTCATTCTTCCACAAGCCTGACGATTGGCAGCGGTGTCGTTACAGATGGCTATACGGAGCGGATGAGCGTTGTCGGCGGTTCCTATCATAAGGATGTGAAACATACTGTAATAAAAGTAGGTTCCGGCGATTGGGGTGCTGTCCGTGCAGGCAATAATACCAGAGATATTACTGATACCGCGGTAATTACCGTCGGAGGAACCGCGGAGATTACAGTTGTTGCTGCCAGCGGAAATGGTGAGGTCAATGTTGAGAACGCTATTGTAAACGTCAATGGCGGTAAGGTTAATACAGTTTATGTTACCGGTACCAATGCCAAAGCCAGCGCAGGCAATGTAACCGTAAATCTGAATGCGGGAACAATCAGCAATGGCGTAAGCGTTTGTGATGACAGTGTTAATACCGGAGATCTTATAGTGACGCTTGATAAGGATGTGGTCCAGGGAGAAAGCTTTACGATGAACCTGGAGGGGGTAGAACTTCAGGGCAAGTCTACATTGAATCTGGGTAAGGTCAGCAAGCTGCCGCTCTATGCGGAACAGTTTGACAATGTCAATGCGATGCTTTCCGGTGAGGGCAGCCGTACTGTTCTGTATGTAGACGGCACGGTTCTGAAGTCCGGAGACGGCAGGTCGGCTTCCACGGCCTTTGCCACGCTTCAGGAGGCGTATGCCTATATTGCGGCACATTCTCCTGAGGATGGAGGAACCATCGTTATCTGTGGGGATCTTAGGATAGATGACGATTTGGATCTGGAGAGTAATTATGATATTTCCGGTACTGTGGAGATTACGTCCAAATATGAGGGAGAGGATTATTCATCCTCGGTAACCGTTGACTTTGGCGCAGCCGTATATTTTTATCCAACCAGTCGTACTAACCTTCATGATATTACCTTCTACTCAGAAGGAGTTACCTATTTTTATACCGGGGAGGATATGGTTATCGGAGAAAATATCCGTGCGGACGCAGCTGCGAAAAAGTATGGCCTGAAGCTGTTTTGTACCCGCAGGAGTGGTTCTGCTGACGACCAGATCAATGTCACGGTAAATAGTGGAACTTACCATTCTATTTACATGGGCGGGAATACCGGAAGCATTTCCGGTAATATCGAATTGACTATGGATGGCGGCGAAGTGACGACGTATTTTGTCACAGGGGCAAATTCCTCAAAGAGTAAGCCGTCCAGCACCGGCGACCTGATCTTTGTTATGCGCGGCGGTGAGATCGCAACGCTCTGTGATACTCCCAATACCGGCGGTAGCACAGGGGAGGTCGAACTTCATTTGATCGGCGGTACGATCAGCTCGGGTATGACGGTTTACGGTTCCGGTGATAACATCATGGAAAGCATTGCGGTGAATCTTTATGAGAGCTTTGAAGAGGTCCCGTCTGCCTTTGGCAATTGGGGTGGTGCAGATATCGCAGGAGGAGCGATATTAAATGTGTCGGGTTACAGCGGGGAGGTCCCTCTGGGCGGGTATGACGCTGTGAATATTAAAGAAAACGCGTCTGTCTCATATTCCGGCGAACTGGGAAGTCAGAAAATCACGGTGGACTTTGGCAGTGAATTGATGCTTACTTATCCTGCGTATACGGAGGCGGACAGTCTTCCGGAGAAAGTTACGATCACTGCCGCTATAGGAGGAACCATAACGGACGGGGATGGCGGCACTGTTTATTACAGTAAAAAACAGTATCCGGAGGTTGTGTATGTCAACGGTTCCGCGGCGGTATCCGGCGATGGACTGTCAGATGAAACTCCGGTAAAAACATTGCATGAGGCATGGAGTATGCTGAATCCGGTTGAGGGCGGTACAGTTGTCGTCTGCGGTGTAACAGATATAACCGGAAATACCACCAACCTGGAAAGCTGTGGAATCTCAGGTCCGGTTACGCTGACAGCAGTATATCAGGGGACAGATTATGCTGTCCAGAACGGCGCGAAGCTTGTTTTCGGCAGCAAGGCATATATTTATTTTGGAGATGAGACGCATATCCAGGATATTACCATGGATGGTTCTGCTGGTACCGTTTATTTCTACTGCGGCCCCCATATGGAGATTGGGGAGGACGTCAATGCTTTTGGCACATTAAAGCTTTTCTGCTGCAACAGCGCACCCGCCGCTGCGCCTGAGGAGGCGGAGGATGTTTCCCTTGTGGTTTCCAGCGGATATTATGATACGATTTTTATGGGCGCGAACACTGCGGATGTCTATGTAGGTGATGTTGACGTAACGATCTGTGATGATGCTTCCATGAGGCTTTTGGTTGTGGGAGGCAATAATGGGCATACAGGCGACCTGACTGTCAACATGAATGGAGGCACGATCACCTCTAAGATGTGCAATACGCCCAATAAGGAGGGGTGCAGCGTTGGCGATGTGGTGATCAATCTGTCCGGAGGGGCCATAAAATCCATGGTTGGCTACAATAGCAGCGTACACTACGGAAAAAGTGCGACCATAAATGTGGATATGAAAGCGGCAAAAAATATTCCGGCTTCTCTGGGGTATTGGGATGCGTTCTTCCTACCGGGAACAACCACACGTGTACCATTGACGTTGAACTATCTGAACTATGACGGCAGCCCAGTGTCATCCAGCGGCTATGACGTGGTAAATCTGTTCGCGGGAGGTTCTGTTCCGGAGGATTATAAATCAACGCTTGAAGCGAGAAAGCGGATTTTGTGCATACAGGGTTATGAAGGAATTTCAAGTGTCGATCTCAGTGATTTCGATAAGCTGATGGTTTCCGGAGGCGCTGATGTGATCTGTGCCGACAAGGTCCCTGTCAGTTTGGCTTTGGTTGCAGATAATGGGATATTACGGATACGCCCCAGTCAGAATCCGGGAGTTGTTTTGGCGGATTATGAGCGTACCCTGGTCAATGGCGGTCAAGTGTTCATGGAGGAACCGGCTTATACTTCTCATGATGTGATCTTCAGCGCGGATTTCGAAAATGCATATGCGCTTGTTGATGGAAATGGAATTAAGATTACGCCCGTCAATAACGGTTATACGACAGCTTTTGCCAATGGAGGTTTTACCACCGGATTTGACGGCAATACAGCGCTGTATATTGTCAATGAATTTGGAAAGAATGCTTCCAATTATATCTGCTATGACTTAAGCGAATCCGGATATGACATTACCAAAGAGGATTATACGGTCTCGTTCTGGTATAAGACGGAAAATGGTGGAAATGACCAATGGGGACGGGGGATTCACGCTACCATCGCAGGGACGGATGTGGATATGCCTTCCTACAATATGGGGGGAGTGATTTTCTCGAATCAGGATACCCATGAGGATACGGATGGAATGTCTTTTTTGCAATTAACACAATACAAGTATGTGGCCGCCGGCTTTACAGGAACGGATGGAACCCATTGTGACGCGGACGGTATCTGGCAGGCACAGGATGATTCCTGGCACCATGTGGCCGTGTCATATGACAGGGATGGTTTCTGCTGTATCTATGTGGATGGGAAATTGACGGCGGTCAGTGATATCTCCGCTTATGCAGGAGAAAGGCTCGGAGAAAATATCTTGGTGTTTGGCGCTGACGTTTTGGGACAATACGGGTTAGGCAATGCCATCCTGGATGATATTGTCGTATTCGATGGGTCGCTCAATATCATCGATGTTCAGGCCGAATATTATGCCAGCCGGATTTATGCCTTGGCGCAGGAGATTGAGACACGGCTAGAAGAACTGGGTGATGAGTATTCTCCTTATAAGGCGGAAATGAGAGAGACGGTGATGGATACGCTCTCACAGGCAGAGCTTTTGGGGGCAGATCGCTATCAACAGCTAATCCCTTTGTACAATGAACTGGTTTCGGCATATGAGACTTTTCTGGAAGAGCCGCAGGAGGAGGCTATGCTAACGATGCTGTTATCCAGCGATATGCATTTAGGGGCAAGCGGCACATCGGAGAATCTGAATCTGGTCCTGTCTCAGCTAAAGGAGCTGGGCATTGATATTGATGTTCTGTTGAGCGCGGGCGATTTTGCGGACAGTCCCATAACAGAGACCGTCAATGGCGCCTATCAGGAGATGGAAGAGCTGTTGACGCGTTATGGAATGACGGATACCCTGTTTGTCAATTCGCTGGGAAATCATGATGCTTATTATAAGGATGCGGACGCCAATTATCAAACGGCGGTTCCGCTGTATTGGCAGTATATGATGCAGCATATGGAAGAGATGATCCAAGATGGAGCAGTTACACTGGATCACGCGAGTTATTATGTGGATGACGATGGTATCGTCCAGTCCTGCAGTTATGCAGTAACCTTTCATGGGTATCATTTTCTGGTGATCAATACGGACTATCTTCCGCAGACGGGAAACAGCGCGGACTATAAGGACGAGAATGGCGAATATTCCATAGAAGGAAATGCGGTGGATCCGATTCGCCACACCATGCACATTTCCGATGAGTCTTTTCAGTGGATGGAGGAGGTTTTGGATTCCTGGGCAGAAGATGGCATGCCTGTCTTTGCGGTCAGCCACTATCTCTTTAAGGACACCGCTCCACTGTCCTTTGACAGTGAGATCATTATCAACAGCAATACGGTTGGCAAGCAGGATCAACAGCTTCGGGAGCTGCTGGCGGGCTACGACAATGTGTTCTATTTCTGCGGGCACTTACATGCCACCTTCGGTGTGCTGGAGCCTTATAAAGTGACGGTAGACGAGATCGGTTCTTTCTGGGAGATAAATCTGTCTTCTTTGAAAGCATCTTCCCGGGGCTATTTAAGTATACCGTCCACCTGGATCATGTACGTTTATGAGGATGAGGTGGTTCTGCGCGCCCGTGATTTTGCAACCGGCCAGTGGCTGACGCGGTTTGATGAGGTTATTAAGCTTTATACAGACAGTGAGCCTTCCAGAGATGAGACGGAAGGCGAGGTAGACGGAGCGTCTGCTGAAGATAACAACAATATCGGAGGAAACAGTGACAGCATCGGTGAGGACAACGGCGAAAGCGGCGGGCCTTTCAAGAGAGAGAATGATAGTAAGACGCCTGTTGCCGGGGACGGTACAAAGCCAGTTTTTTGGATTCTCATGCTGGCCTCCAGCGTCTGCGCAGGAGCGGGCGTGGTATGTTACAGGAGAAGATTTGGATGGCTTAAGGAGGGGAAGCGGTGACGCTTCCCCTTCCGTGTCTGCGGCAACATAATCGCTATCCAGGGCGGTCTCCTGACAAAACTGTTATTTATTGAATATTTCCCCACCCCATGTGCAGTAACTCCTGATTAGGTAATACCTCTGCTTTTTTTGATTTTTTTCTTGCAATTTTTCACAATTTCTGCTATGCTGAAATCACATTTCGGAGAAACGTATGTCATGTAATCTTTCTCCGTAATCTATCGCCGGAAAGTGATACGGCGGTTCCGGGCTGTTTCAGCCCGAGTATCAAAAACAATAGAACAAGCGAATAGGCATAGGAATATGTTACTACCGTATTCTGTATCGCGCGATGTTCTGCAGGGCAAATTATCCCTTGAACTGTAAGCGTTTGGGATGGTATAATAATGATGAGAGTCCTGTACGCGGTTCCTGCGACAAAGCGAAAATATGTGAGCTGGCAGGAGCAGCGTGCGGAGGGTTTTCACAAAAGCATATTCCCGCCTGGATGGGAGGGATTTTTATCACGAAGGACAAAGGCAAGAGAAAGGACGCGCCTGTCAAGCGGCAGATGCAAAAACCCCATATCTTCTGTGATTTTGTAAACGGGGTGTTGTTTCAGGGAGAGCAGCGTTTAAAGCCGGAAATGCTCACCAGGCTGCCGGAGGGGACAGTGCTGGCACTGGAGGGAAAGGAAGGAGAGGTTCTCAGCCTGGAGCGTGTGCGCGATGTGATTTTTGAGGCAGCGCTGCCCCGGAGGAAGAGGCTGATCTTTCGTATTATTCTGGGAGAAGAAAATCAGAGCTTTGTGGATTATGGAATGGTGATCCGGGAAATGGGATATGAAGCAGGCGGCTATGGGGAACAGTTGAAGGCAAGAAGGCAAAAGAACAGGAAGGAAAAGGATCTGAAGCCGGGGGATGAGTTCCTGTCCGGTATCAAAAAGGAAGAACGTTTTGTGCCCATTGTGAACTTCGTATTCTATTATGGGGAAAAGGAGTGGGACGGAAAGACCCGGTTGTT
>CALWDR010000139.1 GCA_944376745.1 uncultured Lachnospiraceae bacterium
CTTTATCGCCTCGCGCGGCCTGTAGTTCACTGCTCCAGCAGCGCCTCCGCCATTCCGTCATAGCCGTACAGCTTCGCCGCGGCCAAAATCCCATCCGTGATCTCCTCCCGGGAATATCCCGCCTCCTCCAGCCGTTCCTCCTCAAAGGTGCCAAGATAATCATAAAACAAGAGCGCCATCTGAAAGAAATCCCGGTCCTGGCCGTCCATCCAGTCCGTCAGCAGGTTCTCCGCCTCATTGATGCTTCCTTCCTCTGCCAGACGCCTCAGCCTGCGGTATTTTTCCCCGGCCTCCGCCGATGAAAATGTAAGTTCCTCCTGCTTGGCCTCATCGATTCCGAAAATCAATTTTAACAGGGTGCGCACCGCCTCATGAATGATGCGCACAATATAATCTTCCTTTACCATATGCCTGCCTCCGTTATCATGTAGTCCATGGGGATATCCCGCTCCTCTGCCGGAAGCTTTTCCGCGATCTGACACCCGTAAGCGATGCCCGCCGTCACGGCTCCCGAGATCTCCGTCAGATACCTGTCGTAGTAACCCTTTCCGTAGCCCAGCCGCTGCTTCTGCCGGTCAAAGGCCACGCCGGGCGCCAGGATCAATACGCCTGTCCGGGAAATCCCATCCTCTCTCCGGCAGCGGCCGCTTTGGAAAAAGGGCTCCTTCCTCCACTCTTCCGGCGTCAACCGCAGGCTGCCCTCCGGCTCCATCACATGGAAGGCGCCTTCTTGAAAATGTTCAAGATCCGTCACCCGGTAAAATTCCATCCGGGAGCCCTCCGTCCTCGGGAAATATACCTCTTTCCCCATGGACAGAGCAAGATTGGCGGAGGACAGCAGATCTACCTCATTTCCCAGCGGATAGTAAAAACAAATGCTGCCGGCCTCCAAAAACCGGCTCCACGTTACCAGATGCGCATTGATCGCACCGGCCCAGGCCCGGATCTGCTCCTCCGGCAGACGGTCCCGCCGCCTGCGGTACTCCACTCTAATTTGTTTCTTTTCTTCCATAACATCTATCCCTGCCGAAAGCCCAGGCTTTCTCTTTTTCTGCCGAAAGCTCAGACTTTCTCTTTTTCTACCGAAAGTCCAGGCTTTCTCTTTTTCTGCCGAAAGCCCAGGCTTTCATTTTTTTCTGCCGAAAAGCTCCGCGCCTAATTGGCTTTTTTCCTGCCATACAGTTCCCCGAGATTTTCAATGCTGCCGTCGGGATTTACCACGTCGATGCTGTCGAGCTGGCTCTTGAGGTTCCTGCGGACCGCCGCCAGATATTCCTGGCGCAGGAGGGCCTGTTCCCTTCTCTCCTGCTCCGTCAGCCCCTCGGCCTTAGATTTTCTGGCAAGCTGGTTGATACGGTCAATTTTTTCCTGATTCATGACTGCTCCTTTATGTACTGCGCTTTCCCGCAAAAAATTTATAAAGTTTCCTCGATAAAATCCGCAATGTAGAAATCCTCGTCCTTGTGGGCCAGAAAGGTGGTCCCCACAAAATCCCCCTCGAAAATCTCGTGGAGGATCCCCACATCTTTTCCGTTGGCGATGACCATATCCGCCCCGGAGCGGGTGGCGATCCTGGCCGCCGTCAGCTTGGTGGTCATTCCGCCGGTCCCCACATCGCTTCCGGTACTCTCCTTGGCCATATGCAATACCGTATCGTCCAGCCGCTCCACCCTGCGGATCAGCTTTGCCTCCGGATTTTTGCGGGGGTCGTCGGTAAACAACCCGTCAATATCCGACAGAAGGATCAGAAGATCCGCCCCCACCAGGGAAGCCACGATAGCCGAAAGGGTATCGTTGTCGCCGAACTGCATTTCATAGGTGGAAACCGTGTCGTTCTCATTGACAATGGGGATCACGCCCATGCGGAACAATTCCTCAAAGGTGTTCTGGGCATTTTTCCGGGCCAGGTTATCCAACATGGTGCCCTTTGTCATCAGCACCTGCCCCACGGTCTGATGGTACTCCGAGAACATTTTCTGATAGGTCATCATCAGCCGGGCCTGTCCCACCGCCGCGCAGGCCTGCTTGGCGGAAATGGTTTTGGGCCGCTTCGTAAGGCCGATTGCCTTGCGTCCCACCGCAATGGCTCCTGAGCTCACCAGGCACACGTCCATGCCCTGATTGCGGATGTCGCACAACTGGCGCACCAGCTTCTCCATCTTGGCAAAATTTGGATTGCCCGTCTGGGGATGGGTCAGGGATGAGGAGCCGATCTTTACCACCACGCGTTTTTTATCCTGAAAGTTTATCACTGTCTCTGCCTCCGTAAAATAAATTTCGCACTTTATTGTACCACAGTGTCACCGATTACGCAATCTTTTCATTGTTCATTCTACATTCGTACTCCGCAGGTCGATACTTTTCATGGGGTGGGGAAATATTTAACTAACAGTTTTTGTCTGGAGGCCGCCCTGGATGGCGCATTTGTTAACGCAGACACGCTTCCGCTCTGCTTATAACAAAATCGCTGTCCAGGGCTGCATTCCAGACAAAAACTGGAAATTTTGCCAATTTCCCAACCACATGAAAAGTAACGTTAAGGGAATGTTCACAGGTTTTGTCCGGGAGCCCGCCTTGCCTTTTCAAGACATACTTGTTATAATATGAGCACTTGGCGAGGTGTTTTCGAGCCTAGAAGGTACTATCGAGCCTAGCAGAACAAATACCTGGACATTTAACGAATTGGAGCTGATTATGAAAAAAAAGACCTGTCCCAAAAGCATAACAGAAAATTCCAAAAGACTTTCCTGCAAAAGAAAGAGAATCCTGCCGGCGCTTGTCCTGCTCCTCTTGGGGATTTCCATGGCATCCTCCGGCTGCGCCTGGCGAAAGGAGGCAGCGCCCATCACCAGATCCGGCTTTTATTTTGACACCGTCATACAGATCACGCTGTACGACAGCCGCCAGGAATCCCTCATCGACGACTGCTTCGCCATGGCAAAGGAGTATGAGCAGCTGTTGTCCCGGACGGTCCCGGACAGCGACATTTCCAGGATCAACCGGTCCGGCGGCGCTCCGGTCACCGTCTCCGACGATACGATCAAGGTCATAGAAGCCGGTCTTGCCTACTGTGAGCTGAGCAAGGGGGCCTTCGACATCACGCTGGGCGCCGTCATCGATCTGTGGGACGTTAAAAATAATCCCGGCGTCCTGCCTGACCGTAAGGAACTTGCCCGGGCCCTTGACACCGTGGGCTATGAGGCTGTCTCCATAGAGGGAAATGAGGTGACCCTTACAACTCCCGGCGCTCAGATAGACTTAGGCGCCATCTCCAAGGGCTGGATCGCAGACCGGATGAAGGAATATCTCAACAGCCAGGGCGTCACGGAGGGGATTCTCAATCTGGGCGGAAATGTGCTGGTCCTGGGACCAAAATCAGATGGAAGCGCCTATACCGTCGGTATCCAAAAGCCCTTTGCCGAGGATGGGAGCCTTCTGCTGTCCGTGGACATTTCCGACGGCACCGTGGTGACCTCCGGCATTTACCAGCGGTATTTTGAGCTGGATGGCACCATCTATCATCATATTTTCGACCCGGACACCGGATATCCGTACCAGAACGGCCTTTTGTCCGTCACCATCCTCTGCCCCGATTCCGTGGACGGGGACGGACTCTCCACCACCTGCTTTGCCCTGGGCCTTACGGAGGGGCTTGCCCTTATCGAAAGCCTGCCGGACACGGAAGCCGTCTTCATCACAACCGACTACGAGATCGTCAAAAGCTCCGGCTTTCCCGCATAATGGCGTTGGGATAGATCCGCTCCATCCGCTCATCGTCAAAATGCTCGTCGATGTAAGCCTCCAGGCGGTTCTCCGGCTCCATCCCCTTGCTCCTCTCCGTATACCGTGTGAGGGCCATCGCGGACACCAGCATGTTGAACACCATGAAGACCACAAAGATCCAGCTTAAGGCTTTTCCCAATTTCATGGGGATCCGCTCGATCAGCCGGGAGACTCTGGGATATATGAGCTTCATCCATATGACAGCCGCAAATCCCCAGAAAAAGCAGTACAGCAGATTGATCCTGCCCCCCAGATTAAAGGGGATCTTGCTGTAATCCCAGAACACCGTTCCAAACACCAGCTCCGTAAATACGCTGCATATGTACTCGTAGACGCCACCCAGCACCGTCCCCACCAGGAAGAGATGCCAGTCGTTGCGCTTCTGAAAGCGGTGCAGAAGCAGGGTAAAAAAGGCGATCCCCAGTCCCCACACAATGCTGAAGGGCCCGTAGACCACACTGCTGCGGCTCATCAGCCTTCCCATGGTAAAATAGCAAAAGATCGTCTCCACGATGTCCCCCAGAAACGCTCCCAGGAAAAACAGCCACACCAGCTTGTGAAAGCCGCACCCATAGGCAAAGATCCGCTTTGAGGCCTCCTTCTCCGCAAGCTTTTTTCTGCGCTCCTCCTCTGCGTCCTCCAGGGAGGGGAAGGTTTTCTCCATACGCCTCTGCACCCGCTTGGTGATGGCATTGTCAAGTCCTCTGGAAACCTGCTTGATGCCCTTGGCAAACCCCAGCAGTATTTCGTTCTGGATCTTCATTTTGCAAAGGGTCATCACTGTGGTGACCACATCCAGCACAAAAACCACAAGGATCGCCATCGCCGCAATGTGGCTGGCCAGCTCCGGCAGCATTTCCACCAGGGAGCGCAGAAGGGGATGAAGCACCTTAATCACCACCACGGCGGCCACGGTCCAGGCCATGGAGAACCGCAGACAAACGTAGGGACCGAGATGGTCCCGGTACTCGGAGTAATCCCAGCATTTCCGCCCTAAAATTTTTTCCAGAAGGATTCCCGTGGCAAGCTCAAACACCGTGACCACGATAAAGCATGCTATAAAGAGAAAGAACAGCCGGTCCCGCAGGGAGGTAAAGAACACCAGCATAAACACCATGGCCAGGCCGTAGACGGGACAGACGATCCCGCTTAACAGTCCCCGGTTCACAAACTTCCGTTTTCGTATGGCCGCATAGATGACCTCCAGGCACCAGCCCAAAAACGCGTAGATAAAAAAGTATAACAATATGTGCGCAATATTCATTTTCGTCATTCCTCATCCGTATTTTCAACCGCTCCCCTTTACGGGGAACCATCCTTACTTTTTCTCAAAATGCTGATAGTCCTTGGAGCTCTTCCAGCTCCCGCCCCAGGTAAAGCCGTGCTCCAGAAAAAGCCTGTGGCAGAGATCCCCCTCCTCTATTTTGTAGGGGAAATCCGCCTCCCGGTCCGCATAGGCCTCGCTGCCCTCCGGCTCAATGATGACCGCTCCGTCGGCTCCGGCGCGGACATAGGGATTGTATTTGGGATTGATGTCAATGGCCAGCCCCAGGCTATGGTTGGACAGCTTATCGGTTCCCGCAATGACCCGGTAATTGAAGGCGGAGGAATTGTTGTCCGCCATGGAAGCGTTGTCGTCGGCCCCGTAGGCGTCGATCAACACCATCTTCTCAATGGGATATGCGTTTGCATATAGCTCCTCCAGGATCTCCAGCACATCCTGGGCGATCCTCTGATTGACGATCAGCTCTCCCACCCGGGTCTGTCCGTCCAGATCCACGTGGAGGACCCGCAGATAGCACAGCTCCTCCCGCCCGATGTTTTCATTCTCTTTATAAGAAATCCCGTTGATCCGCGCAAAAACGGAGTCCGTAAGCTCCTGACTGAAAAAATACCGGGCGATCTCCATATCCGTCATGGCCGAGGTGTCCAGCACGGTTCCCGCCTCCGGCTGCAGCAGAGCCGCAGTCCCGGTCTCCGCCGGCTGCTGGGGCTGGCTTCCCGGCTCCGACGATTGCTGGAGCCCGCTCCCCGTCTCTGACTGCGGCTCTGACGCATCCCCGGTCTCTGTCGATTGCCGGAGCACGCTCCTCGTCTCCGGCTGCAGCTCCTCCATCCCCTGGGTTTCCTGCTTTTCCACCTCCGTCAGCTCCTCCGGAAGCTTATGGGCACCGCCCTGAACTTCCTCCCGTGCCGGACTCTTCTGGGCAATTTTTGCAATCGCAAATACCCCGGCCAGCCCCACAACCGCCGCGCTGGCAAAAAGCGCCGCCACTTTGACGCCGTACCGGTTCCGGGCACGTCTCCGTTTCCCATGACTGCTTTTCCTCTGTCTCCTGTTCTGCTCCATGCTGCGCCTTCCTTTTCCATCATGGGATCAAAATACCTTTTGACCCTACATCATTTTATTCGCTGTATAACGATTATACTAAGCCTTTTAAAAAATGGCAATCCCTATCGGGCGGATGAAAAAAGGGAGCGGTCTCATCCGTTACTGTTTCCTCCGTGGCCAGCAACCCGCTTCGCGTGGAACTGGCCTTTTGAACAGCAACCTTCCTCCGTTCCCTTTTGCTTTTTTCAAAAAATTGGTTCTCTCGCCGGCAGCATCCGGCTTCCCGGTCACAGGCGCCGGTCACATGCTTATTCCGGCTTACTCCTGTGCCTCTTTCGCATCCTTTTTCCGCTCCCCGATGCTGAGCAGAAGGTTCAGAAGGATACCGAAAATGGCTGCGCCCGCGATACAGGGCACCTGAATCCCGAAGAAGGGAATGTTTCCGCCGAAGGCATAGTTGCCGCCGATGCCGATCACCATGATGGAGGCGATGACGGCGATATTTTTGGAGGAGAACATGTCCACCTTTTTGTCGATCATAATGGCCACGCCCTGAGCCGCAATGGCGCCGAAGAGATAGATCTCCAATCCGCCGATAACGGCAAGGGGAATCCCGTAGATCACCTGGATCAGCGGGGTGAAGAAGCTTACCACCATGGCGATGATGGCCGCTGCCGCCAGCACGGGCACCGAAAATACCTTGGTGATGGCCATGGTGCTGATATTTTCCCCATAGTTGGTGCCGGCGGGGCCGCCCACAACGCCGGAGATCATATCGCAGATACCGTCGCCGATCAGGTTGCGGTCCAGCATATCGATGAGGCTGTACTTCATCTTCTTGCCCTTCCTGCGGGCCACGTCATTGACATAAATATCAAGCTGATACATATGGGCCGTGGACTCCGGAATGGTGGCGATGGCGATGGGCATGATCGCGGCAGCCGCCGTCCAGGACACCTTGGGCAGGGAAAATGCGGGAACCGCGAAGATGGAGCCGTCTCCCAGCCGCCAGAGAGAAGCCTCCAGCACCGCCTCAGGCATGGAGCGGAACAGATTAATCCCCCCGATTCCGAAGACAATGCCTGCCACCGCGCAGCCGGTCAGCGCCCCCAGAAGCAGCGGAAGCTGTCCCAGAAATCCCTTCAGATATCTGGAATAAAGAATGGTAGATATCAACGTGACCAGTGCGACCACGGTCCACCAGACCGTCTCGCCGGTCACCTCCGCGTTGTTTGGAATGGCGTCTCCCAGGGCGTTTCCCGCCAGCGTCAGTCCGATGATCATTGCCACCGGCCCGGTGATAGAGGCGGGCAATATGGTCTCCACCGCCTTTTTCCCAAAAAAGCGCACCAAAAGTCCGGCGGCGATGGAGATCAGGCCGGAGAGAATGATGCCAAACTGGGCATACTGGATGGCCTCGGTGGGGAGGATGCCGTCCACCTTCTCAAAGCCCTCCGCCGCGCACATGCTGGAGATGGCGGTCAGATACGCGAAGCTGGAACCATAATAGAGGGGGATTTTTTTACCGGTGATTAGGATAAAAAACAGTGTGGCGAGACCACTGGCAAAGATGGTTGTGGAAACCTGAAAACCGGTAACAAGAGCCACGGTGACTGTGGCGGGGAACATTACGATGACCTGCTGAATGGCGTACAACAGCAGCTTGCCAAAACTTGGCCGTTCTTCTGGTAGATAGCCTACCGCTTCATGTGATAGTTTCATTGGTATCGTTTTCCTTTCCTTCACGTCAGCCGGCTGACGTGACAGCCGGCCTGCCGTATCCATATTTCTGTACAGTATATCACATTCATTTCAAAAAGTCACTACTCTTGAATGAAAATACTTAGCCGAGTTCACCGCCCGCAAGCGTCCGGCTCCGGGTCATCTGCTCATGCTCCCGCCTAAGCTCCGCCAGCAGGGCATAGGCATCCCAGTTTTGGTTGGTGGCCGTCAAGATTGCCTTATAGGGGATGGGACCTGCGCCGGACTTACGGATTGCCGCAAGCACCTGGTCCACCCGGCTGCCGCTCAGCCCCGCCATCACCAGAAATTCCGCCTCAAGCTTCGCTTCTTCTGCCTGGGGATCTGGTTCCCCGGAAGGCTTTGCAGCCTCTGTCTGGGGATCTGGCTCCCCGGAGGGCTTTGCAGCCTCTGCCTCCACGGGCCCGATTCCCTTCACGCCGGCCAGATACCCAATGGGCTGGCCGTATTCTCCGGGCTCCACCGCTTTCACGCGCACCCGAAGGGGCATAAGGGCCATGGCCAGCTTTCTTCGCTTGGTCTCCTCAAATTGAAATAGCAGTATGGTTTCTTTCATTTTGGTTGTTCCTCCTTAGCCGCGCTGACATTTATAGGCATTTTATTATTTCATCCGCTCAAAACTATTTTTCAGTATAGCACACTCCCGCCGGAAGGGCCATCTTTTTCTTGAAAAATCTTCTTGCGGAACCGCCGCGGGAACCTTATAATGAAAGAAAAAGACGTTCCGTGAGCCATCACATCGGATACGCAACGGAGGTGCATATTTTTTATGGGAACATACTTAAATCCCGGCAACAGCGGATTTTCCAGAATCAGAAACGATATATATGTGGATAAGACAGGACTGATCGCGTTGATCAATGAATCCATCGAAACGCCCAGGTGCCTGACATGCGTAAGCCGCCCCCGCCGCTTTGGCAAGTCCTTTGCCGCGAAAATGCTATGCGCCTATTATGACAGGACCTGTGATTCTTCCGCGCTTTTTGATGACCTTATCATTGCCGCGGACGCGCATTATTTGGAATATCTGAATCAATACAATGTGATTTATTTGGATATGACCGGCATAATAGGCGAAACTGCCATTACAGATATGATTCCTTATATAAAACGAAATATCACTCTTGAATTGACAGAGGCCTATCCCAATTTAAAAGCAGAGGAAGGTTTTGTGCCAACACTGGCCAACGCAGTGGAACTGGCGGGAACAAAATTTATCATGATCATCGATGAGTGGGACGCCCCGATCCGCGAGGCCTCCAGTCAACCCAAAGTACAGCGGGAATATCTGGAATTCCTGCGCTCCTTATTCAAGAATAGCGGCGTAACCGATAAAGTATTCGCGGCAGCTTATATGACTGGTATCCTCCCGATCAAAAAAGACGGCTCACAGTCGGCGATTTCAGATTTTCAGGAATATTCCATGATTCTCCCGGAGGAATTTGCGGAATATGTGGGGTTTACCGAAAAGGAAGTGCAAACACTTTGCAGCAGACATCACAGAGATTTTGCCACGATGAAGCAATGGTACGACGGATATATGCTGGAAGGGGTAGGCTCCATCTATAATCCGAATTCCGTTATGAAAGTCATACACAATAACAAATTTCGCTCCTATTGGACCGAGACCTCCGCTGCCAAAAGTCTGATGAACTACATCAGTCTCGATTTTGACGGCCTTTCAAAAACAGTTGCCGAATTACTTGGAGGTATTGATGCCGATGTAGATACCAACGGTTTCGCAAACGACCTTGTCACCTTCCGGAACCGGGACGATGTGCTGACCCTGCTGATTCATCTGGGCTACCTTTCCTACAACGAAGAGACCAAAAAGGCGCACATTCCCAACGAGGAAATACGCCTTGAATTTGCCCGGGCCATTCGCGAGGTCAAGCGGGATGAGACCCTCCGGCGCGTCCGGGAGAGCGACCAGCTCATTTACGATACGATCCACCAGAATGCCGAGGCTGTAGCCGCTCAGATTCAAAAAATTCACAGAGAGGAAAGCGCGATTCTTTTTTACAACGATGAACAGGCGCTTCGCAGCGTCATCAAGCTGGCCTATTTCAGCTACAAGGATTATTATCTTAAGTTTGAAGAGCTTCCGGCAGGAGACGGCTTTGCAGACATTGTCTATCTGCCCAAGAAGGCTTCGCCCGTTCCTGCCTTAGTCATCGAGCTGAAATGGAATCAGTCCGCAGAGGGTGCCATCTCCCAGATCAAACAGAAGCGGTATCCGGAAGTTCTTTCCGGATTTGGCGGCGACATTCTTCTTGTGGGCATCAGCTATGACAAAAACGCAAAAGCCGAAAACCGGAAACACACCTGTATCATCGAGAAGGTGTAAACAGGCGCTCCCTTTCAAATTTTACAAAAAATCCTCTGGACGCAGCCCCTATGGCACCCACGAGGACCCCGCTCGGAATCAATACCCAATACGCCCGGTCCGAAAAAATATCAAACAATGCCCCATAAATGATCTGTCCCAGGGGCTGGGCGCACATGGACAGCGT
>CALWDR010000140.1 GCA_944376745.1 uncultured Lachnospiraceae bacterium
AGGAGGAATTGAATATGATCAAAACAAGGACGAAGGATCCGGGCGTACTGGAAGCCATCCGGGAGGTAAAGGTCATGAATTTCGGCAAGCGGATGCGCCTGCGCTATGAGATGCGTTTAAAGGAGAAACGGGACCAGATGGCCCGGGAGGAGTATCTGCATCAGGAAGGGCTGGAAAAGGGCCTCAAGGAGGGTATCGCCTTGGGCAAGGAAGAAGGCATCGCTCTGGGCAAGGAAGAAGGCATCGCCTTAGGCAAAGAAGAAGGTATCGCTCTGGGCAAAGAAGAAGGCATCGCCCTCGGCAAAGAAGAAGGCATCACTCTGGGCCGGGATCAACAATTGACAGAGCAGATCCGACGCAAGCTTATAAGAGGGCAGAACGCAGAGCAGATCGCAGAAGCCCTGGAGGAGACGCCGGAACGTATCCGGAAGCTGATGAAAGAAATAGAGAGGTAACATTCTCTGAGGGATTTTTCTGAACATGCATGAAACGCCGGTATATTGAGATCTCGTTCCCGATATACCGGCGCTTTTGAGAAAGGATTCCCTTCCCGCTCTCACTATTACTGCTCCGGCACAATGATCGCCGCTATGATATAGGCCAAGATTCCCGTGCCGGTGCAGCCCAGCAGCACCAGCAGAAGCCGGATAATGGTGGGGTCCACATTAAAATATTCCCCAATGCCGCCGCACACTCCGAAGAGGACACGGTTCGTTCTGGATTTGTACAATCTTCTTGGTTCCATAAAATTTTCCCTCCTGTCATAAATGGTCAGGGCAGCGGGTTCTTCCCCTCCCCCTGATCGTATTCCGCTTTTCGAACCCTATCATCATAATATTATTCCGCGAACGAAATGTCAATACTTCCCACGCCGCAATCTATTTTTATAAAATTCGTCCCGCCGTTGTCCACCTTTTTGCGGGTACCAAGGCCGTCGTATTGGGATTCCCCCACCGATACGCTGCCGACACCGGTGCCCACCTCATAATCGTAGTCTTCCTGCCGGCCGGTCATGGCCATGAAAATCTCGCCCACGCCGCAGTCCACGGTAGTGTCGGAGGCGGTCACTTCCCCAAGCTCCATCTGCCCTACACCGCAGACGGCTTCCAGTTTCCGGGCCCTTACCCGGCTTACGGACATGGTTCCCGCGTCAACCTCCAGCTTCATCTCCTCCGCCCGGACAGCCGCAGCCTCCCCGCTGTCGGAAAATACGCCGGCGCCGATCTTCATTTCCAACTCCTGGCAGTCAAGCGCTGTAAAAAGCTCCACCGTGGCGGCATCCACATCCAGCTTCACATCCTCAAAGGTCATCTCCGCCGGTATCCGCAGGGTCAGCCTGGCGTCCTCGCCCTGGGGACGCAGAAGCCATGGGTTTTTCCTGGAAAATTCATCCTCCACCTTCAGGGTATCCCCCTCCAGCTTCAGACGAAGGGAGCGTTCATAATCCTTTCCCTCCTGCCGGTAGGAGGCCTCCGCCTCAATCTGGCTGGTGTTTGAGGGCTCGATCATCAGCGTCCCCCATCGGAATTCAATATCCAGATTTTGTACCTCTGCCCCTTCCCAGTTCTCCTGAAGCTGCGTCCAGCCGCCTGCCGGATCATCCGCCCCGTCTTCCGCCTCATGACCGCCTCTCCACTGAAATCCCATATCCGACCATGCAAAGCTGAAAACCCCGTTTTCCACCATCTCACCGATCTGTCCAAATCCAAAGCCAAGACCTATGCCCACGATGCAGGACAAAAGCCCTGCTCCCGCCAAAATCGCGCACAGTATCAGGCTGATCTTTGTAAACTTCTTCATGCCGCACTCCTCCTTCCCTGAAACAGACGTCTGCAAAGTAATGCGATCCCCCGGAACATCCAGGGCAAAAATTTCCCATACAGCCATACGCACCCAACGGTTCCCGCCAGTGCCAAAGCCAGCAGGATCAATCCGCTGCCCAGAAGGCCCAGACCCGAGGCGATTCCTCCCGCCGCAAAAATACTGACGCTGATTCCCCCAAAGAGAAAGCCCAGGAGATAGAACACCAGCACGGTCACCGAGAATGCCAGCAGGATCCCGATCACGGTCCCCACCACACCCAGAAGCATACCTGCCAGAGTGCCCAGCACCGCCAGCCAGAGGGGGCTGGTAAGCACCGCCGCAATCACCAGCAGGACAATTTTCAGGGTTCTGTTGGGGTCCTGGCTCCCATTGGACTGACTTCCGGCAGAATCCGCCTTGTTTCTGGAAAAATCCGCTTTGCTTCCGGCAGTATGAAAATCGGAAGTTCCAGCGGTACCGGAGCCGGAAGCTTCCGCTCCATCCCCGGTCTGCCCCTCAGACCGGCGGCTTTCCATGGCTTCCTTCTGCTGAAATCTGGTATCCTGATATCCGGTCTCCGTATATTCCTTTTCTTCCTCCACGCCGATGTCCGCCTTGATGATCGCCGCCACCGCCTCGGGAGATTCCAGCTCCCGGATGATGCGCGCCTCATTTTCCGGGCCGGCATCCTCAAAATACCCGTTGTAATAGGCCAGAGCTTCGACGCGCTCTTCCAGGGGAATGTCCCCCAGCAGCTGTTCCAGCCGCTCCATAAATTCGTTTCTGTTCATATGATCTCCTCTCCCGAAAACAGCAGTGATATTTTGGAAGAATAGCTCTCCCACTCCGTCCTGTACAGGTTCAACTGCACGCTGCCCTTTTCCGTAATCTTGTAATACCGGCGATTCCGCCCGCCGCATTCCAGGTCATAAACCTCCAGACAACCGTCCTTCTGAAGCCGCCGCAGTACGGGGTACAGGGTGGACTCCGAGACCTCTATGGCCCTGCGCACATCCTGGGTGATCTTATAACCATATGTGCCGTCCTCTTCCTTGTTGACAACCGCCAGAACAATGGCGTCCAGAAGAGCCGCACCTGTATTAAATACCATGCAATCACTCCTTCTCTGCTCTCAAAAATACACTCCTTTGCAAATGTCCCGCTCATTGGACACTCCGCTTACGCAGAACGTTATTTACAATCCAGTATTATTTTTTGTACATTACTGTTTTAACAATAATACTATATATTATATAATATTATTTGTCAAGATATATTATGCATTTTTTGATTTTTCATGAGGTCGCCGTTGCAGGCACCCAGCCTGATACCGGTATGGTTACTGACCACCCCATGAAAAGTGACAACTCGGTACCTCCTGACTCACAAAACCTGTAAATTGATATTGAAAAAAACGAGATTTTGAAATATGATGATGTTGGGGTCAAAAGGTGTTTTGACCCCATGATACCCACGGATTGTTCCGCACTGCGTGCTCCCACAATCCTGATGATTAATTGCAGGACCGGCGCAGGAAATATGCTTCCCTTCCAGACCTGATACCGGAGAAAATACTTTATTTTAAAGATTTGACGCCAAGGAGGAACCACCACGATGAGTATGCGTGAAAAGCTGCACACCGGCGAGCTTTATCTGCCGGACGACGAAGAAATTATGAAAGAACAGCTACAGAAACTGGACCGATTGTACGACTTCAACCAGATTCGGCCCACGGAGCTTGACAAGCGCGCTCGTATGTTAAAAGAAATGTTTGCCGAGATCGGCGAAAACTGCTATATTGAGCCGCCCCTGCACGCCAACTTCGGGGGCGCCCACGTCCACTTTGGGAAAAATGTCTACGCCAACTTCGGCCTCACCCTGGTGGACGACACCCACATCTACGTGGGGGATTACACCATGCTCGGGCCAAACGTTGTGATTGCCACGGCGGGACACCCGATCCTCCCGGAATTGCGGGAGAAAGCCTACCAGTATAACATGCCGGTGCGCATCGGCCGGAATTGCTGGATCGGCGCGGGCGCCATCCTCCTTCCAGGGGTCACCATCGGCGACAACGTGGTGGTGGGCGCCGGCAGCGTGGTGACAAAGGATCTGCCCTCCGGCGTGGTGGCGGTGGGAAACCCCTGCCGGGTGCTGCGGGAAGTAAATGAGCACGACCGGGAATACTATTTTAAGGACCGGAAGATCGATTATGAAAATCTGCCGCGGTAATCCTCCGGCAGCCCTTTGAAACAACAAAGACGCCATCATCAACCGGCACTCCCTTGAAGCAGCAAAGCCGCCGGCATCAGCCGGCAGCCCCCTGAAGCAGCAAAAAGCCGCCGGTATCAACCGGCGGCTTTCCCTGCCTCATAACGTCTTTCAATTTTCCCAAGAGCGATCAGGAAGCTTACAAACAGCACCGCGAAGGTGATGGCCCAGGTCACCGGGTAGGACAGGAACAGCACCTGCAGCGTGGGAACCGCGGCAAACACCGTGTAGATCCACAGGATACGCAGGCCGCAGGCTCCCAGCATGGACACGATCATGGCCAGCACCGAATGGCCTATGCCTCTTAAGCATCCGCTCATAACGTCCATGATCCCGCACAGGAAATAGGGCGCGCAGACAAGGCTCATGCGCAGAAGCCCGTAGGCGATCACCTCCGGGTCCTGGTTGTAGATCTGAAGCAATACGCCTCCGGCCAGGTAGGCCCCCACGCCCAGCACCACTCCCGTTCCTGTCACCAGACCAAGGCAGAGCCCCATCACCTTTTTGATCCGCTTGAAATTATGGGAGCCCAGGTTCTGGCTGGTAAAGCTTAACGCCGACTGGTGGAACGTGTTCATGGCCGTGTACACAAAGCCCTCGATGTTGGAGGCCGCCGTATTTCCGGCCATGGCAATGGAGCCAAAGGTATTTAAGGAGGACTGGATCAGCACGTTGGAAACGGAAAACAGCATTCCCTGCATGCCTGCCGGGACGCCGATCCCCGCCATCTCCTTTAATTTTTTCCAGTCTATCCGAAGCAGGCGCACCTGGAACCGGTAGCTGGAATAGGTATTGGCAAGGCAATAAAGGATCAGCCCTGCGGACATGAACTGGGAAACCGCCGTGGCGATGGCCACTCCGGCCACCCCCAGGTGAAAACAGATCACCAGTATCAGATTCAAAATAATATTGACGATTCCCGCCGCAAACAGGATAAAGAATGGACGTCTGGTATCGCCCACTCCCCTTAAGACCGCGCCGCCGAAATTGTACACCAGCGTTCCGATCATTCCGCAGAAATAAATGCGCATGTAAAGCACCGAATCCGCGATCACGTCGTCCGGAGTTCCCATCAGCTCCAGCATGGGCTTGGCCGCCGCGATTCCGATGACGGTCAGCAGCGCCCCGGCCAGTATGGCCACCAGCACCGCCGTATGTACCGTAGCCTGCATCTCCCGCTCCTGCCTAGCGCCGTAATATTTGGCGATCATCACGTTGACGCCCACAGACAGGCCCACAAAGAGATTCACCAAAAGATTGATCAGGGAACCGGTGGCGCCCACCGCCGCCATGGCCTGATGTCCGGTGAAATTTCCCACCACTACAATATCCGCAGCATTGAACAGAAGCTGCAGCATTCCCGACAGCATCAGTGGGATCGAAAATAATAAAATCTTCGATAACAGCGGCCCGTTACACATGTCTATCTCATAACTCCTGCGGCCGCTCTTTTGCTTTCTCACAACTCTCTCTCCTTCCGTATGATTTTAAAAGTACATGTAGGGCATTCCTCTGCCACAGCAGAGACCTCCTCCTCCGCAGCACAGATTACATATCAGGTATGTAATGCAGAGCTTGCTGCACAGACCGCCTCCTCCCGCGCCGCCGGAGCCGTAAGGCTCCCTCTGGCTGTAATACCAGCTTCCGCCGCTCTCCAGCTGAGACAGAAGCCGCTTGTATTCCATATTTCCAGGTTCCATGTTCACCGCCTGCCTGGCATGCTCCAGGGCCGTCAGGTTGTTTCCGGAACCGGAATTGGCAATGGCACTCAGATAATACCACTGGGCATCCTTCCTGCGAATGTTGTTCAGCACGTTGAGGGCCTCCCGGTAGTGTCCGCTTCTGATATAATTTACCGCCGCCTGCTTGTAGGCGGTCTCCTCGTCCGTACCCGTGCCGCCTCTCTGCTGGCCGCCGCCAAAGCCGCCGAAATCAAAACCGCCGAAGCCCCCGCCGCCATAGCCGCCGGAGCCGTAGCCCCCTGCGCCGCCATAGCCGCCGGCACCATAGCCTCCTGCGCCGCCATAACCGCCGGAACCGTAGCCCCCTGCGCCGCCATAGCCACCGGCACCATAGCCTCCTGCGCCGCCGTAAGCGCCGGAGCCGCCCCGCTCCCGCTCATCCATGATCTGCTGATACGCCTGCTGGATCTCCTTGAATTTTTCTTCCGCCTGCTTTTTGTTGGGGTTGTTCACATTGGCGTCCGGGTGGTATTTCCGGCTCAACGCCCGGTACGCTTTCTTTATCTCATCATCCGTCGCGTTTCTGGATACGCCCAGCACCGCATATGGGTCATACATATTTTTATTCCTCTCTTATTGCTGCTCGCTTTTCTTCGCCGTCTGTTCCGCCGCCCTTTTCCGCTTCTCCTTCACCATCTCGTAGCGGCACCAGACGCCGGAATATAAAATATTCCGCAAGATCTCCGTATATTCGATCAGGGGCAATTTTTCAAAGGCCTTGGAGCACTCGGCCATCATCATGGTGAGGATGCCCTCACAGCTCTTCTCGAACTGCTCCGTGTGAAACAGCGGCAGGAACGGATTAAAATTGCCTTCCTTCTCGTCCTTCTCCAGGTCCTCGTAGGCGTCCATCAGGTAAATGAATTTTCCCAGGAAAAATCCCATCCGCCGCAGCTCCTGCTCCCACTCATCCCTGCGCCAGACAAAAATCTCCGCCATAATATCCCCGAAATAACCGGCGATCTCGTCCACCCGGTCGGTATAGGCGGGATACCCGTCCTCCCCGATACCGCCGTCAGTTTTCCCGCATCCGTCATCCTTCCCGGAACCGCCGTCAACTTTCCCGCATCCGCCGTCCTTCCCGGAACCGCCGTCAGCTTTCCCAAAGCTGCCCACGCCGAGCTTCTCGCACCGGTGGATCTTGTCCAGCCGGTCCGCGATCAGCTCCGCCTTGGCGGGATACTCCTTCGCTATCTCCGCCGTCTTTTTCTTCAGCAGTCCGGCCATGGTCCGTTTGCTCACCTTTTTCTCGTCCAGCCAGTCGTCCTGGCATTTATAATAAGAAAGCAGCAGGTTCATATCCGCCGCGTATCTGGAAAATTCATTGGTTCTGGCCAGATGCTTCTCAAAGGGGTGGGCAATGCATTTTACATATTCCTCCGCTGTCTTTGGCTCATAGAGACTGGTCAGAAGCAGGATCAGAAAAGTCAGATCATAGCTTAGGGTCATCTGCCCCCGCTTGCCGAAGTCCTGCTTCAACGCCTGGCAAAATCCGCAGTAATAGGACTGGTACAGGTCAAACTCTTTAAACTTCATCTCCTGCTTATTGATGATGATATAGCCAAACATGAAGGAACCTCCTTATCTCCCGCCCCATGGCCGAAAGCTTCCGCACGGGCCTGGGATTTTTGCGACAACAAACTACATTTATTCTAAACGTTTCCAGAAAAAATACAAGAAGGAAAAGCGGAAATATCTATTAAATTTTTCTAAAGCGTCCCCGGAGGGGCGTTTAAGGCCGCCCCTCCCAACGCTCTCCGGGGGACGTTTAAGGCCGCCCTTCCCGACGCTCTCCGGAGGGGCGTTTAAGACCGCCCCTCCCCGGAAAGGTCGGCAAGCTCCTTCAGCCAGAGATCCGCGCAGGCGTCGCTGGGCATGCGCCAGTCTCCCCTGGGGGACAGGGCCACGGAGCCCACCTTGGGGCCGTCCGGCAGGCAGGAGCGCTTGAACTGCTGGCTGAAAAACCGCCGGTAGAAGGTCCGCATCCATTTTAAGATGGTTTCCTTATCATAGGTATCCCGAAAGGCAATCCCCGCCAGCCGGAAAATCTTGGAGGGGGAGAAGCAGGACCGCACCACATGATAGAGGAAGAAATCGTGGAGCTCATAGGGCCCTACAATGTCCTCGGTCTTCTGGGAGATCTCCCCGTCCGCAGGGGGAAGGAGCTCGGGGCTTACGGGCGTATCCAGCACGTCCAGAAGCACCTCCCGCAAGACCGTATCCTCCAGGGTATCCGCGTAATAGCGCACCAGATGGCGCACCAAGGTCTTGGGCACGGAGGCGTTGACCCCGTACATGGACATGTGATCCCCGTTGTAGGTGGCCCAGCCCAGAGCCAGCTCCGACATGTCCCCGGTGCCGATGACCATGCCGCCCTGCTGATTGGCGATATCCATCAGGATCTGGGTGCGCTCCCTGGCCTGGCTGTTCTCGTAGGTCACGTCGTGCTTTCGCTCATCCTGCCCGATGTCCTGAAAATGCTGGCGGACCGCCTCCCTGATGCTGATCTCCCGGAAGGTGGCGCCGATGCTCTTTATCATCTTCACGGCGTTGTCGTAGGTCCGGTCTGTGGTGCCAAAGCCCGGCATGGTGACGCCATAGATGCCCTTCCGGTCAAGACCCAGAAGATCGAAGGCCCGCGCCGTCACCAGCAGCGCCAGGGTGGAATCCAGTCCCCCGGAAATCCCCACCACCGCGCATTTACAGCCGGTATGCAAAAGCCGCTTTTTCAGACCCATGGCCTGGATGGAAAGGATCTCCTCGCAGCGCTTCTCCCGCTGGGCCTTGTCGCGCGGCACAAAGGGCGCGGGGTCCACAAAGCGGGTCAGCGGGGTCTCCACAGGCGCCAGGGGAAAGGTCATGCGGATATAACCTGTATCATCCGTGCGGAAGGTTCCCATGCGTCTGCGGTCACTGTTTAATTTCCAGACGTCCACCTCGCCGTAAATGATCCCGTTTACGAACCGCGGAGCCTCCGCCAGGATCTGCCCGTTCTCCGCGATGAGATTGTGTCCCGAATAGACCACGTCCTGGGTGGATTCCCCGTCCCCGGCGCTGGCGTACACGTACCCGCAGATAAGCCGGGCGGACTGGCTCTCCACCAGAGTCTTCCGGTAAATGTCCTTGCCGGTATTCTCGTTGCTGGCGGAGAGGTTCACGATCAGGCTGGCCCCCGCCAGGGCATGGTCGATGCTGGGCGGCTTGGGCGTCCACAGATCCTCGCAGATCTCCGCCCCGATCTTAAGCTTGGGCATGGTATCGGCGCAGAACAACAGCCGGGTCCCCATGGGAACGCCCTTCCCGCCGGGAAGCTCCACATAGACCGGCTCCTCCATCCCCGGCATAAAATGCCGCCCCTCATAGAACTCATTGTAGGTGGGGATGCAGCTCTTGGGCACAAAGCCCAGCACCCGTCCGCCGCTTAAGGCTGCCGCCGTATTGTATAATTTTCCATTGTACTCTAAGGGCAGGCCCACAAATACAATGCCGTTTTTTCCGGCGGTATGCTCCGCGACGCGAAAAAGCTGCTCCTTTGCCTTCTCGATGAGCAGATCCTGCCAGAACAGGTCCCCGCAGGTGTAGCCGGTGATGCTAAGCTCCGGGAACACCACCACCACGGCCCCGCCGGCCATGGCCTCGTCCATTTTCTCACAGATCTGACTGCCGTTATATTCCGGGTCGGCCACCCGCACCTTCGGCGTCACCGCCGCCACTTTGATATATCCGTGTCTCAACGCTAAGTCTCCTTTTTTAATTTTCCTTCTCCAGCAGTTCCCCTAATTCTTCCGGCGTGAATTGGTAGGCAGTATTGCAGAAATGACAGTTCACCTCGATGGGCTTTCCCTCGTCGATCATTTCCCGCAGATCCTTTTTCCCGATGCTGATAAGAGCCTTCGACACCCGCTCCCGGGAGCAGTTACAATAAAACCGGGCGGGTATTCTGTCAGTAATCTCCAGCCCAAACTCTCCTAAAATGCGCTCCAGAAGCTTCTCTGGGGTATCGCCCTGCTCCAACAGATCCGTGACGGAGGTCACGGAGGCCACCTTCTCCTCCAGCCGGGCAATGACCGCCTCCTCCGTAAAGGGCATCAGCTGGATGATAAAACCGCCGGCCTGCTTCACCGTGTTGTTTTTCTCCATAAGGACCCCCAGGCCCACCGCGGAGGGCACCTGCTCGGAGGTGGCAAAATAGTAGGTCAGATCCTCGGCGATCTCCCCCGTCTGCAGGGCCACCTGGCCCACGTAGGGCTCCTTTAAGCCCATGTCCTTGATGACATTTAAAATGCCGGCGCCCACGGCCCCCGCCACGTCCAGCTTGCCCCTGCTGTTGGGCGGCAGCAGCACGTCCGGCACCTCCGGGTAGCCCTTCACATTGCCCCTGGCGTCCGCCGTCACCGTCAGTCCCTTCACGGGACCGCTGCCCTTCACCTGAAGGGTCAGAAGGTCCTTCTCCCCTTTCATCATCACGCCCATCATGGCGCCGGCGGACAGAAGCCGGCCCAGGGCCGCGGTGACCACCGGGCTTGCGTTGTGCCGGACTCTGGCTTCCTCCACCAGCTCCCTTGAGGTAATGGCGAAGGCCCGGATCTGGCCTCCCGCCGCTGTTGCTCTCACGATATAGTCTTCCATATTTTCTGCCTGCTTTCTTCTATAATGATGGAATTGCTCCCGACATATCCATAAGCTTGTGTGACGGAACCGCTCCCGACATATCCATAATCTTATGTGATGGGACCGCTCCTCTTCCCATGTTCTCTGGCAATCACATAGACGCGCTCGCTGTCCGCCCGGGGCGGCTCTCTGGTAAAGGCGTCGTAGACCGCCGCAAATTCCATGCCGGCCTCCCGGATCAGCCCTATGACGGTTTCCAGTTCGTACCCCCGCTGGATATGGGTCTCCTCGTATTTGCGGTACAGACCGGAATTTTCCCGGATGAAGAGGGTCAGATCATACTCGTTGATCCCCGTCTCCTCCACGAAATAATTTTCCCAGATGAAGCTGGCCTCCCGGCGGTTCTCGCAGATGGTGCTCTCCCCCAGCAGCTCCCGGTATTTATATAAGGTGTTCAGATCGAAAATAAATATGCCGCCCGGGTCCAGATAATTGTTCACAAGCCGGAACACCTGCAGGAGCTCCTCCTCCTCCAAAATATAATTGAGGGAATCGCAGATGCAGACCACCGCCGCCACCGTGCCGTAGAGCTCAAATTCCCGCATGTCCTGGCACAGGTAGAGGATATTTTCATGCTCCTGCTCCAGAGCCTGCTGCAGCATTTCCTCGGAATTGTCCACTCCGATCATGTCGTAGCCCGCCCCGGACAGCAGGCGGGTGATCTTCCCCGTGCCGCAGCCTAAGTCCAGCACAAGACCCTCAGGGATATTGTGCTCTTCTAATAAGGAAATGATGTATCGGCTCCACGGTTCGTAGGGGACGTTGTCCATGAACAGATCGTAAACCTCCGCAAATCCGGTGTATGCTTCCATGGGTACTTCCTTTCTGTCAGATACCGCCGCGGCGCCGCAGGTCTTCGCCTGCCAGATACCTCCGCAGCGCCACAGGTCTTCGCCTGCCAGATACCGCCGCGGCGCCATAGGCCTTCGGCTCGCCTCTACAGGCTCAGCATCTCCAGTGCTGCCGTCTCCCGGTGATACAGATAGATTTTCCGGCTGAGCAGCTCCTCCGGGAACTGTTTGTTCATGTCCTTCAAAAGGGACAGCAGCATCCGGGGATTGGCCTCCGACCTCCGGTGCAGCCGGGCCTCGCAGGTGCCCGAGAACACCACGTAATAGTCGCTGTCATAAAGCTGCGCGATTTTTTCCATGACCCCGGGATAAAACATGGCGATGGCCCCGTTGATCTGCCTTGTGGTGGTGACCACGGGAAATTTCATGGGGCCGATCTTCGTAATATCGCTGTTCAGGGCCATGAAGGCCCCCCGGTGGTAAGGCGGATTCACCGCATCCGCGGGGGATACGTACATCCGGGGCATGGCCTTTATGTAGGTGTTGGTCATGGCCTCCTGCCAGACCTCCTCCACCTCCCGGCCCCAGAAGCCAAAGATCTCCCTTGTGATCTTGGTGGTATTTAAGTTGTGGGCAGCCTCGAACACGATCAGGTAGAGCACCAGGGCGATATCCCCCTCCCGCCGGTAAATACAGTTTTTCAGGGCCAGCCGGTTGTCGTCGTAATTGATGGGCCGGATGATCAGCTTGTTCTTGATCACCGGATACTCCCTGATATGGTTGAGCACATCATCCTGGATGGGCGTCAGAATATCCGGCAGTCCCTCGATAATTTCCTGCCAGAAGCCGTCCCAGCCCATTTCCCTGTACCTTGCGTACATCTCGTTTAAATGGAAACGGGCTGAGCTCGCGCCATTGTTCTCCCGCCGTACGGTAAGCTCCACAAAATCCCCCCGCAGCACGTCCGATTCCAGATTGTTGTATTTCACATTCGTGTTGCGGATAAAAGCCAGATCCAGCGGCTCCTCCGTGGTAAAGCCGTCCGGATAGAAGCGGTAATCCTCCTCGGTGAGCTTCATGATCTCGTTCTTCAAGATCTCTTCCTTAAAGCACGCGCAAAACTCCCGGTAATCCATGTCGTCCCTCATAGGTTCTTCTCCTCCCTGCTGTTTTTAAAAATGTCTTTGCCGTTGCAGCTCCCTTTCTCCACATCCCCATGTGCTTCCAGTTTACCACAGGCTGATTTTGATGGCAAGGCAAAGTATGCGATATGGGCACAAAAAAACTGCTTATACGCGCTCTGCCATCGAAAGCGCATATAAGCAGTCTGTATGTCACTGGTCACTCTTCCACATTCACCACTTCCCCGGCCATGATCTGCTGCAGCAGATCGCTGGCCCTGGCCACATCCTCCTCGTAGGGGATCATCACATAGTTGGGCTTACTTAAAGAAAACATGCTCTTATTGGCGTCCGAACCGCTGACGCTGAAGCTCTGCACGTCCCAGCTCCCCCCGTTGGTCAGCTGGAACCGCACCAGCTCGGTGATCTCCTCCGTGGTCATGTTGGTGGCAAAGGTCCCCTCCACCTCCTGCATGATCTCCGCGTAATTGGTAAGCAGGGTGGTGGAGGTCAGCTTGTCGATCACGCCCTCGATGACGTGCATCTGGTTCTTCCCCCGCTGCCGGTCCCCCGAGGCGAAGGCGTGGCGCTCCCGGGCAAAGGTCAGAGCCTGGGAACCGTTCAGATCATTTGCCCCCTTGACATAGTGGTTGGAGCCCACGGTAAAATCATAATCCGACTGGACGGTAACACCGCCCAGGGAGTCGATCAGGCCTTCAAATCCGGTGAAATTCACCTTGAAATAGTAATCAATATCCACGCCGTAGAGCATTTCCAGGGTCCCCATAGACACATCGATCCCGTAGATCCCCGCGTGGGTCAGCTTGTCCTTCTGGCCGTTTGAAATGGGCAGCTCCACGTAGTAGTCCCGGGGAGTGGAGACCATCAGGACCTGCCTTGTCCGGGGATTGACGGCCACCAGAATGTTCACGTCGGAGCGGCTGGTGGTGGAGACAGCTCCCCAGGTATCCAGGCCGCTGACATAGACCAGGAAGGGGTCGCCCGGTTCCGCCGGCTCCTCCGGTTCCTCCTCGGGCTCCTTTGCCGGTTCTTCTTCCGCCGGCTCCTCCTGCTCCACCTCCACGTAGGTAACGATCTCATAGGCGCCGATCTGCCGGATCCTGGAGTCCAGATTCTCGTAGCCCTCCACTTCCTTCAAGGGCTCCAGATAACCTTCATTTAACAGGATCACGTCGCAGTCCTGGAACAGCAGACCATTTACCAGCAGGATCACATCCGAATATTCCTTTGGCTCCACGCTCTCTCCCAGCTCCTGCTCTATCATGGCCAGGGCCTGGTCCGTGCGTTCCCGCTCCTGTCCGCTGATAATGCCGAAGGGCAGCCCCGCGCATTCCTCCACATCCGAAATGTCCTCCTCCGCCCGGACATAAACGCCCATCACCGTTTTCTGCTCCACCTGGCTGGTCACTGCCCCCAGGGCCGTCAGGCTGTGATACAGATAGTAGTTGGCCGCCGCCGTCAGCGCAATGCTTAGACACACCGCCAAAGCCCCCAGCACATACCAGACCTTCCGCTTTTTCCTGCGAAGCAGCAAAAACGCCGACCCGGCTGTCAGAAGGAGCAGCACTCCGTAAACTACGGCCAGGTAGATCCCCGGCAGGATCGCCAGCCTGCTCAGAAAGACCGTCAAAAGGACGATCCCCGCGATGTTGATCAGTTCTAAGATACCTCCCAGTATCATGCGTACTTTTTTTCCTGTTTTCATATCTCTTATCCCTTTTCTGCTCTGCCGCCGCCTTGTAAACACGACTCCTTTCCCTTTTCTGCTCTGCTGCCGTCTTGTAACCACGACTCCCTTCAGGAAAACGCTATTCTACCGTGACGCTCTTTGCCAGATTTCTCGGCTTATCTACATCCAGCCCCTTCGCGACGCTGATGTAATAGCCCAGAAGCTGCAGCGGCACCACCGCCAGGGAGGTTGCGAAGAGCGGATCTGTTTTGGGAACATACACGGTAAAATTAGCCGTATCTTCTATATTGTACTGGCCATAAAAGGTCAGTCCCATCAGATAGGCGCCCCGGCTCTTGCACTCTACCAGGTTGGAGATCGTTTTTTCGTACAGCTCTGGCTGTGTCAAAACGCCTATCACCAAAATATTATCCTCAACCAGCGAAATCGTTCCATGCTTCAGCTCCCCCGCCGCGTACGCCTCCGAATGAATGTAACTGATCTCTTTCATTTTCAGGCTGCCTTCCATGCAGATCGCGTAATCTATGCCGCGGCCGATAAAGAAAACGTCCTTCGCATTGGACTGTTTTGCGGCGAACCATTGGATGCGTTCCTTGTCCGCGAGAACTTTTGTGATCTTCTCCGGCAGCGTCAGCAGCTCACGGACAAGTTCTCTGTATCTCTCTTCACTGATCGTTTCCCGTATCTTTGCGAACTGAATCGCCAAAGCATAGCCCGCAACCAGCTGCGTGCTGTATGCTTTCGTGGTTGCCACGGAGATTTCCGGCCCGGCCAGGGTGTAAAAGACGGAGTCCGCCTCCCTTGCAATGGAAGAACCCACCACATTCACAATGCCGAGGGTCCGGATCCCTTTGTCCTTCGCTTCCCGAAGCGCCGCCAGACTGTCCGCCGTTTCGCCCGACTGACTGATCACGATCGCCAGTCCCTTTTTGTCCAGCAGCGGTTTTCGATAACGGAATTCCGAAGCCAGCTCCACACGCACGGGAATTTTGGCAAGATCCTCCATCACGTATTGCATGGCGATCCCCACATGGTACGCCGATCCACAGGCTATGATGTAGATCTGGCTTATTTCCCTGACCTCCTCGTCGCAAAGACCAAGCTCTGACAGTTCGATCTTATCCTCTTTCACAAATGAGCGAATGGTATCTTCCACTACTTTCGGCTGTTCATGGATCTCCTTTATCATAAAATGCTCATAGCCGGCTTTTTCCGCAGCCTCCGCATCCCAATCGATGGTTTTGGGATCTTTCTTAATCTCATCCCCGTCAAGATTATAAAAGGTGATCTCTCCCTTGCGTACCCGGGCCATCTCCATATTTCCGATATAGTACACATTTCTGGTGTATTTCAGGATGGCCGGCACATCCGACGCGATATAGGATTCCCCGTTCTCCACGCCAAGGATCATCGGGCTGTCCTTTCGCGCCACATAGATCTCTTCCGGATAATCGCGAAACATGACCGCCAGCGCGTAAGAACCGCGAATGCGCACCATGGCGTGATTCATGGCATCCACCGGCGTACCTTCATATTTCTTATAATAATAGTCGATCAGCTTCACCGCCACTTCCGTGTCCGTGTCAGAATAAAAAGAATATCCCTTCCGCAGCAGCTTGTCCTTCAACTCCTGATAATTTTCAATGATCCCATTATGTACCCCAATTACGTTTCCATCGTCGCTCCGATGGGGATGGGCGTTTTTCTCGGACGGCTCTCCGTGGGTAGCCCATCTGGTATGGCCGATCCCGCAGGTCCCCAAAATAGCTGTCCCTTCATTCGTCTTCTCCTTCAGGATCATCAAACGCCCTTTTGCTCTTACGACCTCCGCGGGATTGCTGCCATCACGAACTGCCACACCGGCAGAGTCATAACCGCGGTATTCCAGTCTCGACAATCCATCCAACAAAATAGGCGCTGCCTGCGCTGCTCCGTTAAATCCCATTATTCCACACATGCTTCTTATTCTCCCTTCCTCGCCTCTGCCGCAACCTTATGTACGATGCAGTCCATCTCTTCATACTTCTCCATCATATCCGCAAACAGCGCCAGCTGGCACCTGGCTCTCACGAGATTATGTCCCGGATAATCGGTCTTAAAATATTTATCCCCGGTGATATAGTCGTCCAGAAACCGGCTTGCCTGCTCCAGGGTGATGGTTGCCGCCCCAAGAGCCATGGAATCCAGCTCCGCGTCCGTCAAAAAGCCGGCGGTCTCTCCAATGTAGCCTTCCGCGAAGGCCCGAAACAGCTTCAGATCCAGGCTCACCTTGCTCAGATCCTCCTCGTCCTCCCTGGCGGTGTTGGCCGCAAACCGGATCGTATCGCCGAAATCATGGGCCGCCAGCCCCGGCATCACGGTGTCAAGGTCGATCACGTTCACCGGCTCCAGCGTATCCTTGTCAAACAGCACATTATTGGTCTTGGTATCATTGTGAGTCACGCGGTAAAACAGCTCGCCCCGGTCCAGCTTCTCATTGAGCTGACAGGCAAAATCTCTGGCCCTGGCGATGGCGTCGATCTCCTCCCGCACTTCCCCGCATCTCTGACAGGGATCCTCCCGGACATGGGCAAAGAAGGTTTCCAGGCGCAGACGCGTATCGTGGAAATGGGGAATGACCTCAAAAAGCTTCTCCACATCGAAATCGCTCAGCTGCGCTTCAAAACGCCCAAAAGCCTTTCCCGCCATGCGCAGGACCTTTGGGTCATCGGAGCTGTCAAAAGAAAGGGCATCCTCCACATAATTACTGAGTCGCCAGAATTCCCGCTGCCCTTCCTCCCCCAAGAAAATGTAATTGTCTCCCGTCTCGGTATGGTGAAAATGAAGACGGCTTCTCCGGTCCGTGATGCCGGCCGCCTGGTTCTTCTTCATAAGGTGTGAGGTGATCAGGTCAATGTTTCGCATCATCTGAACCGGATCCCTGAACACATAGGTATTTACCCTTTGCACCAGATACGCGGTCTGCCTCCCCTCGTGGGCGCAGCGCACCTGATACGTGGTATTGATATGGCCGCTGGTCAATTGCTGCCAGCCCGCGATGGTTCCGGGGATCCGAAACCGGCGGCATATCTCCTCTAATTGTGACTGTAAATT
>CALWDR010000141.1 GCA_944376745.1 uncultured Lachnospiraceae bacterium
TATGATGAATGTGCAGTCGGTAGAGCGAACCTTTATTGATAAGATATTTGCAATCTGTGATTACCGAATTCAAGATATGCAGGATAGGGACTCACGGCATTTATATGATATTTGCAAATTGCTTCCCAAAATAAAGCTTGATCAGGAATTAGATGAACTGATTGATACTGTAAGAGAGGATAGAATGCTTTCCAGAAATAATCCATCGGCTCAGTTGAACTATCATATCCCGGAAATGCTGAAGGAGATTATTGCCAGTCGCTTTTATGAATCGGACTATCGTAATGTAACTCAAAAATTGTTATATGAAAACATCAGTTATGATTATGCAGTCGAGAATGGAATTGCTGTGGTGTCGGAGTCAGATGTATTTTTGTATAAGAAAAATAGGCTGATTAAAAACGTATAACTTTAATGTAAGAGATTATTTACCGTTGTTAGAACGATAGATAATCTCTTTTTTGCGCGCTTTTTTTAATAGAGGGATTTATGGATCTTGCGGTAAGTCTGGGGGGACATACCGCACTGCAGCATGAAGTTGCGGTTCAGGCTTGCCACGGAGTGGAAGCCCACCTCGGCGCAGATATCGATGATGCGCATATTTGAGGACAGCAGGAGCTTCTGGGTGCGCCGGATGGCTGCCTGCATGATAAAATCATGGGGCGGAAAGCCGATGACCTCCCGGAAGATCTTCCGAAAATTGGAGACGCTCATATAGAGGCTGGCGGCGGCATCCTCCACGGAGGGGATCTGGCCCGCGTCGATGGAATCGTTGATGAACTGTATGGCGCCGTTCAGTTTGCCGTAGTCCATGGCAGGACAGACCCGGCAGGGAGGCAGGGGGCCGTTCTCCCGGCTTAAGGTGAACAAAAGCTCCAGGAAAAGGGAGCACAACAGCTCGTTCCGCCCGGGAAGAAAGGTTTGGTATTGCTGCAGGATCGTCTGTATCATCTCGCTGATCCTGGGATACTGCTTCCGGGCGATCAGGTCGTAGAGGGATAATGCGGGATTCAGGGCGCTGGCCGACGAGAGATTGTCCCGGCGGAACATGTCCCGCAGCATTTTTTCCAGATCAAAATACAAAAACAGCCATAGAGAGGTGGTCGCGTGGTCGCTGATGGTGTAATGGGGGTGCCCGGGCAGGATGAAGAGGGTGTCCCCCGCCTGAAAGGGGAAGACGCCGTCGGGCGTACAGTGACTGCCGCTGCCCTCAAAACAGTAGCCCACCTCAAAGGAGTTGTGGTAATGATAGAAGGAAAGATTTTCTGAGCCAAGCCGCCGGGGAGAGAGGCGTTCCAGATCGTGTTCGCGTATATCGGATACAAGGGGCTTTTCGGAGTATACGGTTTGCAGGCGTAAATAATGATTTTGCATAATGTCACCTCGTAGTCTAAATTCAGTATATCGGTACTTCTCTGGCTCAAAGGACGTGTTTGGGAGTTCTGAGATCATTATATAATATTTTTCCTGTTTTTCAAAGGCAATCCATTTTTTTAAGCGATTATGAGAAGGAAATAGTCATTTATGAGAAGAGGCGGCGCAAATTTTTTGCTATACTTTTCCTAGATTCAAAGGATGGGAGGGAGCAGAAAGTTGCATTGCGAGAAAGAGAGCGATTTTCCGGTGCAGTCCATATGCGGGATCATGGAGGAGGCCGGAGAGATCATGCGGCAGGCAAGACGGAGGGAAGCCCCTTTGGAGATAAAAAGCAAGGAAGGGTGCGGCAATTTTGTGACGGCCTATGATCTGAAGATACAGAGATACGTGGAAGAAAAAATGCGGTTGCTCTTTCCGGAGGCTGTGTTCTTTGCGGAGGAATCGGACGGGGAGGAACGAAAAAACGGGGATCTGACCGTTTATCTGGACCCCATCGACGGCACAGGGAATTTTATATACGGAAGCGAGGATCTGTCCATATCCCTGGCGGTGTTCCGGAAGAAAAAACCGCTGTTCGGGGTGGTTTATCTTCCCTATACCAAGGAGATGTTTCATGCCCTGAGCGGGCAGGGAGCCTACCGGAACGGAGAGAAGATACAGGTCAGCAGCCGGGACATGGAGGAAGGTCTGGTGATGGCAGGCTCCGCTTCCTATTACAAGGAAGAGCTGGGGAAGGATACGATGAAGCTGTTAAAGGCGCTGTTCCGCCGGACCGCGGATTTCAGGCGCTACGGCTCGGCCTCCGTGGAGATGTGCTTCGTGGCCTGTGGGAGAGCGGATCTCTCCTTCGAGATGCGGCTGTTTCCCTGGGATTATGCGGCCAGCACGCTGATCGTCCGGGAGGCGGGCGGGGTGGTCTCCAATCTGCTGGGGGACGAGATCTCCTATGAGCACGCGGATTCCGTACTGTGCGCCAGTCCCAGAGTTTACGATCAGGCGCTTCACATCTGCAGATCCTGTCTGGAAAAAGGGTAAGGAAGAAAGGGGTGTTTTCTGTGAAAGGTACCAGGATAAGTCCCGCGGGAAAGCGGGGAGGGAAGCGGAGCTTCCGCAATCTGTTAAAATGCTGGCAGTTGTATGTATTTCTGCTGCCGGCGCTGTTGTACATCATTTTGTTCGTTTACAAGCCCATGTACGGAATCCTCATTGCCTTTAAGGATTTCCGCATCGGGGACGGCATCTGGGGCAGCGAATGGGTGGGCATGGAAAATTTTCAGCGGCTGTTTGATTCCTACTGGTTTCCGGTCATTTTGAAAAATACGCTGACCTTAAGTCTGTTGAGCCTGGTGGTAGGATTTCCGCTGCCCATCATTTTCGCGCTCCTGTTAAATGAGCTTCGCTGGAAAAAGGTGCGGAACGCCATTCAGACCGTATCCTACGCGCCGCATTTTATCTCCACGGTGGTCATATGCAGTATGATCATGCTGTTTTTAAGTCCATCCTCCGGCATCGTGAACCATTTTCTGAACCTGTTGGGCATCGATTCCGTATATTTCATGCAGGATACCGGGCTGTTTAAGTGGGTGTATGTGCTAAGCGGCGTCTGGCAGGGCCTGGGGTGGAGCTCCATCATCTATTCGGCGGCGCTGTCCGGGGTGGACCGGAATCTGCTGGAGGCGGCGCAGATCGACGGGGCCTCCAGGATCCAGCGGATCATCCATGTGAATATCCCGGTGCTGGTCCCCACCATGATGGTGCTTCTGATCCTCCAGTGCGGAAGCCTGCTGGGCGTGGGATACGAGAAGGTTTATCTGCTGCAGACGGACGCCAATATCACGGCTTCGGAGGTGATCTCCACCTATGTATATAAAATGGGCTTGATCGAGGCGGATTTTTCCTTCTCCACGGCGGTCAACCTGTTCAACTCCGTTGTAAATTCCGTGATCCTGATCGTGGTGAATTTTCTGTCCAACAGGGTGACGAAGAATGGACTGTGGTAGGAGGTGCGAGAGATGAAGACAAGGAAAAGAAATTTCTGGTTCAACGGCGATAAGGTCTTTATGGGGATCAGCTATGTGGCGCTGGCGCTGGTGTTCGTGCTGACGCTCTACCCGATGATATTCGTCCTTTCCGCCTCCTTCAGCGACCCGGGAGCGGTCTCCAGCGGGGAGATGGTGCTGTTCCCCAAGGAGTTCACCCTGGAGGGCTACCGTTACATCTTAAAATACAACGAGATCTGGCTGGGCTACGCCAATACGATTTTTTACACGCTGGTTGGGACCTTCATCAATCTGGCGGTCACGCTTCCGGCGGCCTATGCCCTGTCCCGTAAAGAGCTGGTGGGGAGAAATCTGATCCTCTTTTTGTTCATGTTCACCATGTATTTCAGCGGAGGGCTGATCCCGTCCTACTTAAACGCCAATTCCTTTGGCCTGGTCAATACGAGGACCTTTGTGCTGATCAACGGCGCGGTGTCGGTTTACAATCTGATCGTGGCGAGAACCTTTTTCTCCAGCACGATCCCGGAGCAGCTGCACGAGGCGGCCAGGATCGACGGCGCGGATATGTTCAAGGACTTTTTCAAGATCGTCCTGCCCCTGTCCAAACCGGTGATCGTGGTGCTGGCTCTGTATTACGGAGTAGGACACTGGAACGAATATTTTACCTCCATGATCTATCTGGCGAAGCGGCGGGAGGCGTGGCCCTTGCAGCTGTTCCTGAAGGAAATCCTGATACAGGGACAATTCGCGGAGTCGGCGCTGATGGCCGGGGGCCTGTCCACCGAGGAGATCGCCTATCTCTTCAAACAGGCGGATACGGCAAATATGGTGAAATACGGCGTCATCGTCGTTTCCGTGGTGCCCATGCTGGCAATCTATCCCTGGCTGCAGAAGTATTTCGCCCAGGGGGTAATGCTCGGGGCAGTGAAGGAATAAACGGGGGTTTTCATATCGCGGGGTGAAGAAAAATACAGGAAACGGCAGATACCTCTGCTGTCTCCCACTTGCCGGCCGGCCTCCCGCGGTATAAAGCTATAGAAAAAATATCACAAGAGTAGGAGGAAAAAAATGAGAGCACTGAAAAAAGGTAATGCAAAGAGAGTCTGGTCACTTCTGTTGGTTCTTGCCCTGGCCCTGTCCCTGGCAGCCTGCGGCGGAGAAAAGACGCCGTCCGAAGGGGACGGAAACGATCCGGGAGGATCGGAGGGCGGAGAGGGATCTGCCTACTACAACGAAACGGGTTACCCCATCTGCGACGAGCCCATAACGCTGACCATGATGTGCGTGACCACGGGAAATCCGGATCTGAATGACCGTATCATGGTTTCGGAGATTGAAAAGCGGTTCGGCATCAAGCTGGATATTACAGGCTATGCGTCGGCGGAGGAGTTTCAGACCCAGCTGAACCTGGCCATGACCACCGGGGACCTTCCCGATCTGATCGCTCCCTGCAACGCCATCACCATGGGGCAGATGAGAGAGTACGCGGAGGACGGATACGCGCTGGCGCTGGATGAGTATGCGGATCTGATGCCGAATATGCAGGCCCTTATGGAGGAGTATCCGGAGTATGAGAAATACGCCACCGCGGACGACGGACACATCTATGGCTTAAATTCCATCGAGGTCAATGAATTTGGCAGAGTGGACCGGGTTTACATCAATAACCAGTGGCTGGAAAATGTAGGCATGGAGGTGCCCACCAGCGTGGACGAGCTGTACGAGGTGCTCTGTGCCTTCCGGGACCAGGACGCCAACGGCAATGGGGACCCCAATGACGAGATCCCCTTCGATTACGCGGCCAGCAACTACTATGACGACTACATGCTGCTGGCGGCCTTCGGCCTGAACACGAAAGACGCCAACTACATTCTCACCGAGGGCGAGGATGGAACGGTGGGCTTTGGAAACGCTTCCGAGAATTATAAGGCTTATCTGAAGTACATGAAAAAGCTTTACGAGGAGGGACTCATCAATCGCGAGTGCTATGTGACCACGGAGGACCAGAGAAACGAAAATGTGGCCAAGGACCGGACCGGCTTCTTCGGTGCGGCGGCGCCCTTTGTCTCGGCGGGACAGGACATTTCCTATGACGCCGGTTTCTCCTGGGTAGGCGGTCTGACCTCGGAGTACAACGATCAGCGCACCGTGCCCATGACAAATACCCTGAGCGAGGGCATCGTGATGTTCGTAAACGCCGAGACGGAGTACCCGGAGGCTGCGGTAAGGTTCCTGGATTACTGGTTCTCGGAGGAGGGCGAGGTAGCTGCCCAGCGGGGCTGGGAAGGCGTGACCATGGATTATGAGTACAACGAGATCCTTAAGGGTGACGTGGCCACACTCTACTGCCCGGAAGGGTACGAATCCTCAGAGGATTACAAGCTCAACAAGGCCCTGGTGGTAGGACCCTTCAGCTACTGTAGCCGTACCTACGGAACCCACTACCGCCTGCTCAGCACCGCCAGCGACGAGGTGATGCAGTCCGAGGAGGTATTGGACGCCTATGGATGGGCGGTGCTGGTCGGCAACGGCCTGCGCCAGGACGGGATCGTGGAGGAAGAAGTTTTCCCGCGTCTCGTGTATACAGAGGATGAAAGCTCCAGGCGTGTCTCCCTGTACAACGACCTGACCACCTACATCGCGGCACAGCGGGCGGAATTCATCACCAATCCCGACGTGGATATCGATGCGAGCTGGGATGAGTATCTGGCACAGCTGGATCAGATCGGACTTCCCGAGCTGTTGGAGCTTGAACAGGCGGCCTATGACCGTTATAATGGGAACTAACAGGACAGCCCGCGGGAAGTTTGGAAATTGACAGGACAGCCTGCGGGAGGCATGGAAATTGACATGACAGATCGCGGAAGGCAAAGAGGTATTTCGGAAAGGAATGCCGGGTGAAAGGGACTGCCGGAAAGGCAGTCTCTTTCGCCTGCTGTCCGGGACAAGGGGCGGCCCCTTTTGCCCCCACATATCATGGAAAGAGGCGAGAAAATGAAGCTGGAATTTATTGGAACCGGAGCCTCCAACTGGCCGGAGGAAGAAAGAAAGAAGCCGGGGTATCGCAGGCGCTCCTCCCTGCTGGTGGAGAAGGAGCTGCTCATCGACCCCGGCCCTCACATTTTTCAGTTCGCGGAGGATTTTGGCCGGGAGGACTGCTATGGGGAGGTGGAGCACATCCTCCTGACCCACTCCCACGACGACCATCTGTGCCCGGAGAACCTTAAGAGGCTGTGCGCCCAAAAAGAAAGGCATTTCTGGTGCGAAAGGGCGGCGGCGGGAATGGTGGAGCAGGTCCCCGGCCTGCGCCTGCACGTTTTGACGCCCTTCCGGGCGCGGCGGCTGCGGATACCGGGTGACGGCCTTTCCGGACGCGACGGCTGCGGATACCGGGTGACGGCCCTGCCGGCCAACCACGGCACGGAGAATCCCAGGGAGCAGACCTTCCATTATATTGTGGAAAAAGGAGACAGCCGGATCTTCTACGGGTGCGACGGCGCATGGCTTCTGCGGGACACCTGGTATTACATGCGCCGGCTGACTTTTGATCTGATGATACTGGACGGGACCCTGGGAGACGCCTACGGGGATTACCGTATTTTCGAGCACAACAGTCTCAGGATGGCGGAGCTTTTGGCCGAGACCATACGAACGTCCGGGATACTGAAACCGAAGGGTGAGATATTTATCTCCCACCTGGCGTATGGGCTGCATGGAAGCCAGGCGGAGACGGAGGATCGCCTGAAAAAAGCGGGAATCCGCGTGGCTTATGACGGGCAGCGCTGCGATACCGGAGCGGGAAACGATCTGGCGGCGGCTGCGGCCCATGACGGACAGCGCTGCGATACGGCAGCAAAATAGCAGGAGGAGAAGCGATGATACAGGAATTGTTGGAACGAGGACGAAAAGAGGAGACGGTCCGGGTGGATCTGGAGCCCGTGAAGATCCTCTGGACCCAGGGAAAGGTCCAGAATGCTGAAGGGCTGCTCCGAAGAAAGAGCAGGCAGATCTCCCTGGACATAGCACAGCCGGTGGTCCTGTCCACGGATGAAGAGGAGACGGCGGCCATCCTCATGGATTTTGGCTGTGAGCTCCATGGGGGCCTGAAGATCCTGCAGTGGTGGGAGGAAACGGGCGGCGGCGCCCGCGTCCGCCTGCGCTTTGGGGAGAGCGTCATGGAAGCCATGAGTGAGATCGGCGGGGATGGGAATGCTACCAATGACCATGCGAGACGGGATTTTGAGGCGGAAATGGGAAAATGGAGCTCCAACTGCCTGGGGGAGACGGGCTTTCGGTTCGTGCGGATAGACCTCCTCTCCCATACGACGATACAGCTGAAATCCATTCTCGCGGTGCTTGTCTGTAAGGACGTTCCCTACAGAGGAAGCTTTCGCTGCAGCGATGAGCTGCTGAACCGGATCTGGATGACCGGGGCCTACACCGTACATCTGAACATGCAGGAGTATATCTGGGACGGCATCAAGCGGGACCGGCTGGTGTGGGTGGGCGATATGCACCCGGAGGTGCTGACGATCCGGACTGTTTTCGGCGAAGATCCCTCCGTGGAGAAAAGCCTGAGATTTGCCTGCGAGGAGACGCCGCTGCCCCGTTGGATGAATCACAAGGTCACCTACTCCATGTGGTATATTTTGATCGTGTACGACTGGTATTATTATACCGGAAATATGGAATGGCTGCGCAGTCAGTCGGCCTATCTGAAAGGACTGGCAAAGCAGCTTTCAGACAGTATTGACAAGGACGGGAAAAGCGCTTCATCCGACGGAAGATTTCTGGACTGGCCCTCCAACGACAAGCCGGAGGTCATCGACGCGGGGGTGCAGGCCATTCATTTCATGGCTGCCGGAAGGCTGGCGGAGCTGTTTATGCGCCTGGGAGAGCAGGAGGCCGCCGATCAATGCAGAAGGGATAGGGAGCGCTTAAGACAGTATCCGGTCTCTCCCGGGGAGGCAAAGCAGGCAGCGGCGCTTTTGGCCCTGGCCGGGCTTGCGGACGCCGGGGAAATGAACGAAAAGGTGCTGTCCAAAGGCGGCGCGGCAAATATGTCGACCTATATGGGGTATTATATCCTGACGGCCCGGGCCCTGGCCGGAGACTATACGGGCGCCATGGACTGCATCCGGGACTACTGGGGCGGCATGCTCTCCCTGGGAGCCACGACCTTCTGGGAGGACTTTGATGTGGAGTGGCTGAAATCCGGAGCCTCCATTGACCGCTTCCCCAGGGAAGGCGAGACGGATGTACACGGCACCTATGGAAGATATTGCTATAAGGGCTACCGCCACAGCCTGTGCCACGGCTGGGCCAGCGGCCCCACAGCCTGGATGTCCGAAAACATCCTGGGAGTCCGGATTCTGGAACCGGGCTGCCGGAAAATAGAGCTCGCCCCGCACCTTGGCGACCTGAAATGGGCGGGAGGAAGCTACCCCACGCCTCTGGGCGAAATTACCGTCAGAGCATGGAAGGATGAAGCCGGCAAGCTCCAGTGCCAGGCAGACGTGCCGGAGGGAATAGAATGCCACATTGATGTCAGGTAGCAGAAGTAGCATCTCATAGGAAAAGTACCATCTCACCATCACGCATTCCTGCCTCTCAGCCCCGGACAGCACTTTACGGTGCAGGAGATTCCCGCATACGGCAGACAGGCGCTGTCCGGGGCGTCCTCCTGCCAAAACCCTGAAATCCCATTGGCGGCACTTTTCAGCCCGGCGGCGCCGGCCCATCACGCATAAAACCCCCAAAATCCGGGAAAACTGAAAAAAGTTCTTGACATCCCGGCCCAAGGCTTATATAATGATTTAGCGTGCATACGAATGCGCACTGATAAATTTTACAGGAGGTGAAAAGAATGCCAACATTTAACCAGTTAGTAAGAAAAGGAAGACAGACATCCGTGAAGAAGTCCACAGCGCCGGCTCTGCAGAAGGGGTACAACTCCTTAAGAAAGCGCCCCACTGATACTTCTGCTCCCCAGAAGAGAGGTGTCTGCACGGCGGTTAAGACCGCTACTCCTAAGAAGCCTAACTCCGCTCTTCGTAAGATCGCCAGAGTACGTCTTTCCAACGGGATCGAAGTGACCAGCTACATTCCCGGCGAGGGCCACAACCTTCAGGAGCACAGCGTTGTCCTGATCCGCGGCGGAAGAGTAAGGGACTTACCAGGTACCAGATACCACATCATCCGTGGTACGTTGGATACGGCAGGCGTTGCGAACAGACGTCAGGCCCGCTCCAAATACGGCGCCAAGAGGCCCAAAGAAGCTAAGAAGAAATAAAGCTTAGCGCCAATAGTATCACAAACGGATCTATGGTTAGTGTTGGAAAGCGCGAAAGCGCGGTTCATTCTTTTGAATAGATAAATTTCCGCACGAACACATTAGAGGGAAACATGTGAGTACCGTTGAATTAATCGAACACAGATAACATGATTAAGGAGGGAAGTAACGTGCCACGTAAAGGACATACTCAGAAAAGAGACGTATTAGCAGATCCGTTATACAATAACAAAGTGGTTACCAAGCTTATCAATAACATTATGTTAGACGGTAAGAAGGGTATCGCCCAGAAGATTGTATACGGAGCATTCGACAGAGTAGCGGCTAAGACAGACAAGCCCGCGATCGAGGTATTTGAAGAGGCGATGAACAACGTTATGCCGATGCTGGAGGTAAAGGCAAGACGTGTGGGTGGAGCCACCTACCAGGTGCCCATCGAGGTTCGCGCCGACAGACGCCAGGCTCTGGCGCTCCGCTGGCTGACTCTCTACTCCCGCAAGAGAGGCGAGAAGACCATGGAGGAGAGACTGGCAAACGAGATCATGGACGCGGCCAACAATACCGGCGCTTCCGTGAAGAAGAAAGAAGATATGCATAAGATGGCAGAGGCCAACAAGGCATTTGCGCATTACAGATTCTAATAGGAGGAAAAAACTTTGGCTGGAAGAGAATATCCACTGGAGAGAACCAGGAATATAGGTATTATGGCGCACATTGACGCTGGTAAGACCACGACGACTGAGCGTATCCTGTATTACACTGGTGTTAATTACAAGATTGGGGATACTCACGAAGGAACTGCAACCATGGACTGGATGGAGCAGGAGCAGGAGAGAGGTATCACCATCACTTCCGCCGCCACCACCTGTCACTGGACTTTGCAGGAAAATTGCAGAAATAAGCCCGGCGCGCTGGAGCATCGTATCAATATCATCGATACTCCGGGCCACGTTGACTTTACGGTTGAGGTGGAGCGCTCACTCCGTGTATTAGATGGTGCTGTAGGCGTTTTCTGCGCAAAGGGTGGAGTTGAGCCCCAGTCTGAAAATGTATGGCGTCAGGCCGACACATACCATGTGCCGAGAATGGCATTCATCAACAAGATGGACATTTTAGGCGCGAACTTTTATGGAGCGGTAGACCAGATTCGGAACCGTTTGGGGAAAAATGCGATCTGCATTCAGCTTCCCATCGGCAAAGAAGAGAATTTTCAGGGAATCATCGACCTGTTCGAGATGAAGGCCTACATTTACAATGATGAGAAGGGCGACGACATCTCCATCGTTGACATCCCCGAGGATATGAAGGACGACGCGGAGCTGTATCACACGGAGCTGGTAGAGAAGATCTGCGAGCTGGACGACGATCTGATGATGCAGTATCTGGAAGGCGAGGAGCCTGCCGTGGACGATCTGAAGGCGGCTTTGAGAAAGGCCACCTGTGAGTGCGAGGCGGTTCCCGTGTGCTGTGGTACCGCGTACCGGAACAAGGGAATCCAGAAGCTTCTGGACGCCATCATCGAGTATATGCCCTCCCCGCTGGACATCCCCGCCATCAAGGGCGTGGACATGGACGGCAACGAGGTAGAGCGGCATTCCTCCGACGAGGAGCCCTTCGCCGCTCTGGCATTTAAGATTATGACAGACCCCTTCGTAGGAAAGCTGGCTTTCTTCCGGGTATATTCCGGAACCATGAATTCCGGCTCCTATATATTGAACGCCACCAAGGGCAAGAAGGAGCGTGTGGGACGTATCCTGCAGATGCACGCCAACAAGCGGCAGGAGCTTGACAAGGTTTACTCCGGCGACATCGCGGCGGCAGTTGGATTTAAGGTGACCGTCACCGGCGATACCATCTGCGACGAGCAGCATCCGGTGATCCTGGAGTCCATGGAGTTCCCGGAGCCGGTGATCGAGCTGGCCATCGAGCCCAAGACGAAAGCCGGACAGGGCAAGATGGGCGAGGCTCTGGCGAAGCTTGCGGAGGAGGACCCCACCTTCCGGGCGCATACCAACACGGAGACCGGTCAGACCATCATCGCAGGTATGGGCGAGCTTCATTTGGAGATCATTGTGGACCGTCTGCTCCGGGAGTTCAAGGTGGAGGCCAACGTGGGCGCTCCCCAGGTTGCCTACAAGGAGACCATCACCAAGGCTGTGGACGTGGACAGCAAGTACGCCAAGCAGTCCGGCGGACGTGGTCAGTACGGACACTGTAAAGTGCATTTTGAGCCCATGGATGCCAACGGAGACGAATTGTTCAAGTTCGATTCCACCGTTGTGGGCGGCGCCATTCCCAAGGAATACATTCCCGCGGTCGGCGAAGGTATCGAGGAGGCTACCAAGGCTGGTATTCTGGCTGGATTCCCCGTTGTGGGCATTCACGCTACCGTATTTGACGGTTCCTACCACGAGGTGGACTCCAGTGAGATGGCATTCCACATTGCCGGATCTCTGGCTTTTAAGGACGCCATGTCCAAGGCAGATCCGATTCTGCTGGAGCCGATCATGAAGGTGGAAGTAACGATGCCCGAGGACTACATGGGCGACGTTATCGGCGACATTAACTCCCGGCGTGGACGTATCGAGGGTATGGACGACCTGGGCGGCGGTAAAATTGTCCGCGCGTTCGTTCCCCTGGCTGAGATGTTCGGCTACTCCACAGACCTGCGTTCCAGGACTCAGGGCCGCGGAAACTACTCCATGTTCTTCGAGAGATATGAGCCGGTACCGAAATCCGTTCAGGAAAAAGTTATTTCTGCAAAAGGTAAGTAAAAATACTTGAAAAATCGGCGATTATTTACTATAATCAGTAGTAGCCGAGTAAATAAAGAAAGCCCAGCGGGGCACAAAAATTAAGGAGGACGTAATAAAATGGCTAAAGCTAAATTTGAAAGATCCAAACCGCATTGCAATATCGGCACCATTGGTCACGTTGACCATGGCAAAACCACGCTGACCGCTGCAATCACCAAGGTGCTTGCCGAGAGAGTTCCCGGTAACGTAGCTACCGACTTCGACAACATCGACAAGGCTCCCGAGGAGAGAGAGAGAGGTATCACCATCTCCACCGCCCACGTTGAGTATGAGACCGCGAAGAGACATTACGCGCACGTTGACTGCCCGGGCCATGCTGACTACGTTAAGAACATGATCACCGGAGCTGCTCAGATGGACGGCGCTATCCTGGTAGTTGCCGCTACCGACGGTGTTATGGCTCAGACCAAGGAGCACATCCTGCTCTCCCGTCAGGTAGGCGTTCCCTACATCGTTGTATTCATGAACAAGTGCGACATGGTTGACGATGAGGAGCTGCTGGAGCTGGTTGAGATGGAGATCACCGAGCAGCTGGAGGAGTATGGCTTCACAGACTGCCCGATCATCAAGGGTTCCGCTCTGAAGGCTCTGGAAGATCCCAGCAGCGAGTGGGGCGATAAGATCATGGAGCTGATGGATGCGGTAGACGAGTACATTCCGGATCCCAAGCGTGCAACCGATCAGCCCTTCCTGATGCCTGTAGAGGACGTCTTCACCATTACCGGACGTGGTACCGTTGCTACCGGTAGAGTGGAGCGCGGCGTTCTTCACCTGAACGAGGAAGTTGAGATCGTTGGTATCAAAGAGGACACCAGAAAGAACGTTGTAACCGGTATCGAGATGTTCCGTAAGCTTCTGGACGAGGCTCAGGCTGGTGATAACATCGGCGCGCTGCTTCGTGGTGTTCAGAGAACCGAGATCGAGAGAGGCCAGGTTCTTGCGAAACCCGGCACCGTTACCTGCCACACCAAATTCACCGCGCAGGTTTACGTTCTGACCAAGGATGAAGGCGGACGTCATACCCCCTTCTTCAACAACTACAGACCGCAGTTCTACTTCAGAACAACCGACGTTACCGGCGTCTGCAATCTGCCGGAAGGCGTTGAGATGTGCATGCCCGGCGATAACGTTGAGATGACCATCGAGCTGATCCATCCCATCGCTATGGAGCAGGGTCTTACCTTCGCTATCCGCGAGGGCGGACGTACCGTTGGTTCCGGACGTGTGGCTACGGTTATTGAGTAATCAATAGAGTAGTGACAGAATAAAAAATAATTGCCGCAATCCCTTTTATTAGGGATTGCGGTTTTTTCTTTATAAGAAATTTCGATTTTTATACTACAAGTTCAATGACAATTGATAGCATTCTTTTTATAATATTTATAAATGAATCGTATTTCTGATCCCACAAACCGGTTTTCGAAGAGCCTGTCCTTTTTGCAGTAACCGAAAATTTTGTATGGGCGGATGTCCGATTAGGCCGGAAATTGTGTTATGCAGTGCAAGGACGGCATCTTGAAATAAGTTGTTGTAAAATGGGAAAAAATAGGATACACTCTTTATAAAAGTGCGGGGAGTGGTAAATTTGATAATAATAGAAAGAGACGACTCTATGTTTCCAACCATCAATAAGCGGGAAACCGGGGTGAACCTGCGTAAGCTTATGGATCAGCGCGGTATTACGGTAAAAGACATCCAGCAGTATCTCGGACTCGGAAGCTTACAGAGTGTATATCATTGGCTCAACGGTATCAGTATGCCAACCATTGACAATTTGTATGCCCTCAGCCAGCTGTTCCAATTGCCCATGGATCTGTTGGTGTGCGGAAACAGGCCAGACATTGTGCCGGAGACGGCTGTTGAAATCAAAACTTCGTGTTCCCGGAGACTGTGTGCCTATTATACAAAGCTGCAGGAATTGCACGCCGCGTAGTAATGGGTCTGCGGAAAGACGTTGAAATTTATACTGCAAGTTCAATGACAAAATGCAAATTCTCCCTTAAAATGGTTGTCAGAGAAATTATTTTAGATAACAGGGAGGATTTCTTATGAGCGAAAAGATGTTAGTGACTCAGGCGTTAGATGAAAGAGACCTGCTGGTGAAGAAAATTGCGGACAAGATTGAGAAGGCAAGCTTTGTTGATACCATTAAACCCAATGAAGATAAGGTTTACGCAAAGAGAATGGATAAGGTGCAATACGAAAAGGAAGCGGAGGCTGCTTATCAGCAGATTATGGACTTAATCGAAAGATTCCAGAAAATCGATGGGGCAATCGTGGATTCTAACGCAAGAACCACAATCACAACCTCTTGTGGAACATTTACCGTGGCTGGAGCCATATCGCTGAGAAGCAGGCTTCGGGGCCTTGGCGCGTATGAGGGAGAAGCGGATTTTGAAGGAAAGCTTCAGGAAAAGCTGAAAATCGAGTATAACGAACGGGTACGCTTTTGCGACACGAAAAACAGCCAGTTGCAGTTGACGGCGGAGAACATGCGGCTCAGCATTCTGGGAAAGGATGCGAAGTTAAAGGATGAAAAGCCGCTAGGCGTGGTAGACGCGTATGTGAAGGAGAATACTACGGAACTTGTGGACCCATTGGATGTGAAGAAGAAGCTGGAGGTGCTGGAGGAAAAACGCAGCACTCTTCTGACAGAGCTGGATACGCAGATCAAGGTGTCCAACGCTACAACATTTATTGATATTTGATAGGTCATTTTGCCTGTATTACGAAAACCTCAGACCCAGCTTCCCTGTAACAGGGTTACGTTACAAAGAGAGGATACCAATCAGCAAAATTGATATTCTGATATTCAAAGTGGTGCAGTGGGTAGCACACATGGCTTGTAACCATGAAGTCGCAGGTTCGAATCCTGCCTTTGAAACCGGTATGGTAAAGAAGGATGTTGAAAACATCTCCGGCTTAACTGTTTTTGGTTTTCCTTAAACCGTCAACGGGGAATCGTCAATAATTTTATTCTTTAGAGTTTTTAGGTGAAACGGTAACTTTTGTTTAGGCATAGAAATGTGCTAAAATCCATGAAAAAGGTTAAAGGCGTTAAGCTGGTTGGCCAGAGGGCATCCTCATGGCTGTAATGCAGGCATTATAAGAGAGAGAATGAGTATGAGAACGGTACAGGAATATTTGAAGAAAATTGACGACGGAAGGCTTATAAACGAATATTTGTGTGAACACCCGATCCATTTGCACGAAGTATCAGATGAATCAATGACCATAAAGGAAGCAAGGGCGTTGGTAAAAACCAAACTGCAGCGGTATCTGGAACGATTGCGAACCATGGAGCTTGAAGTGTCGGAGGATGGAAAAGAATATGCTTTGTTTGCACATGGCGTTCTGAAGGATGGGTTTCAAGAAGAAGTGTATTCGCTTGTCTGTTTACAGGAATTGATAGAAAAAGGAGAAGAGGCTGAATCTTACGCCTATGAATTTACGAGGCAGGCAGAAATCATGGGTTTTCTGGTTTCGGACGCGGAGTTTACACAGAGACACATTTATGGGCTGCTTGTGGACGTAATGTTTGAGGCCTCCTTTTTCGGGTTCGAGCAGCAGCGCCTGGAAGAGGAAAAGAAGAAGCTGGAGGAAGCAATAAAGGAATGCGAAGAAGGCAGAACTGTAACCTATACGCTGGAGGAGTGGGAAGAAGAATTCGGCTTAGAAAAAGAAAAACCGGATGAGACGGCAGACGAATTACAGAGGAGAGCCCTGGAAGCCTCTATGGAGTATGATAAATATTGCAGGCAAAAGGAACTGAGGGAATTAAAAGCTTATTGTTGACATTTGTGGAAAAAACGCAATCTGGTGGAAGGGGAAGGGAAAAACTAGTATAATTTTAGAAAACTTAATGTCTATTTCTTTTTTACTTGTGGTGATTTGTTAGATGTTGTTGACTTTCCGGATTGTCTCCGGAATGATACGTTTGCTTGTCCGTCAGTTGCTCTGTATGCTGTCCGCAGACTGCCGGACAGTGCCGGGACTTACGTCCCGGCAGATGTACCTTTGTGAATGCTGGTTTCCAGCAGCGCAAGTGCATAGGTAATGGCGGTCGCATCCTCATAGTCAAGCTGGTTGC
>CALWDR010000142.1 GCA_944376745.1 uncultured Lachnospiraceae bacterium
TACTGTTCACACGGTGGGAAAATATTCAGCTAACAGTTTTTGTCTGAAGGTCGCCCTGGATGGCGCATTTGTTAACGCAGACACGCTTCCGCTCAGATCAAGACGCAGCGGTACTAGGCTCACCGTCCGTAAACGGCCGGTTCGCCAAGTGCCGGCGTCTTTCAATGGTCTGCTTATAACAAATGCGCCATCCAGGGCTACGTTCCAGTCAAAAGCCGGAAAGTTTGTCTGTTTTCCCCACCCCATGAAAAGTAACCTAAATTTTACCCCAGCTGCCCTTCCAGCACAGCCTTAGCCTCTGCAATGGCTTCAGGGATACCGGCGGGGTTCTTGCCGCCGGCCTGGGCCATATTGGGACGTCCGCCGCCGCCGCCGCCCACCTTGCCGGCAATGGCTTTGATCAGATTTCCCGCGTGGGCGCCCGCCTTCATGGCGCCGTCGGTGGCCATGGCAATGAGGTTCACCTTGCCGTCACAGTCAGAAGCCAGGATCACGACGCCGTCGCCCAGCTTCTCCTTGAGCTGGTCGCCCAGCTCCCGCAGGCCGTTCATGTCAACGCCGGAGACGCTGGCCGCCAGAAGCTTCACACCCTTGACCTCGGCCACCTGGTCCATCACGTCGCCCAGAGCATCCTTGGCCGCCTTGCTCTTCAAGGACTCATTCTCGCTCTGCAAAGCCTTCATGTCCGCCATCAGATGAGAGAGCTTCTCCACCAGGCCGCCCGGGGTGGTCTTCACCATCTGGGCCGCCTGATTTAAGATTTCCTCCAGGTGGTCATAATACGCAAATACGCCCTTGGAGGTCAGCGCTTCAATACGCCGCACACCCGCCGCTATGCCGGATTCAGAGACAATCTTAAATGCGCCTATGGAGCTGGTGTTGCTCACATGGGTACCGCCGCAGAGTTCCACGGAGAAATCTCCCATCTTCACTACCCGCACAGTCTCGCCGTACTTTTCCCCAAACAGCGCCATGGCTCCTGTCTTCTTGGCTTCCTCCAGGGTCATCTCCTGGGTCACCACCGGCAGAGCCGCCGCAATCTTCTCGTTGACAATGGCCTCCACCCGGGCAATCTCCTCCGCCGTCATGGCCGCAAAATGAGAAAAATCAAACCGCAGCCGGTCCGCGTTGACGTCAGAGCCGTGCTGCTCCACATGGCTTCCCAGCACCTCCCGGAGAGCCTTCTGCAACAAATGGGTGGCGCTGTGGTTTCTTGCGATGAGCCCGCGCTTTTCCCCGTCCACGGACAGGGTCACGGTATCGCCCACCTTGAACATGCCCTTCTTGACGGTTCCGATATGGGCCACCTTACCGCCCAGAAGCTTCACGGTATCCTCCACCACAAAGCAGTTGTCCTCGCCTATGGTGATCTCGCCGGTATCCGCGTTCTGGCCTCCCATGGTGGCGTAGAAGGGCGTCTCCTTCACAATGACGGTGCCCTTGTCCCCGTCGGAAAGAGCCTCCACCAGCTCGCTCTCCGTGGTCAGCACCGTGATCCGGGACTCATATTCCAGATGGTCGTAGCCCACAAATTCCGTGGTGATGGCCGGGTCGATCTCGTCATACACGGTGGCGTCCGCCCCCATGTAGTTGGTCTCCTTCCGGGCGCTCCTGGCCTTGCACCGCTGCCCTTCCATGCAGCAATTGAACGCCTCCTGGTCGATGGAAAAGCCCTTTTCCTCCAGGATCTCCTGGGTCAGATCACAGGGGAATCCGTAGGTGTCGTACAGCTTGAAGGCCTCCTCGCCGGGAAGCACCTTCTCGCCCTTCCGCTCCAGCTCCTCCTGCATCTGCGTCAAAATGGACAGTCCCTGGTCGATGGTCTTATTGAACTTCTCCTCCTCCTGGGAAAGGACCTTCAGGATAAATGCCTTCTTCTCCTCCAGCTCGGGGTAGCCGTCCTTGCTCTCGGCGATGACGGTCTCGCTCAGCCTTGCCAGGAACTGGCCCTGAATCCCCAGAAGCCTGCCGTGTCTGGCCGCCCGGCGGATCAGACGGCGCAGCACATAGCCCCGTCCCTCGTTGGAGGGCATGATGCCGTCGGAAATCATGAAGGTGGTGGAGCGGATATGGTCGGTGATCAGCCGGATGGAGACGTCCTGCAGGGCGTCGGTCTGGTAGGTCACGCCCGCGATCTCGCAGATCTTATCCCGGATGGCCTTCATGGTGTCGATGTCAAAGACAGAGTCCACCTCCTGTACCACCACAGCCAGGCGCTCCAGCCCCATGCCGGTGTCGATATTTTTATTTTCCAGCTCCTCATAGTGCCCGTGCCCGTCCCCGTTAAACTGGGTGAACACGTTGTTCCACACTTCCATAAAGCGGTCACAGTCGCAGCCCACCTTGCAGTCGGGGCGTCCGCAGCCATATTTTTCTCCCCGGTCATAGTAAATCTCGGAACAGGGACCGCAGGGGCCTGCGCCGTGCTCCCAGAAATTATCGCATTCGCCGTTCTCGTCCCGGTAGAAACGAGTGATCTTCTCCGCCGGAACGCCGATCTCCTTGTTCCAGATCTCAAAGGCCTCGTCGTCCTCCCCGTAGACAGAGGGGTACAGCCGCTCGGGGTCCATGCCCAGGACCTCCGTCAGAAATTCCCAGGACCAGGCGATGGCCTCATGCTTAAAATAATCCCCGAAGGAAAAATTTCCCAGCATCTCAAAAAAGGTCAGATGCCTTGCGGTCTTACCCACATTTTCAATATCTCCGGTACGGATGCATTTCTGACAGGTGGTGACCCGCCTTCTTGGGGGGATCTCCTGCCCGGTAAAATACGGCTTCAGGGGAGCCATTCCCGCATTGATCAACAGCAGGCTGTTGTCGTTGTGGGGCACCAGCGAAAAGCTCTTCATGGCCAGATGTCCCTTGCTCTCGAAAAATTCCAGGTACATCCGGCGCAGTTCATTTACTCCATATGGTTTCACAATCATTCCTC
>CALWDR010000143.1 GCA_944376745.1 uncultured Lachnospiraceae bacterium
CCGAAAGCAACTTAGTGAATTCAAGCGGAGCGCAGAATGAACTTAGTGCGAGGCGGTTCTTTGAGATTAATGAAACCAAGCCGCAGGCGCAGGTTGAATTTAGCGAAAAGAACATCCTTAATTATGCAGGCATGGACGCTTGGAACTTTCTATATTTTACAGGCTACCTGCGTGAATGTGGCCGAAGGATGGAACAGGAAACATTTTATGTAAGGCTTTCGATTCCAAATACAGAGATTCGGCTCCTTTACCGGCAGACCATTCTGAGCTGGTTTGATAAAAAGGTGAAGGAAATAGATAAGCGTCCTTTCATAAGGGCTTTGGAGGAGGGAGATTGTCAGGCTGCGGAGCGCTTTGTCAGTCGCCAGCTTATGGATACCATCAGTTATTTTGATTATAAGGAAAGTTATTATCATGGTTTTATGACAGGCCTATGCTCCGGTATAGAGGGATACCAGATTCAGTCCAACCGTGAAAGCGGAACCGGCCGTCCAGACTTGATTTTCCGGGAAAAAGAATTTGGAGGGCGAGCCATGATTTTGGAACTGAAGGTGGCGGAGCGTCTGGAGGATATGGAGAAATGCTGCTTTGAGGCGCTGCGGCAGATTGAGGAACAGAATTATGAAGCGGAGCTGATCTTGGACGGCTATGAGAATATTGCAAAATATGGGGTATGCTTTTACAAGAAGAGGTGTAAATTCCAGAAAGGACAGTAGGAGGGCATGTGTTTGACAGCTTATTTCCCGGTGCGGGGAGAAGTATCTTGCGCACCAGCAGCAGTACCCGGTGATTCAGCTGTCTTTAAAGGGAGAGTGATTGCTTTGGCTTTACCGAAGCTTTACCGGCTATCTCAAGGAGTGCGGCCGCCGCTCGGACGGCGAGACGTTCTATATTAGCCTGGCGATACCAAATACGGAGATACGCTCCATATACCGCCAGAGCATTCTCACCTGGTTTGGCAAGAAAATGAAGACAACGGACAGAAGTCCCTTACTGCGGGCTCTGGAACAGGGGGACTGTCAGACTGCGGAGAATTTTATTTCCGCCCAGCTTTTGGATACCATCAGCTATTTTGACTATGGAGAGAATTACTACCATGGCTTCCTGGCGGGGCTGCTTTCGCGAGCGCCGGGGTATCAGATCAGCTCATTTCCTTTTGTAAGCAAGAGTGCCTGTAAACCGAAAAATAAGGATTTACAGGCTCTAACTCTTTTGAATGACACAGCCCTTTGTCTGATCGAAGGAAGCACCCAAAGCTACCCCTGCGCAAATTCGCACCCGCATCCCGTCTCCCTGCGGAAGACCTCCGCAACTTCCGTGAGGCTTTCTTCGGAGGTGCCGGGAGCCGTTTTGATGACAAGGGTCTGCCGCTGCGGCAGATAGGAGGGGTTCTTTGCAGGTGTGATACCGTACCGGGCGCAGAGGGCCCCGGCGATCCGAAAGAGCGCGTTCTGGTCTACCCGTGGAGCGATACGTATCCGCCAGCCAGTCTCGTTGGCCAGCGCCTGCAGCTGCTGCCGGTGAGAGAGGCCAAAGGCCGGGGAGAGGAAGGCAACCTCCAGGTAGCGACCTTTGGGATCTTGCTTCAGGCCTTTTTTGGGCGGTCCGTAGGGCAGGTCTGAAAATTCCTGTTCGATACAGGCAAAGGCAAGGTTCTGTTCCAAAGGCTCTGTAGACGGGTCGGCGGGGCGAAACTCCATGGAGCTTTCCGTTTGCCGGGACGTTGTGGAGATGCTGCCTGCCTGACCGTTGCCCGTGCCCGCCTGGCTGCTGTCCGCGCAATAGGAAGCGCTGCCAGCCTGGCCGTTCGCTGTGGCTGTTCCCGCAAGGAGGATTCCGTTGACACGAAGCTGCCAGCCTGTCCTTTTGGCAAATTCTCCGGCAGCATTTTGCGTCTCCTCTGTTTGTGCAGTTTCCTGCTCTGAATACGGAATGGACGACTGCGTATCCGCCTGCCCTCCGGATAGGGACGTATCCGCCTGCCCTCCGGATAGGGGCGTATCCCCCTGCCCTCCGGATAGGGGCGTCTCCCTCTGCTCTTCGGGGCTGCGTGCGTATTCCTGGCCGGCCAGGGTAATGCTGTAGACCTTTTGCTCCTGAAAATAGGAGATCTTTCGGATCTGGCCCGGAAAAAGGGCATACAGGAGCGCACTGGCCGCGCTGTGATTCATGGCGGTATTGGCCCGGATCTGCCAGCCGGTGTCCGCCGCGAAGCGCTCCGCTTTTTTCTGGAAATCCGCACGGTCAAGGCTGTCCGGAAAGTCAAACTGAAGGGTGATCTCCTTCGATTCCATGTGATAACCGATCCTGCGGAAGGAGTATCCGGCGAAAGCGGCCTGTACCAGAGGTTCCAGCTCCTGCATGGTCAGCTCCTTCGGTGCCAGCGCTTTCTTTACCTCCTCCTCGGGGACCGCCTCAAACAGGAAGAGCTGTCGGGCGTTCTGGCAAAAGTAAGGGCTTTTCAAAAGCTCCTCCTGCATGGCGGAAAGAATGTCCTCCTCTGTCACCGGCTTCCCGTACCAGATGTGGGCGAGCTGGGCAACGCCAAAGGTCCTTCCTGGAAAATGCTCCCGCCAGTAATTCCACAGCAGTATTTCGTCCTTCTGAGAGAAAGGCGTCTGCCGCTGCAGGGTAAAGGCGGGGACGAAGGAGATCTGTTTGCGCGGGGAGCGGAGGGTGAGCTCGTATTCCTGGCCGCATTCCGGCAGGTACACCCGGCGGCGGTAGTCCTCGGCGGATACCTCCTGCCCCAGCTCCCGGATGGAATCGGAGCTGCCGTGGACCAGGAAAATATGCCGGGCCGACAGGCGGGAGAGCAGGGAGAGGATCTCGGATTTGTCCCCGTGGGCGGACAGCCCCACCTGCTCGATCCGGCAGTTGACCGGAATGGAAGCGCCGTCTAAGGCAAGCTTCCGTTCCGGAGAGCCGGCGGGTTCTTCCAGAAGCTTTAACAGCTGCCGGCCGGGAGATTCTTCATCCTGATAGCCGGTGATGATGATGCAGGCGTCCTCCCGGGGAGCCAGCTGCCTGGCGTACTGGCAGCTGGGGCCGCCGGTGAGCATGCCGGAGCTTGACACCAGGATCAGGGGGCCTTTGGCTTTCAGCAGCTCCTCCCGGTTCTGATTGGGTGCCACCGGCTGGATCTCTTTTGTATAGAAGGGCTCGTTTCCCTTCAAAATTCGCTTGCCCAGGGCATTTTTCAGAAAGGCGGGATTGCGGGTATACATGGTGTTGATATTGCGTACCATGCCGTCCGCGTACACCGGCACGGCGGGGATTTCCTGATTCTGGATGGCGGCTCTGAGGATCAGAAGCACCTCCTGGGCCCGGCCCAGGGCAAAGGCGGGAATCAGGATCTTCTGTTCTTTTTCGACGCATTCTTTGACCAGTTCTATAAGGCGGTGCTCCTCCACCTGGCGGTTGGAGTGGAGCCGGTTCCCGTAGGTGGATTCTACGATGGCGATATCGGGGCGCAGCTTCGGGATGTGGATCCCCTCAATGGTGCGCTGGGAGAAGGCTGCGAAATCGCCGGAATAAAACAGCGTTCCCTCCTGGGTGACAAGATAGACGCACGCCGCCCCGGCAATGTGGCCTGCCGGATAGAAGGTCAGCGTAAAGCCTTCCGCCGGAGTCACGGGAGCCTGGTACCGCACCGGTGTGACGCGGCCTAACATATCCAGTACATCCTGCTCCGTGTAATGGGGGATATCATCCTCGCGGTTATTCATGATCTTCAGACTGTCGTAGAGCAGCACACGGGTCAGGTCGGCAGTCATGGGCGTCATGTAGATCCTGGCCAGGGGATAGGCTTTGCTGAGAATGGGCAGGGTTCCGATATGGTCCATATGGGCGTGGCTTATGAAGATCATGTCAAGTCCGCCCTGCTGCTGGATGGTATGAAAATCCGGAAGGGGATCCTTCGTTCCGGACTGGCGGATGCCGCAGTCCAGCAGAATGCCTTTGTCCGCTGCCCGCAGATAGATACAGCTTCCGCCGATTTCCATGGCGCCGCCCAGAAAATGTATGTTCATTTTATTACCTCGCTCATAGGGGATTGTTATTTCTTATCATTTCGAGTATACTAGAAAAAAAGCGATTTCGCAAGGAGGAAAAGAACATGAAGATAGCGGTAACCTACGAAAATGGACAGGTATTCCAGCATTTTGGACATACGGAGCAGTTTAAGGTTTACGAGGTGACAGACGGGAAGGTGACGGCCTCCTCGGTGGTGGATACCAACGGCAGCGGCCACGGCGCCCTGGCAGGCTTTCTGCAGGATCTGGGCGTGCAGGTCTTGATCTGCGGCGGCATCGGCGGCGGAGCCAGGACGGCCTTGGCCGAGGCCGGCATCGAGCTGTATCCCGGAGCCGCCGGGGATGCGGACGCCCAGGTGGCGGCGTATCTTGCCGGGAGCTTAAGCTATGATCCGGATACGGTCTGCAATCACCATCACGGCGGCGAAGAGGGAGGCCACAGCTGCCACGGTTACGGCGGCGAAGAGGGCGGCCACAGCGGCCACGGCCACGGCGGCGAAGAGGGCGGCCACAGCTGTCACGGCCACGGCGGCGAGGATGATGGCCACAGCTGCCACGGCCATGGCGGCGAAGAGGGAGGCCACAGCTGCCACGGCCACGGCGGCGAGGATAAGGGCCATACCTGCGGCGGCCACACTTGCGGATAGGACTGGGGATCATGGTAGATAGAAATACATTTACGGAGACACTGCGGGCCGTCAAGGAGATCGCCGGGACTTCCCCGGAACCCATGGACCGGGAGACAGCGCTGTCTTATTTTAAAGACATGGAGCTGACGCCCCAGCAGGAGGAGCTGGTCTATCAGTTTCTCCTGCAGGAGGAGCAAGAGCAGGAGGCCGGAGACTTTGGAGAGGAGCCGGAAGCTGGGGATCTGGCGGAAGAAGACCAGGAGCCGGAAGCTTCGGATGCAAAAAAGGAGGCTTTGGGGTCTGAGAAAAATGCTTCCGGCCCGAAAGCGGCAGGGCAGGGGACAGAAGCCCGGCGGGAAACGGATTCCGCCCATTTTCAGATGTATCTTGAGGAGATCCAGGGAATCCGGGGGCTGCGGCAGGAGGCTGAGGAAGAACTGTATGAACGGCTTCTTTTGGGGGATGTCTCCGTCATGGAAGCCATCACCGGCCAGTGGCTTTCCCGCATTGTGGCCATTGCGGAGGAATACGAAGACCGGGGGTACCCCGTGGAGGATCTGGTGCAGGAGGGCAATATGGGCCTGCTTTTGAGCCTTCATGTCCTGTCCAGGAACAGTCGGGAGGGCGGAAATCCGAAGCTGACCGCCGCCGGCGTGCCGACCCTTTTAAAGGGCGCGATCCGGGAATCCATGGAGCAGTATCTCGGAGAGGAGAGCGGACAGAATCAGCAGATCGAGGCTGTGCTGGCCAAGGTATCTCTGGTGCATCAGGCCCGGGAATTTCTGACCAGGGAGAAGGGGGAGACGCCCTCCCTGCGGGAACTGGCAGCGTACACGAGGCTTTCGGCGGAGGAGATTTCCGACATACTGTCCCTGGTGAAGGATGCAGGATAATCTGCCGGATTGGAAGCTGAACCGCCCCGGCTGATACGGGCAGAGATTGAAGCGTTAGAAAAATCGTGAAGATACAAGGAGAGAAGCATGCTTCCCGAGAAATTTACGGAAAGAATGAGAGAAATGCTGGGGGAGGAATACCCCCGGTTTTTGGAGTGCTATGAGCGGGATGTGGCCCATGCGCTGCGGGTGAATTCTTTAAAATGCGCGGCAGAGACCTTAAGGGCCCAGGCGCCGTTTACTTTAACCCCGGTGCCCTGGAATGAGAACGGGTTTTATTATGACGGCGGGGACAGGCCGGGCCGCCACCCTTATCACGCGGCGGGCGTTTACTACATCCAGGAGGCCAGCGCTATGGTCCCGGTGATGTATCTTGGGCCAAAGCCTGGGGAGCGGGTGCTGGACCTGTGCGCGGCTCCGGGAGGCAAGAGCACTCAGATCGGGGCGGCCATGGAGCAGCGGGGCATCCTCATTTTAAATGAGATCCATCCGGCCAGGGCGGGCATCCTTACGGAAAATGTGGAGCGGATGGGGATCCGAAACGCCATTGTCACCAACGAGACGCCCGGGCGGCTGGCGGAGGCGTTTCCAGAGTATTTTGACCGGATCCTGGTGGACGCCCCCTGCTCCGGGGAGGGGATGTTTCGGAAAAATGAGGAGGCGGTTTCCCAGTGGAGCCCGGAAAATGTGGAGCTCTGCGCCGCCCGCCAGGACGAGATCCTTATCAGCGCCGCCCGGATGCTGGCGCCGGGCGGAAGGCTTGTGTATTCCACCTGCACCTTTGCGCCCCAGGAAAACGAGGGGACCATTGCCCGCTTTTTGGCGAAACATCCGGAATTTCAGATAGAACCCGTGGAAAAATTTCCGGGGATGGCTCCCGGAGTGCCGGAGTGGGCCTGGAAGTTCGGCTCGGGGCAGGAGAAAACGGAGGGGACCGCGCAAAGGGACAGCATCCGGCTGATAGCTGCCTCATCCGCCGGCCTGGACGGAACGATCCGCCTGTGGCCTCATAAGATCCGGGGGGAAGGCCATTTTGTGGCGGTTCTAAGAAAAACGGGCACGCTGCCGGAGAAGCGGAGCGTCCCCGTGCAGAGAGGCCTGAAGGAAAAGGACGCCAGGGAATATCTGGATTTTGCCAGGGAGAATCTCGGCCTAAGCCTTGCGGGAATTTTGATAAAGCGCAAGGACCAGCTCTATCTGGCGCCTTCGGAGACGCCTTCCCTGGAAGGGCTTAAGGTGCTGCGGCCCGGCCTGCACCTGGGCACCGTCAAAAAAGGGCGCTTTGAGCCGGCCCATGCGCTGGCGCTGACGCTTCAGCCAGAGGAGGTGCGGCACAGCCTGCATCTGCCGGCGGATTCCAGGGAAATCTGCGCGTATTTAAGGGGAGAGACGCTGCCGGTGGAAGGGGAGAAGGGCTGGTATCTCATGACCGTGGACGGTTACAGCGTTGGCTGGGGAAAGCAAAGCGGCGGCGTGATGAAGAACCATTATCCAAAGGGACTGCGAAAGCCTTAAGGCGGCAGGGAGGCGGGTGATAGGATTCTCACCCCAAACAGGCATAGAAACCCGCCCGCCCGGAATAGAATGAAATGGCAGAAAACGATCAGAAGGGGAATCACTCCCATCTGATACAGGGGGAGCGCATATGACCATTTCAGATTTCTTTTCCCTGCTGGGCGGCCTGGGATTTTTTATGTATGGCATGCGCATGCTGCGGGAGCATTTGGAGGCGGCAGCGGGAAACGCCATGGAAACGCTGCTTAGAAGGCTTACGAAAACGCCCCTGCGGGGATTTCTGGCCGGGATCGGGATCACGGCGGCGGTGCAGTCCTCCACCGCCGTGATGGTGCTGCTGGTGGGCTTTGTGGATTCCGGGTTTTTGACCCTTCAAAGGACCGTGTGGGTGATTCTGGGGGCCAACATCGGAACCACGGTCACCAGCCAGCTTACGGCTCTGGATCTGGGGATGCTGGCCCCGCTTCTGGCGTTTGCGGGAATTGTTATGATGCTGTTTTCCAAAAATGAGAAAGTGTCCTGCGGGCATACCTTTATGCCACCCGGCAGGAGTAAGGAAATTTTCCGGCTGGGCGGCATATTATCGGGCTTTGGCATGATGTTTCTGGGACTGTCCATGGCGGAGGCGGCCATGGCGCCTTTGGGGGAATCCGGAGTGTTTCAGTCCCTTCTGATAAAATGTCAAAATCCTTTGGCGGGAATCCTGGCGGGAACGGTTTTCACCGCATTGCTCCAGTCCTCCACGGCCTCGGTGGGAATCCTGCAGATGCTGGCCAGAAACGGCCTCATCGGGATCGGGCAGAGCATCTATATCGTATTCGGTCAGAATATGGGGACCTGCTTTACGGCCCTGCTGGCCTCGGCGGGCACCTCCATAAATGCCAGGCGGACGGCGGCCCTCCACCTTTTTATCAACGTGCTGGGGACCCTGGTCTTTCTGGCGCTGTGCCAGGTGCTTCCCCTGGAACTGTGGGTGGGGCGGCTGGCGCCCTCTGACCCGGCCCGGCAGGTGGCCCATGTACATACCCTGTTTAACGTGGGCTCCTCCCTGGCCTTCCTGCCGCTGGGCGGGCTGCTGGTCAAATGGATAAAACGGCTGATACCGGAGAAGGCGTGAACCGGGATTCTGTTTGGCATTGCCGTTCAGTCGCAAAAAAGAAATGACGCATTGCCGGCCAGGCCGCAAAAAAAGAAATGATGTATTGCCGTTCAGGCCGCAAAAAAAGTCGGGGCTATTTTAAGAAAAATTTACTTGAAAAAAGCGGCGAAGTGTTGGAAAATAAGAGGGTATGAGAAATGTGCGGACGACCTGAACTTCCATTTGCAGGAAAATGCTGGTACACGGTCCGGTTATCTGGCGAACGGTGTACTGGATAAAGGGTCCCACAGCGAGAAAAGGAGTATCCATGGAAATTTTAGAATTGTTGAAAGCGCTGATCCTGGGAATCGTGGAGGGGATCACCGAGTGGCTCCCGGTCAGCAGCACCGGGCACATGATCCTGGTGGATGAATTTTTAAGTCTGGACGTATCTGCGGATTTTCGGGAAATGTTTCTGGTGGTGATACAGCTTGGCGCCATCCTGGCCGTGGTGGTGCTGTATTTCTGGAAAATCTTCCCCTTCACCCGGGAGCAGGGCAGGGTGAGGGTGAAGATGGAGACCATCTCCATGTGGCTGAAGATCCTGGTGTCCTGCATCCCGGCGGCCATTGTGGGACTGCTCTTTGACGATGAGATCGACGCGTTGTTTTACAATTGGCAGACGGTTTCTATCATGCTGATCCTGTTCGGTATCTTTTTTATTTTGATCGAGCGGTACAACCGGGGGAAACAGCCGGCGATGGAGTCCCTGGATGCCCTGACCTACCGGGCGGCTGTCATCATCGGCCTGTTTCAGCTGGTGGCGGCGGTATTTCCCGGGACCTCCCGGTCCGGGGCCACGATCCTGGGGGCCCTTTTGATCGGCGTATCCCGCACCGTGGCGGCGGAGTACACCTTCTTCCTGGCCATCCCTGTGATGTTCGGGGCCAGTGCCTTAAAGCTTGTGAAGTTCGGCTTCGATTTTACAGGGCAGGAGCTTGCCATCCTGGCGGTGGGCCTGGTGTCCGCCTTCGTGGTGTCCGTTCTGGCCATCAAATTTTTGATGGGATACATCAAAAAGCACGATTTTACCGTGTTCGGCTGGTACCGGATCGTGCTGGGTGCTCTGGTGATCCTGTATTTTAATTATATGTAAAATGCGAAAGGCGTATCCGCTTGCAAGAAAAATGTAAAATGCGAAAGGCGTATCCGCCTACAAGAAAAATGAGAGACAGAGGGAAAAGGATGAAGAAGCACGATATTTTAAAGAACAAGTATTATCTGTATCTGACGGAGTTTTTCTCCGGCGTGTCCGTGATGGCGGTGGAGCTGGGGGCGAGCAGGCTTCTAGCCCCCTATTTCAGCTCCTCTCAGATCGTGTGGACCATCATCATCGGCACCATCATGATCGCCATGGCCCTGGGAAATATCTGGGGCGGCCGGGCGGCGGACAAAAATCCCAACCCGGACAGGCTGTACCTGCGGCTGCTGATCGCGGCGGTGTGGATCGCGGCCATTCCCCTTCTGGGAAAATACGTGATCCTGGGAATCTCCGGCCTGCTGGTGCTGACGGTGAACAATAATTTCCTGATCCTGGCGGCCTTTCTGGCCTGTATGGTGGTCTTTGTGTTCCCGCTGTTTCTGCTGGGGACGGTGACGCCGTCCCTGGTAAAATATACCACGGAAAGCCTGGAGGACAACGGCAGGACCGTGGGGACACTGGGGGCCTTTAACACCATCGGAAGCATCATCGGAACCTTTCTCCCCACCTTTGTGACGATCCCGGCGGTGGGGACGGCGGTGACCTTCCTGATCTTTTCCGGGATTCTCATGGCCCTGTCCCTGATCTATTTTATCAGCAGGCGGGCGAAGCCCATCGCCTGTATCGTCTCTGTGGTGCTGTTCGTGGTGTGCAGCGTGTTCGGCCACTCCGGCAGTTTTGCCTTCTGGGAAACGAAGCTGTTGTATGAGGGAGAATCCATTTACAATTATCTGCAGGTGAAGGACACCGGCCCCAGCGTGATCCTCTCCACCAATGTGCTGTTCGGCGTGCAGTCGGTGATGATGAAGGAGGACTCCCTCACGGGCATGTATTACGACTACGCCATGCTGGCTCCGGTGATGACGGACCTTGCGCCGGAGACGGAAATTCTGGTGCTGGGCATGGGAACCGGGACCTTCGGGAAACAGTGTATGCGTTATTTTGACGGCGTCTCGGTGGAGGGCGTGGAGATCGACGAGAAGATCACCGGCCTGGCCCGGGAATATTTTGAACTGCCGGATTCGGTGCAGGTGGCCACCTACGACGGGCGGGCCTATTTACAGGCGGTGGACAAAAAATATGACGTGATCATGGTGGACGCCTACCAGGACATCACCATCCCCTTTCAGATGTCCTCCGTTGAATTTTTCACGATGGTAAAAGAGCATCTCGATGAGGGCGGCGTGATGGTGGTCAACATGAACATGCACTCCAGCGAGGAGGGCAATATCAACGATCATCTGGCGGATACCATTGCCTCGGTGTTTCCCTGTGTCTACACGGTGGACGTTCCCGGCACCACCAACCGGGAGCTCTTTGCCGGAAGCAGCCCGGACATGCTGACGAAGGCGGAGGAGCATATCGCCCAGTTGAAGGATGAGGAGCTTGGAGAAATGCTGGAGGAAGCCTACGGGAACCTTGCGGCCTATGAGAAGGGTCCCTACCTTCTCACCGATGACAAGGCGCCGGTGGAGCTTTTGGGCATGCAGGTTATCGACAGCCTGATTCAGAATGAAATCGGCTACTACAAGGAAATTTTCCGGGAAGAGGGCATTGAGGGGCTGTTAAACAGCTTTTAGAGCTGTCGGGACTGCGGGAGCAGGAAGCGCGATGCAGTCTCCGGAAGAATCGAAGGACAGGAGAGATGTGGTATGAATATTTTGGTCATTGACAGCCAGGGCGGCGGCATGGGCAGGCAGCTGGTGGCGGCCATCAAGGCGCGGTTCCCGGAATTTTCCGTGACGGCGGTGGGCACCAATGCGGCGGCTACCACGGCCATGCTGAAGGCCGGCGCGGACAGCGGGGCCACCGGGGAGAATCCGGTGATCGTATGCGCAGGGAGGGCGGACATCATTCTGGGACCTGTGGGCATTGTCATTGCCGATTCCATGATGGGCGAGGTGACGCCAGCCATGGCCGCGGCGGTGGGCCAGAGCCACGCCAGGCGGATTCTGCTTCCGGTGAACCAGTGCGACAATATCGTAGTGGGCGTGGCGGAGCTTTCCATGGGAAAGCTGGTGGAGCAGGCCGTGGAGGAGATTGAGAGGCTGGTGGTTCCTTTTTGCGGGTAGGCGGTAACGAGTCCCGGAAAAAGGATGATGGTTTTTGCTTGACAGACATGCCTGGTCGAAACCAGGAGAGATTATGCAGAAGCATAAAAGTGAAAAAGCAGATTCCCGTGAAATGATAAAGCTCTGGGTTTCCTATGGGAAGCGGCCGGATAAAAAATAGATAAGCGATGTGAAATTTACCAGGAATGTGAGGCATCTCTAAGAAGGAGAGGGATTCCCCACCTTTCTTTATGTCCCAAAAACGGGACAAGTAATGAAAGGAATTGATTGCAATGAAAGAAAACAAAAGAACGAAAAAATGGCTGAGTATCCTGCTGGCAGCAAGCTTTATGGCAGGAATCCTGGCCGGCTGCGGAAAGGCCGGCCAGGAACCGGAGAACGGAACCAGCGAAACCGGGAATTGGACTGCCAATGAGGAAAACGGAGAAGGAGAAAACTCTGAGGCAAAGGACTTCGTCATCGTCACTATGCCCATCACCTCGGAGCCGGAGGCGGGCTTTGACCCCATCTATGGCTGGGGCGCCGGGGAGCATGTCCATGAGCCCTTGATTCAGAGCACCTTGCTTGTCACCAATGAAGATCTGGAAATAGAAAAGGATCTGGCCACAGACTACCAGGTCAGCGAGGACGGTCTTGTCTGGACCGTCACCATCCGGGGGGGATGTGACGTTCACCGACGGACAGCCGCTGACGGCGGAGGATGTGGCATTTACCTATAACCAGTGCCGGGACAACAGCACGGTCAGCGATTTTTCCATGCTTCAGGAGGCGGTTGCCGTGAGCGATACCCAGGTAGAATTTCATCTGAACCGCCCCTATTCCATCTGGGCCTATACCATGGCCAATGTGGGAATCGTGCCGGAGCATGCCTATGATGAGAATTACGGCAGCAATCCCATCGGTTCCGGACGTTACAAGCTGATGCAGTGGGACAGGGGGCAGCAGGTGATCCTCCAGGCCAACCCGGACTATTACGGGGAACCGCCCAGGATCAAGCAGGTCACGGTTTTATTTATGACGGAGGACGCTGCCCTGGCGGCAGCTATGGCGGGGGAGGTGGATGTGGCCCACACGGCGGCCAGCTATGCCGCCCAGAAGATTTCCGGCTATCAGCTCTTTGCGGTGGACACGGTGGATAACCGGGGGCTGAATCTTCCCGCGGTTCCGGCCAGGGAAGCGGAGGGAACCATTCTTGGAAACGATTTTCTGAGCGACGTGCAGGTGCGCCGGGCGATCAACATCGGAATTGACAGGGAGCGCCTGATCGACAATGTTCTGCATGGATATGGAACACCGGCCTACAGCGTCTGCGACAATCTGCCCTGGTACCAGGAGGCCTCCGAGACTGCCTGGGACCCCGAGGAGGCGGTCCGCCTTCTGGAGGAAGCGGGCTGGAAGAAGGGAGAGGACGGTGTCCGGCAAAAGGACGGCGCGCGGGCAGAGTTCACCATTTTGTTTGACCCGGAGGACTCTGTGCGTCAGGCTCTCGCGGAGGAGGTCAAAAACCAGCTTGCGGAGCTGGGGATCGAAGTCACAACGGAGGCGGTGGGCTGGGATACGGCCTATGACAGGGCCTTAAGCCAGTCCATGGTCTGGGGCTGGGGCGCCCACACGCCCATGGAGCTTTACAATCTCTACCACAGCACGGAGAACGGGTATGCCCGCTATTCTCCTTACCGCAACGAAAGGGTGGACGCCTACATGGATGAGGCCCTGCGGTGCACGGATCTGGAGGTGTCCTATGAGCTCTGGAAAATGGCCCAGTGGGACGGCAGTACGGGCGTTACCCAGGAGGGAGACGTGCCCTGGATCTGGCTGTGCAATGTCAAACACCTGTATTTCGTCCGGGAGGGCCTTGCCATAGCGGAGCAGAAAATCCACCCTCACGGGCACGGGTGGTCGATCCTCAACAACGTGGATGCATGGAGCTGGGAATAGACTGTCAACGATGTGGATGTATAGAATAGAGCAACAATGTGGATGTATGGAGCTGGGACAGATGAAGACGAAAACAGGATTTTTTGCGGGACAACTGCTGCGGGGCCTGCTGCTGGTGGCGGGAGTCAGCATTGTGACCTTTTGGCTGGTCAGCCAGTCGCCCATTGATCCCCTTACGGCCAATGTGGGACAGACGGCGCTGGGAACCATGAGTGAAGAACAGATTGGGAAGCTTCAGGCGTATTGGGGGATGGACACGCCTTTGGTGGAGCGGTTTTTAAACTGGGCCGGGGATTTTATACGGGGAGATATGGGGGTCTCGCTCCTTTACCGCCGTCCGGTGGCAGAGATCATCGGGGAAAAGCTGGCCAATTCTCTGCTGTTGATGGTGACGGCCTGGGTCATTTCCGGCGTGCTGGGCGTTTTGCTGGGGGCTTTGGCGGGGATGAAAAAGGGAAAATGGACGGACAGGGTGATTCGGGGCTATGGGGCGGTGATGGCCGGCACTCCGGCTTACTGGGTGGGGCTGTTGTTGCTTCTTGTGTTCGGCGTCTGGCTGAAAATTTTCCCGGTGGCCCTGGGGGTGCCCATCGGTGTCACGGCGGAGGAGGTCACCTTCCTTGACCGGCTGCATCATGCCGTGCTGCCTGCGCTGGCCCTGAGCGTTACCGGCACACCTTCCGTGATCCTCCACACCCGGGAGAAAATGGCGGAGGTGATGGACAGCGATTTCATGCTCTTTGCCCGGGCCAGAGGGGAGAGCAGAAGGAGGCGCTTTTTCTGCCATGGCCTTCGGAATATCCTGCTTCCGGCGGTGACGCTGCAGTTTGCCTCCATCGGGGAAATTTTCGGCGGCTCGGTGCTCATTGAGCAGGTATTTTCCTATCCCGGCCTGGGGCAGGCGGCGGTGAGCGCCGGGCTTGGCAGCGATATCCCGCTTTTGATGGGGATCACGGTCATCAGCGCGCTGCTGATCTTTGCGGGAAATCTCACCGCCAATCTGCTCTACAGTGTCATAGACCCGCGAATCGGGAAAGGAGGGAGCAGATGATGCGGTGGAAAAAGACCGGGCAGGAAAGTGCGCATGACCTGCCGGAAAAGGAAGCGCCCGGGCAGGGAAGCGTGTATGACCTGCCGGAAAAGGAAGCGTCCGGGCAGAGAAACGCGCATGACCTGCCGGAAAAGGAAGCGTCCGGGCAGAGAAACGCGCATGACCTGCTGAAAAAGGAAGCGCCCGGGCAGGGCGGGCAAAAACTGTGCTGGAACCGGAAAAAGAGAACTGCGGTGGCGCTGGTCCTGACTGTGCTGCTACTGGCACTGGTGATCGTTGCGGGCATTCTCTGCGGCGAAAAGGCCCTTAAGACGGATCTGGCTCTTGCCAGCCAGCCCCCGGGGCCTGCCCATCCCTTCGGCACGGACTGGATGGGCAGGGATATGCTGGCCCGCACCCTAAAGGGGCTGTCTTTAAGTATTGTGATCGGCGGGGCCGCTTCCATCGCCAGCGGAGCGCTCTCCCTGGGATTTGGGATTCTGGCGGCCACCCTGGGCAGGAAGGCCGACGCTGCCGTCAGCTATCTCATCGACCTGATCCTGGGGATTCCCCATCTGCTGCTTCTGGTGTTGATTTCCCTGGCGGTGGGGAGGGGATTAAGAGGCGTTGTCCTGGGGATCGTCCTCACCCACTGGCCAACCCTGGCAAGGGTGATCCGGGGAGAAATTTTGCAGCTTAAGGAGCAGCCTTACATTCTCGCTGCCGGAAAGCTGGGAAAAAGCAGGCGCTACATTGTCCTTCATCACATGCTGCCCAATATCCTTCCGCAGTTTTTGACGGGGATGCTTCTGACCTTTCCCCACGCTATTTTGCATGAGTCCAGCATTACCTTTCTGGGCTTCGGGCTGTCGTCGGAGCAGCCGGCCATCGGGAATATCCTGTCGGAGAGCATGCGGTATCTCATTACGAGAAACTGGTGGCTGGCGATTTTCCCGGGGATTTTGCTGGTGTGCGTGGTCTTGCTGTTTCAGTACCTGGGCGAGAGCTTACGGCGGTTTGCGGACCCGGCGGGGGCCCACAGGTGAGGCGTCATCGTTTCCGGCGGGGTGTCGGAGCACGGCTTTCCTATTTTTCAGAAAACACAGATGAGGAGCGGAGCATGGAACCTTTGTTGGAGATAAAAAATTTTTCGGTGACCTTCCGGCAGTATGAGCGTGGGTGGAACCGCCGGGTATTTACGGCGGTGGAGGATTTAAGTTTCAGCCTGTCTGCCGGGGAGGTGGTGGCAGTGGTGGGAGCCAGCGGCTCCGGAAAAAGCCTGCTGGCCCATGGAATCCTGGGGATTCTGCCCTACAACGCCGCCGGGAAGGGAACGCTGCTCTACCGGGGAGCAGAATTGACCCAAAAGCGCATGGAGGCTTTGCGAGGACGAGAAATTGTCCTTATCCCCCAGAGCGTCTCCTTTTTAGACCCGCTGATGAAGGTGGGGAAGCAGATTTTAAAGGGCCGCAGGGAGCCTAAGGCCCGCCGGCGGATGGAGGAACTGTTGGCACAGTACCATCTATCGGAGGGGGTGGCGGAGAAATATCCCTTTGAGCTGTCCGGAGGCATGCTGCGCAGAGTGTTTCTGACCATGGCCCAGATGGAGCGGCCCAAGCTGGTGATCGCCGACGAGCCCACGCCGGGGCTTCAGAAGGAGCTGGCGGCCCAGGCCCTCTCCCATCTGCAGGAGCTGGCCGATGAGGGGGCGGGCGTTCTGCTTATCACCCACGATCTGGAACAGGCTCTTGTGGCGGCGGATAGAATTGTGGTATTCTATAAGGGAAGAAGCGTCGAGGAGGTCCGGGCGGAGGATTTTGAGCAGGTGGAAAACTTAACGCATCCCTATACGAAAGCGCTTTTCTGGGCTATGCCCCGGCACGGGTTTCTGTGCCCGGGAGAGAAGGCCGGAGCCGGAGGAGCACGCCTGAAAAAAGGCAGCGAGAAAGCCGGATATGGCGATATGCCGAAAAACAGCGGCGGCCTGTCTCAAAGTTCGCAGGTGCGAAAAAACAGCGGCGGCCTGTCTCAAAGTTCGCAGATGCGTAAAATCAGCGGCAGTCCGTCCCAATCGGAGCAGTCCTGCAAAACAGAGTCAACCTCAACGCTGGAGGCCAGAAATCTTACCTTCCGCTATGGGAAGAACCAGAGGGACGTGCTGAAGGGCGTTCACCTGAAGGTGAGAGGCGGGGAGCTGGTGGGCTTAACGGCCCCCAGCGGCTACGGGAAGACGACATTATGTAAACTATTGGCGGGCTATGAGAAGCCTCTGGCGGGAGAGATTTTGCTGGATGGAAAACCCTTGAAGCTTCAAAAAGGCCCCTGTCCAGTGCAGATGCTCTGGCAGCACGGGATACAGGCCGTGAACCCCGGGATGAAAATGAAGGAAATCCTGCGGGAAGGCGGAAAAGTGCAGGATGAAATTCTTGAAGGCCTGGAAATTCAGGAAAGTTGGATGAACCGCTTTCCAGCCGAGCTCTCCGGGGGAGAACTGCAGCGGTTCTGCATTGCCCGGGCCCTGGGCCCTGAGACCCGGTTTCTGTTGGCGGATGAGATGACGGCCATGCTGGATCTGGTTTTGCAGTGCAAGATATGGCGGTTTCTGGTTCGGGAGGTTAGAAAGCGGGGCCTGGGGATTCTGGTGGTGAGCCACAACACGGATCTGCTGGAGCAGATCTGCGACAGGATCGAAAAATGGGATTACCCTCTACAACAGGAGAGCGGCGGCGCGCGGACATGGTCCGAAAAACAGCGGGAAGGAGAACGAGGATGGAAATTCAGGAAATTTTAAAACAGGTACAAGCGGGAAACATGACAACGGAGGAGGCGGAGCGGATTCTGCGCCGCCAGCCCTTTGAGGATCTGGGCTATGCCAAGCTGGATACCCACCGGAAGATCCGGTCCGGTTTCCCGGAGGTGATCTTCTGCAGCGGGAAAGCGGACGAGCATCTGCTGCGTATTTTTGGAAGGCTCTTCACGGAGGAGGGGGAGGTCTTCGGGACGAGAGCCACCAGGGAGCAGTATGCCCTGATCCGGGAGCAGTATCCCCAGGCTGTGTATGACCCGGTCTCCCGCATTGTCAAGATAGAGAAGCCGGGCAAAACGCTCCGGGGAAAAATCGTGGTGTGTACGGCGGGAACCGCCGACATCCCGGTGGCGGAGGAGGCGGCCCAGACCGCGGAATATTTCGGAAGCTATGTGGAGCGGATCTATGATGTGGGAGTGGCGGGCATCCACCGCCTTCTGGCAAATGTGGAGAAGCTTCAGAGCGCCAACTGCGTGGTGACGGCGGCAGGCATGGAGGGAGCGCTGGCCAGCGTGGTGGGCGGCCTGGTGGATAAGCCCGTCATCGCCGTTCCCACCTCCGTGGGTTATGGAGCCAGCATGCACGGGCTGTCCGCGCTGTTGACCATGATCAATTCCTGCGCCAACGGCATTGCCGTGGTCAACATTGACAACGGTTACGGGGCGGGCTATATCGCCACTCAGATCAACCGCATGGGATATCAAGGAGGAGCGGGCTGTGATAAGGCAGAGCATGCCTGACCGGCAGCTTGCAGTAAAATGTGGGAAAAGCACAGCTTAGAAGTGTGAAAGGCAGAATGGAGATTGCTATGGAGATTCAGGAAAAAGATTATGCGGACGCATACAACAAACTGCAGGAAAAAATGGACGAATACACAGACCGGGACTGCCTGGTGGCCTTCTCCGGCGGCGTGGACAGCAGCGTGCTTTTAAAGCTGGCCTGCGACAGGGCGAAGCGGAAGGGAACGAAGGTCTATGCGGTGACGGTGCAGTCGGAGCTTCACCCGGTGGGCGACCTTGCCGTTTCCCGGCGTGTGGCGGAGGAGATCGGCGCGGAGCATCACGTCCTGAAGGTCCATGAGCTTCAGGAGGCGGGAATCGGGGAAAATCCGGTGGACCGCTGTTATCTCTGTAAAAAATATCTGTTCGGCAAGGTACTGAAGCTGGCCGGCAAGCTGGGGGCGGAGGTGATCCTGGAGGGTACCAACGAGGACGATCTTCATGTGTACCGCCCTGGAATCCGGGCGGTGCGGGAGCTGGGATTGAAAAGTCCTCTGGCGGAGGCGGGCATGAACAAGGAGCAGGTGCGCCGGCTGGCGTCGGAGTTGTCCCTGTCCGTGGCCGCCCGCCCGGCCACCCCCTGCCTTGCCACCCGCTTTCCCTACGGGACAGCCCTCACCCTGGAAAATATGAAGCGGGTGGAGCAGGCGGAGGGATGGTTCAGAAGCAGAGGCGATGGAAATGTGCGGGTGCGGGTCCACGGAAAGATCGCCCGCCTGGAGCTGGATAAGAGAGATTTTCCGGCTCTGCTCAACCAGCGGGAGGAGGCGGTGTCCTATCTGAAAAGCCTGGGATACGCTTACGTGACGCTGGATCTAGAAGGCTTTCGCTCCGGGAGCATGGACATTTCATGGAAAGCTTCCATTTAAAAAGTCCATTTTTCCGCACAAAATACGCATGTACATCTTTTTGCTTTCCCGCTACAATAAGGGCATGGAAATGCAGCGCCGCATTGCGGCCTGTAGTCCTTGTATCAAGAAAACCAAGCAATAGCCGCGCGGTTCTATTGGAAGGGAGCGGACCGGAAGCTGTGACCGGTCAGAAAAAATAAAGACGCAGGAAGGTGGAACATATGTCATACAGGGACGGGTGGGCGGCGCTGAATCTGGAAATGCCGGAAAAAGTGCCGCGCACAGAGTATTCGGCGGAAACCCATTGGGATTTGGTGCAAAAGGTAACGGGGATACCGGTAAATTCCAGGAGCCCCAGGGAGGAACAGGAGAGGGCCGCAAGCGCCTTTCGCAGGGCCTGGGATTACGGGTTTGTGTGGAACATTCTCATTCATGGCCAGGCGCTGGAAGCGTGCAGGACAAGGATGGGACATGCCAATTATGCGGCGGACGGGGTGGATTACAGCGACGAAGTGGCCTGCCCCTTTGAGGACCCGGAGGAAGCCCTGGAATTTCAGCCCATGGAGGTGTACGGCAGGCAGGAGCACGGGAAGCTGGTGGAGGATTTTAACCGGGATTACCGCCTGCGCTGTGAGCAGCTGCCGGACGCGGTCAACACCACCGGCATTTATATCACTCTGGTCTCGGGGCTTTTAGAGATATCTGGCTGGGATATTCTGCTGATGGCCTTAGGGATGGACCCGGAGGGCTTCGGGGAGACGGCCAACCGGTATGCAGACTGGGTCCGGCAGTATTTTGAAGCCCTGGCGGACTGTGAGGCCCCGGTGGTGAAGATCCACGACGACATTGTCTGGACCTCCGGCGCCTTCGTGAATCCCGCATGGTACAGAACCTACATTTTTCCCAATTATAAGAAGCTGTTTTCGCCCCTTCGGGAGGCCGGGAAGAAGATCATTTTTACCTCGGATGGAAATTATACCCAGTTCGTGGACGACATCGCGGACTGCGGCGTCAGCGGTTTCGTGCTGGAGCCTGCCACGGATATGGCGTACATTGCGGAAAAATACGGGAAAACCCATTCCTTTATGGGAAATGCGGACACCCGGGTCCTGCTGATGGGCAGCAGGGAGGACATTTACCGGGAAGTGAAGCGCTGTATGGACATCGGCAAAAAATGTCCGGGCTTTTTCATGGCGGTGGGCAACCACATTCCCTCCAATACCCCCGTGGAAAACGCCCTCTATTACAATGAGGTGTTTGAGAAATTAAGAAAAAGGTGACGAATACAATAAGACGTTTGAAGAATCAGGAAAAGGACAGCGGAAGGAGGATATTAAGATGAGACGATTGCCCGCAAGGCAGGTACACCTGGATTTCCACACATCCGAATATATGGAACAGGTGGGAAGCAAATTTGACAAAGCGCAGTTTCAGAATGCCCTGCAGGAGGGGCATGTGAACAGCATCACCATTTTTGGAAAATGCCATCACGGCTACTGTTATTACCCCACAAAGGTAGGAACTATACATCCGGGCCTTCAGCCGGGACGGGACCTGGCCGGGGAAATGATGGAGGCCTGCCATGAGATCGGCGTGTACGCGCCCCTGTATCTGACGCTGGGCTGGTCGGCCCTGGACGCCCGGGAGCATCCGGAATGGATCGCCAGAAAGAAGGACGGCTCCTACCTGGCCGTGAACTATGATTTTGAAGCCGGAGGGGATATGCCAAGGCCCGAGACCTCCTGGATCAGTCTCTGCTCCGCCGGAGGTTACCGGGATTATCTCTACGCTCTGACCAGGGAGGTCTGCGACAGATATGAGCGGTTGGACGGACTGTTTTTCGATATTGTGTTCACCTATGACGTCTGTTACTGCGACAGCTGTATCCGGGGAATGCGGGAAATGGGGCTGGACCCGGCCAAGGAGGCGGACGCAAAGCGGTACTATCAGATACAGAAAAAGGCGACTCTGGACGGCCTTAAGGTGATCTTGATGGAAAAGCACCCGGAAGCTACTCTCTTTTTCAATTCCGGCGGCGCGGAGATCCACCTGCCCCAGTGGCATTACGCCAGCACCCATTTTGAGATGGAGGACCTGCCCACCACCTGGGGCGGTTATGACAAAATGCCCCTGCGGGCCAGGTATTTTGCGGGAACAGGCAAGGATTACCTGGGCATGACGGGGAAATTTCACAGAAGCTGGGGGGAGTTCGGCGGCTACAAGACGCCGGAGGCGCTCACCTATGAATGCGCAGCCATGCTGGCCAACGGCGCCCGGGTCAGCGTGGGCGACCAGCTCCATCCTTCCGGGACAATGGACCCGGCAACCTATCAAAACATCGGACGGGCCTACGCCTATGTGGAGCAGATCGAGGACTACTGCTTTGATACGGAAGAGACGGCCAGGCTGGGGGTTTTAGTCAGCTTAAGTGCCAGGCGAAACGAGGCCATGGCCAAGCTGCTTCTGGACTGCCAGATCGATTTTGATGTGGTGCACAGCCCGGAGGATCTGCCGCGGTTTGACACGGTGATCCTGCCGGACAATTATCGCCTGAATGAGCAGATGGGGAAGGCCTTCGATGACTATGTGAGGCAGGGCGGGAAGGTGCTGCTTCTGGGCGGCAGCGGCCTGAAGGAAGAGTCGGACGAATTTGCCTTCTTGGTGCCCTTTGCCTACAGGGGAAAATCGCCCTATGACAGGGATTACTTTGAGCTTGCAGGGGAAAAGGAGGAGGCCGTCGTGTCCTCCCCCATCCTCTGTTATACCTCCGCCCACCGGGTGGAGGGCGACGGGACGGTTTACGCCTATGTGAGAGAGCCCTACTTCAGCCGGACCTATGAAAAATATTGCTCCCACAGCAACACGCCCTACCGGGAGGAGCGGGCGGAGTATCCGGGGGCCGTAAAAAGCGGCAATATCCTGTATGTGGCCCACGAGCTGGCCGGCATGTATGCGGATTACGGGGTCACCTATCACAGGCGGTATTTCAAATGGCTCCTGAGAAAGCTCTATCACGGCGACTGCGTGGAGGCGGACATGCCCTCCCAGGGAAGGGTTCATCTGGTGAAACGCAGGGAGCAAAGGCAGTACGTGATGCACCTTCTGTACGCTTCCCCGGTGCAGCGGGGCAGTGTGTCCGTGCTGGAGGATTTTCCGACCCTTCGGGACGTGGCGGTGAAGCTGCACATCCCGGAAACGGTAACGAAGGTACTTCTGATTCCGCAAAATAAGGAGCTTCCCTTTGAAAAAGACGGGGAAGGTTATGGCATCACCGTCCCGGAGGTGACCGGGCATCAGATGGTGGTGGTCAGTTATGAATAACAGGCAGAAAAGGAGACGTGAAGCGGATGGAGAAGCTATTGTTGGACACGGATATTGGGGGAGATATTGACGACGCCCTTTGCCTTGCCTATCTTCTGAAGGAGCCGGAATGCGATCTGGTGGGAATCATTGAACGGATAACCGGGACAGGCGGTGCGCAGACCTTGCCGGGAGCGTACCGCCTGTTCGCCGTCTTTGCCTTGCCATCTCGCATGTTACTGCTCACGGGGTGGGGAAAATAGACAAACTTTCCAGCTTTTGACTGGAACGTAGCCCTGGATGGCGCATTTGTTATAAGCAGACCATTGAAAGACGCCGGCACTTGGCGAACCGTCCGCTTGCGGGCGGCGAGCCTAGTACCGCTGCGTCTTTCTCTGAGCGGAAGCGTGTCTGCGTTAACAAATGCGCCATCCAGGGCGGCCTCCAGACAAAAACTGTTAGTTGAATATTTCCCCACCCCATAAGCAGTAACTCTCGCATCAACCAAAAATGAAATTTAACGCGCTGCCGGTTGACAGAGTTTGTATTAGGAGATATAATACAAAAAACAGATTTTATGAAAACGAGGGTGCGCCTATGATACTGACACTGGATTTTGCCAGCGATATCCCCATTTATCAGCAGATCCGCAACGCCGTCGTCAGGGCCATCGCCGACGGTCAGCTTCAGCCGGGAGAGCGGCTGCCCACGGTCCGAGCCCTGGCTCAGGAGGCGGGGATCAATTCGATGACGGTGAACAAGGCCTATCAGCTTTTAAAACAGGAGGGCTATATTACCACCGACGGACGGAACGGGGCGGCCGTGGGAAGCGGGCCCGGCAGGGCGGCAGCGGCCAGCGCCAGGCGGCAGAAGCTTGAAGAGGAGCTTAAGCTGATCGTGGCGGAGGCCAAAGTAAACGGGATTTCGCTTGGAGAGCTGGAGCAGATGATCGGAAAGCTCTACTAGTAAACCCTTCGCTAAATAACCGGACCAATCGCGCAGAATGCTTTTTCGAGTGTGCGGTTAAAAAACGTTTATGACAACAGGAGGCAGCGTATGGGAATAAAATTGATCATGGCATGTTGTTTTCTTCCTTGTATCTTGATCATGTTTGGCGTGTTGTACATGGAGGGCCGGCAGAAGGGCAATGTCCTTCTGGGGGTTACCCTGTGGCCGGGAGCCGATAAGGAGGAGGGCGTCCGGAAGATCCAGAAGCGTTTTCGGAAGGAAATGTACCTGGCGCTTCTGAGTTCTGTCCTTGTGTTTTTATGCACTTGCATACCTAATAGGGAATCCATCGTCCTAAGCACCCAGATCCTCTGGCTGATGGCGGCGATAGCGGTGTTTTTTGTGCCCATGGCAAACGGGAACCGGCGCATGAAAATCCTCAAGCGGGAGCGGCGGATCGAGATACTGGAAGGGATACCGGAGGCTGTAACGGGGGCGGAAGGCGGCCAGAAGGTTTATGTGGATCTGAAGGCAGCTGCCGCCCCGAAGGGAAAGCCCTTCTTCCGGCTGTCCCTGGCGGGAGCCCTCCTGGGGCTGGTTCCGGTCCTGGGAGAACTGTTCCTGGCCCAAGGCTCCTTTTACGGGTGGTGGACGGAGCTTTTGCTGGTCATCATGTTCCTGGTGGGGCTTCTCTGCCTGTGGTTTCAGCGCTATTTCTGGCGGATGCGGACGGACGTCATCAGCTACCGCAGTCAGGTGAACATTCAGCTTTCCCGGGTGCGGCAGTACCAGTGGAGCCGGTTCTGGTGTATGTTCCTCTGGGGCAACTCGGTCTTTAATATCCTTCTGTGGATCAGTATGCACTGGACGAAGGGAGGAATCTACCTGATTCTTGGCGGTACATTTGCTTATATGCTTTTGGCCATGGCGGGCATGTTTGTGGCGGAGCGCAACGTGCGGAAGGTGTATGGAGCCTTTCAGAAGGAAGAAGGACTTTCGGTGGAGGAGGACGACCACTGGATATGCGGGATGTTTTACTACAACAAGAACGACAACCGCTTTATGGTGAATCAGCGGGTGGGGATCGGGACCACCGTAAATCTGGCCAAGACCTCGGGCAAGGTGTTCACTGCGGGCATTTCCCTGCTCACAGCGGCGGTGCTCGTCTGGGCTGTGGGCCTGATCCTTCTGGAGGACTTTGTCCCGGTCTCTCTGAAGGTGACGGAGGACGCGGTGATCTCCAGCCAGTATAAGGAGGAGTACCGGATACCTCTGGAGGAGATCGATACGGTGGAACTGGTGGAGGAACTGCCCGCCATGAGCAAGCGTGTGGGTACCGCCCTGGATACCATCAAGAAAGGCTCCTTCCTGACGGAGGACTATGTGCCCTGCAAGGTATGCGTTCGCATAAAGAAACTGCCGGTTGTGAAGATCACCGCGGACGGGATGGTGTACTATCTCAACGACGAGGAGCCGGAGGTCACGGAGGAGGTGTATGAGGAGCTTTTGAATTTGATGTAAAAAAATTACCGTATCAAAGAAAAAAAGATACAGGAGAGGTTGTAAAATCATAAAATCCGTGTATAATATCTCATATACGAGGAGGGCATGGGATATGTTGCAGGAGTTTAAGGTTAGGAATTATAAGAATTTTCGGGATGAGCTTGATTTTTCTTTAAAGACAATAAAGAATTATGAATTTAATAAAAACATTGTTGATAACGGCATTATAAGAGACAGTCTTGTAATCGGAGAAAACGCCAGCGGAAAAACAAATTTAGGCTATGCCATCCTGGATATTATCTGGCACTTGACAGACAAGGGCAGAAGAGATATCAGATGGTCGCCTAATTATTTCAACAGCGATACGAATGTGTATTTTGAGTACACATTTCGGTTTGATGAGTCCATGATCGTATACAGCTACGAGAAAGAGCAGGCGGACAAGGTTGTCAGAGAGCGGTTATATATTGATGGAAAAAAAGTGATTGAAAATGATCGCTCAGAAATGTGGGTCAGCCTGAAGGGGGCTGAAAATCTGAACCTGAAAAATTACAAACGCGATATTTCGCTGGTAAAATATGTATATGCCAACACCATACTAGATGTAAACGATCAGAATTGTAAAGTGTTTCAGGAATTTATGCAGTTTGTAAACGGCATGTTATGGTTTAGCAGTACGGAAGGCAATAATTATATAGGATTTTCCAATGAGAGGGGAAATCTTTTTGAGGCAATCGCAAGCCGTGAGAATGGAGTTGAAAAATTACAGGCGTTTTTGCGGGAAGCGGGTATTGATTATCAACTGATTGTACGAGATAAAGGCGAGGGGAAAAATATTTATTGTAAGATGGGGCAAAAAGAAGTACCTTTGTCTTCTGTGGTATCCAGCGGAACAAGGTCGTTGATTTTTTTCTTTTTCTGGTATCTACAGGCAGAACAGGTTTCTTTTCTTTATATTGATGAGTTTGATGCTTTCTATCACACGGATTTATCTGCTGCAGTTGTAAAAAAGGTAATAGAACTGCAAAATGTACAGGCGATTGTGACATCACATAATACGGACTTGCTTTCCGCAGGGCTGCTGCGTCCGGACTGTATTTTTAAATTGGAGGAGAATAAAATCAAGTCTTTCTCTGAACTTACAGAGAAAGCGCTGAGAGAGGCTCATAATTTACAGAAAATGTATAAAGCAGGGGCGTTTAATGATTAAGGATAAAGTAAAAAAGATTGCACTGATTTATGAGGGTATAAAAACGGAGAAAAATTTATTTGAAAGTATAAAAAAGCATTTTTTTATGGTTCAGGCTGAGCTGGTGATCGTGACATTGCCTGCGGATGGAAATATTTACATGCTATGGTCAAGATTAAAAGCAGATGATTTTGAAACGGATTTGATTCATGTTCTGAAGGAAATGAACCGTGATATTTCAGAAAAGCTGAAAGATGTGATGATAATGATTTTTCAGAGGTGTATCTTTTCTTCGATTATGATAGCCAAAATGATAATATTCCGAAAGAATTGCGGGAAAGAGATGTGCTGGAGGAAATGCTGCAGACATTTAATAATGAAACGGAACTGGGAAAGTTATACATCTCTTACCCAATGGTGGAATCCATCAAAGAGATTTCTGTTAGCAGGCAGGATTATGTTACGTTTTATTTACCCTTGTCTGAGTGTGGAAAATATAAGGAAATTGTTGGCGGTAAGTCGGATTACAGTGATTATAGAAAGATTACAAAAAAGATGTGGTATGCGGCTTGCAATGCCAGCCGGAAGAGAGCCTCTGTGCTTGTGTCCTATAAAGAACAGTGTAATTATCAGGAGTTTCTGAATCGGCTTACGCAGGAAAACATTTATAAATCGCAAAAGAAGATTTTTATAAAAGAGAATCAGGCGATAGGTATTTTGAATTCAGTGCCGTTATTTTTACTTGAATATTATGACGAAACGTTTTGGAATCTGGTTTGCGAAGTATAAGTCTTTCAGGAAGAGCTTGAGAATATGACATTTCCTATAATAAGCGCCTCCCCTGCCTTCATATAATATAAGGATGACTCCCGGCGAGGATCTGCCCTTGAAGCCTTTGTATCGAAAAATCCTGTTTCTGGATATGGTTCTTTTGTGCCTGGCATTGCTTTTGGGCCTTAAGGAGCATGCGGCGGGGCACCCGGACTGCCTGCTGGCATCTCTGATCTTTTGGGACAGCGGCGAGGAGTCGGAGGAAGACCCCTACGGGGAGTTGATAAAAAAAGTTGCCCTCACCTTTGACGACGGTCCCTATCCGCCGGGCACGGAACGGCTTTTGGACGGACTTTCGGAGCGGAAGGTGAAGGTGACTTTTTTTGTGTTGGGCATCCAGGCGGAGAAATACCCCGCGCTTCTGGAGCGGATGGACCGGGAGGGCCATCTGATCGGGAATCACACCTACAGCCATATCCGGCTTGGCAGGGACAACCGGGAGGCCTACAAGGCGGATCTGAAGAAGGCCGGGGAGCTGATTGCCTCCGTCACGGGGGAGGAGGTCCTGTTCGTGCGCCCGCCCTTTGGAAAATGGGATAAGGAGCTGGAGCAGGAGCTTGACATGTTTGAGGTGCTCTGGAGCCTGGACCCCAAGGACTGGAGTAAAGACAGCGCCTCTGAGATCGCCCGCGCGGTGCTTGACAAGGTGAAGCCCGGCGATATTATTTTGCTCCATGACCAGTTTGCCTCCAGCGTGAACGCGGCCTTCCTCATTATAGACGAGCTGACCAGGCAGGGCTATGAGTTTGTGACGGTGGATGAGCTTTTGTTGGATTGAGGAAGCCGGCGGGTTTCCGGCGCATGCAGGCAGAGGGCCGGACAGCTGGCGGAGGAGCGGCGCGTGCAGGCATCTGTCCAAACAGCCGGCGCCGGGAGGTTCCCCTTTTGGAAATATCCCACAGGGAAAATGGGTATTTCCCCCAAAAAAACATCCTATTTGTAAAATCTTTGCGAAAAACAGACTTTACTCTTGTAAAGAGCCCGCTTTTCGTGTATCTTAGTATAATAGGTAATTGAAGGAATCAAACTTCTGTCTGTCATATTCGCGGGACACAGAGGGCGTTAAGCGGAATAGACAACTGAATTTTGCAAGTTTTGAGGATTCATCATGCAAAAAGAGGAGAAGCACATGGATTTATTTGATTACATGAGAGAACAGAACCAGAAGAAGGAATCTCCTCTGGCCAGCAGGCTCCGGCCCACGACTCTTGAGGAGGTGGTGGGGCAGCAGCACATTATCGGGAAGGATAAGCTTCTGTACCGGGCGATCCAGGCGGATAAGCTTAGCTCCATCATTTTTTACGGTCCTCCGGGCACGGGGAAGACCACCCTGGCCAGGGTGATCGCCAACACCACCAGCGCGGAATTTACCCAGATCAACGCCACCTCTGCCGGGAAGAAGGACATGGAGGAGGTGGTGGCCAGGGCCAAGGAATTAAACGGCATGTACGGGAAGAAAACCATCCTGTTCATCGATGAGATTCACCGGTTCAACAAAGGCCAGCAGGATTACCTTCTGCCCTTCGTGGAAGACGGCACCGTCATTTTGATCGGAGCCACCACGGAGAATCCCTATTTTGAGGTGAACGGGGCGCTCCTTTCCAGGTCCGTGATCTTTGAACTGAAGGCGCTGAGCAAGGAGGACATCAAGGTCCTGCTTCTTCGGGCCGTCCAGGACAAGGAGAAGGGCATGGGCGCCTACCATGCCGTCATGGATGCGGAGGCCCTGGAATTTCTGGCGGATGTGGCCAACGGGGACGCAAGGGCGGCCCTGACGGCCATCGAGCTGGGCGTCCTCACCACCCCCCGCAGCGAGGACGGGAAGATCCATATCACCCTGGAGGTGGCCTCCGAGTGTATCCAGAAACGGGTGGTGCGCTACGACAAGACCGGGGATAACCATTACGACACCGTTTCCGCCTTTATCAAGAGCATGCGGGGCTCGGACCCGGACGCGGCGGTGTACTACCTGGCCCGGATGCTGTACGCCGGGGAGGACATCAGATTTATCGCCCGCCGGATCATGATCTGCGCCGCGGAGGATGTGGGAAACGCGGACCCTAACGCCCTGACGGTGGCGGTGAGCGCGGCCCAGGCCGTGGAGCGCGTCGGCATGCCGGAGGCCCAGATCATCCTGTCCCAGGCCGTGACCTACGTGGCGGGGGCGCCCAAGAGCAACGCCGCCAGCGAAGCCATTTTCAAGGCCATGGAGGCGGTGAAAAATACCAGCACGGCGCCCATTCCCGTGCATCTTCAGGACGCCCACTACAAGGGAGCCCAGAAGCTGGGCCACGGGGATGGTTACAAATATGCCCACCTATATCCCAATCATTACGTGAAGCAGCAGTATCTGCCCGACGGGCTTACGGAGACAGAATTTTACCAGCCTACGGAGCAGGGCTATGAAAAGCGGATGAAGGAATGGTTGGATTTTCTAAAAAAAGAGTAAATGGAGGAGAAACGAATGCAGTCCTATCAGGAAATGTCAAAGGAAGAATTATTACAGGAGAAGGCGAAGCTTTCCGCCGTCTACAAGAAGTATCAGCAGAGCGGTTTGAAGCTGGACATGTCCAGAGGAAAGCCCTCAACGGAGCAGTTGGATCTGTCCATGGGAATGCTGGACGTTCTAAACAGGGACAGCGATCTGAAATGTGAGGACGGGACCGACTGCCGCAACTACGGCGTGGTGGACGGTATCCACGAGGCCAAGGTGCTTCTGGGGGACATGATCGAGTGCCATCCCGACAACATCATCATTTACGGCAACTCCAGCCTGAACGTGATGTACGACTGTATCTCCCGATCCATGACCCACGGCGTGATGGGAAACACCCCCTGGTGCAAGCTTGACAAGGTAAAATTCCTCTGCCCCGTTCCCGGATATGACAGGCATTTTGCCATCACGGAGTATTTCGGCATCGAGATGATCAACGTGCCCATGCTGCCCACGGGCCCGGATATGGACATGGTGGAAAAATTAGTCAGCGAGGACGAGGCCATCAAGGGGATCTGGTGCGTGCCCAAGTATTCCAACCCCCAGGGGATCACCTACTCCGACGAGACCGTGCGCCGGTTCGCGCGCTTAAAGCCCGCGGCCAAGGATTTTCGCATTTACTGGGACAACGCCTACGGCGTGCATCACCTCTATGACATCGACCAGGATAACCTGATCGAGATCCTGGCGGAGTGCAAGCGGGCGGGCAATCCGGATATGGTGTACAAATTCTGTTCCACCTCCAAGATCACCTTCTCCGGCTCCGGCATCGCGGCCCTGGCCACCTCCCTCAACAACCTGGAGGATATCAAGAAGCAGCTCTCCATCGCCACCATCGGCCACGACAAGGTGAACCAGCTTCGCCATGTTAGGTTCTTCGGGGACATTCACGGCGTCATGGAGCACATGAAGAAGCACGCGGACATTTTAAGACCCAAATTTGAGCTAGTGCTTGACACTCTGGACCAGGAGCTGGCCGGACGGGGAGTGGGAAGCTGGATCCGTCCCAAGGGCGGGTATTTTATCTGCTTTGAATCCCTGGAGGGCTGCGCCAAGGCCATCGTGTCCAAGGCCAAGAAGGCCGGCATGGTGATGACCCCGGCGGGAGCGCCCTTCCCCTACGGAAAGGACCCCAAGGATTCCGTCATCCGCATCGCGCCCACCTACCCCACCCTGGAGGATCTGCGGCTGGCCACGGATATTTTCGTGGTGTGCGTGAAGCTGGTGAGCATCGATAAGATTCTGGAAACGAAGTAGGTATCATGGGGGCAAAATATTGGTTGCCCCTGCATTTTATAGGAGTCGGGGAGCAGGATAGGACATGAGCAAGAAAGAGGATTTATCAGGCAAGGAACATACATTTTTGAACAAAGTGAAATCATTTTTGAAGCGGAAGGACATTGAATTTTCCGCAAAGAGGTACGGCATTGACGCCATGAGCGCCATGGCCCAGGGGCTGTTTGCCTCTCTCCTGATCGGTACCATCATCAGCACCCTGGGGCAGCAGCTTGGGGTGGAAGCCTTGGAGCAGGTGGGAAATTTTGCCAAAAATGCCACGGGCTACGCTATGGCCATCGCCATCGGACATGCCTTGAAGTGCCCGCCGCTGGTGCTGTTTTCCCTGGCCGCCGTGGGCGGGGCCGCCAACGAGCTGGGAGGCGCCGGAGGGCCCCTGGCGGTGCTGGTGATCGCCATAATCGCGGCGGAGTGCGGCAAGGCCGTATCCAAGGAGACGAAGATCGACATTCTGGTGACGCCCTTTGTGACGATCCTGGTGGGCGCTCTGCTGTCCATGTGGCTGGCTCCCGCCATCGGGAAGGTGGGAACTGTGGCGGGCAGCGCCATCATGTGGGCCACGGAGCTGCAGCCCTTCTTCATGGGCATCCTGGTGTCCGTGATCGTGGGCATTGTCCTGACCCTGCCCATTTCCAGCGCCGCCGTCTGCTCCGTGCTGGGACTTACCGGACTGGCCGGGGGCGCCGCCGTGGCGGGCTGCTGCGCCCAGATGGTGGGCTTCGCGGTGCTGAGCTTTCGGGAGAACCGCTGGGGCGGACTGGTGGCCCAGGGCCTGGGCACCAGCATGCTGCAGATGGGCAATATCGTGAAAAATCCCAGGATCTGGATTCCGGCGACCCTGGCCTCCGCCGTCACCGGTCCCATCGCCACCTGCGTGTTTCAGCTTGAGATGAACGGGGAGGCTGTGGCCTCCGGCTTGGGTACCTGCGGTCTGGTGGGGCAGATCGGCGTATATACCGGATGGGTCAACGACATTGCGGCAGGGACGAAAGCCGCCATTACGGCCTTCGACTGGCTGGGCCTGGTGCTGATCTGCTTTCTCCTGCCCGGCTTGCTGAGCTGGGCCTTCGGACTATTTTTCCGAAAGATCGGCTGGATCAGGGAGAACGATCTGAAGTTGGATCTGTAGAGTCTTATGATGATTGCGGCAATGCTCCTTGAGAGAAAAGAGTTTACTGTATACGATGTCAAGAATACGAAAGTAGGAAGGGTGCAGAGAATTTTACTGCATCCTTCTTGCTATTTTCATAGAAATACGTCATAATAATAAAAAGGTTGTAAAAGAAGCTTTAAGGAGGTACCGGTTATGGAATGAAAAAAAAGAATACCGATTGGGGTTGAATTCTATAAGCAGATGATAGAAAAAGACTATTATTATATAGATAAAACACTTTTGATAAAAGATATTCTGGAAAAGGGAGGACAGGTGAATCTGTTCACAAGACCCCGTCGCTTTGGCAAAACGCTGGCGCTGACGATGCTGCGCACTTTTTTTGAAGCCGAGATAGACAGAAATGGCGCGTTAAAAGATAACCGTCATTATTTTGACGGGATGAAGATTATGGAGGCAGGAGAAGAATATACCAGACATCTTGGACAGTATCCGGTAATTTTTCTCTCCTTAAAGTCTGCGAAACAGCCGAATTTTGGGATGGCCTATGAGATGCTGAAGCGTCAGATAAAAGATGAATTTGACCGGCATGCATATGTGCTTAAGACGGATGCTTTGGACGAGGTCGCAAAAGAAAGATATCGGAAGATATGTGATTTAAGTGCAGGCCCGGAGGAATATGCAGCGGCGCTTGCCTTTTTGTCAAAATGTCTGGAACAATATCATGACAAGAAAACAATCATTTTGCTGGACGAATATGACGTGCCCCTGGAAAATTCTTATTTTCAGGGATTTTACGACGAGATGATACAATTTATCCGTTCCCTGTTTGAATCCGCATTAAAGACCAATGAAAGTCTGGAGTTTGCTATAATTACAGGATGCCTTCGTATCAGCAAGGAGAGTATTTTTACGGGGTTGAACAATCTGGAGATTATTTCGATTTTGAACAGGCAGTTTGCGGAAAGCTTTGGATTTACACAGACGGAAGCAGAACAGATACTTATGGATTACGGACTGGAACAGAGAAAACAGGAGATGAAGGAATGGTACGACGGATATCTCTTTGGAGAGGTGGAGGTCTACAATCCGTGGAGTGTTATCAATTATGTGAAAACAGCGGTATTTGACGAGCATGCGTTTCCGAAACCATACTGGTCCAATACTTCTTCCAACAGCATTGTAAAGGAACTGGTACAGCATGCGGACAGTAAAGTAAAAAAAGAAATTGAACATCTGATAGCGGACGGTACGATTGAAAAACAGGTACACGACGCCGAAAGCAACTTAGTGAATTCAAGCGGAGCGCAGAATGAACTTAGTGCGAGGCGGTTCTTTGAGATTAATGAAACCAAGCCGCAGGCGCAGGTTGAATTTAGCGAAAAGAACATCCTTGATTACGCAGGTATGGATATCTGGAATTTTCTGTTCTTCACTGGATATTTGAAAGCTGTGAGCCAGCGGTTTGAGGGAGACACAACGTATCTGACCATGAAGATACCTAATGCGGAGATACGTTATATTTATCGTAATACCATCCAGGAATGGTTTGAACAGAAAATCAAGGTCTGGGATTTCGCACCCATGTATAAAGCGATTTTTCAGGGGGATGCAGAAGGCTTTGAGCGGATGGTGAAGCAGCAGCTGTCGGGCAGCATCAGCTATTTTGACAGCGAGGAACAGTTTTACCATGGATTTCTTTTAGGACTTCTTCGCCCATTGCAGGATTACGAGGTAGTGTCTAATCGGGAAAGCGGAGACGGCAGACCTGATATTGAATTAAAACCTTATGATGAATTAAAACCGGCGGTGATTCTGGAAATCAAACATGTGAAACAGTTTCCCCAGATGGAGAACGGTTGTCGGGAAGCTTTGAAGCAGATAGAAGAAAAGAGGTATGCGGAGGGGCTTTTGGAAGAGGGCTATCATACGGTTATGAAGTATGGAATCTGTTTTTGCAGAAAAAGCTGCAGGATTGTTGTTGACGTATAAGAGTCCATTTCTAAATATTTTATGAATATTGCAAATTTCCCCCAATTTCTTTGCCGGATGTGTTATACTAATAAAAAAATGACGGGGAATTTCCCGTTTCGCAGAAAGTAGAGAAGAAAAAATTGGACGCAACGATTAAGTTTAACGAGGACATAGACAGTTGGAAGACTGTGATGTTTCTATATAATTCTGCCCTGAAGGAAGTAAATACCAAGCTGGAGATCTTAAACGACGAATTTCAGCATGTACATCAATACAACCCCATCGAATACTTCAAATCCAGGATCAAGACTCCTGAGAGTATCGTAAAAAAGCTGAAGCGCTACGGCTATGAGACCTCCATCGACAATATGGTGAGTTACGTCAATGACATTGCCGGAATCCGCATTGTCTGCTCCTTTACCTCGGACATTTACCGTATCGCGGAGATGATCGGCAGGCAGAACGATCTGACGGTGGTCTCCGTCAAGGATTACATCAAGAATCCCAAGGAAAACGGCTACAAGAGCTATCACATGCTGGTGACGGTGCCCATTTTCCTGACGGACCAGGTGGTGGATACCAAAGTGGAGATTCAGATCCGCACCATCGCCATGGATTTCTGGGCCAGCCTGGAGCATAAGATCTATTACAAATTCGAGGGCAACGCGCCGGAGTACATCAGCCGTGAATTAAAGGACTGCGCGGACATGGTTTCCATGCTGGACGCCCGCATGCTGCGGCTCAATGAGGCGATCATCCAGGCGAAGAAGGAGAACCGGGACGCGGAGGAGAAGCGGAGAAGCATGCTGCGGCAGGCCGAGAGTTGAGGAGGCTTCTGGAAAATCCGGGAGCGCGGCTATTTCCTTCTCTGCGCCGTGAGGAGCCGGATCGACGCATGGTTGCCGGAGCACAGCCCGCACATAGGAAAAGGGAGATGAAAAAGTTATGAAGATCAGGTTTATCGAGCCGGGGAACCGTCCTTATAAGTCTACCATTTTAAATTACTTCGTCTATGACCGCTACATACGGACGCCCTCGGTGGGGCTTAACACCCTTGCCACCATCGTGAAGGCTAGGGTGGAGGATACGCTGATGTACAGCGAGTCCATCTCCCGGCTGGTGATGGAGGACATTCTGGACGCGGATCTTATCTTGATCGGGATCTTTACCTTCAGCGCCAACCGGGGCTATGAGCTGGCCCGGTATTTTAAGGAGCACAGCAGAGCCGTGGTGGTGATGGGAGGCCTGCACGCCTCTATGAACTATCCCGAGGCGGTAAGGTACTGCGACTATGTGCTCCTGGGGGAGGGGGATGAGTCCGTCCTGGAACTGGTGGAGGCCGTGAGGCGGGGAGAGAAGCCGGAATTTCCCGGCCTGGCGTACCTGTCTGAGAACGGGGAGCTTGTCCACACCGGGAACCGGAAGCCCCCGGAGACTTTTGAGACCATCCCCGACAGAACTCTGATCTACCGCTATCAGAAGATGGCCGGACACAACACCCTCTGGGGGCAGGTGCACGCCTCCCGGGGCTGTCCCCACAACTGCGACTACTGCGCCCTGGTGCGCCATTTTGGCCATAAGGTGCGCACCAGGACGCCGGACAATGTGATCGAGGATATCCGCCGGACCATCGCCTTCCAGGAGCAGGGCCATCACCGTCTGCTGAAGGTGCTGTGGATCACGGACGATAACTTTTTCGCGGACCGGGAGTGGGCCGTTGCGGTCTTAAAGAAGCTCATCGACAGCGGGATCAAATACAATTTCACGGTCCAGGCCCGCTACGAGGTGGGCTTTGACGACGAGATGCTGGATCTCTTAAAGCGGGCGGGCTTCCGGGAGCTGGCCATGGGGATCGAGTTTATCGACGACGAGTCCTTCGCCCTTTACCACAAGAAAAGCACCCGGCAGGAGATCATCGCCGCCATTGAAAATATCCACCGGCACGGCCTGGCGGTCCGGGGGCTGTTCATCCTGGGAGCCGACAACCACCGGGTGGGCATCGGCGATAAGCTGGCGGATTTTGTGATAAAGCACCATATCCAGGGCGTGCTGATCCAGTGCATGTATTTTGTGCCGGGGACCCCGGTGTATGAGAAGAATAAGGACCGGCTGCTCCATGAGGACTGGTCCAAGTACAACGGCAATACCGTGCATTACCCTAAGAACATGACGCCCTATGAGCTGCAGCTGGAGCAGATCAAGGCCAGCCGGAGGATCTATTCCTTCCGCCGGCTTCTGGGGGCCCTGCTTCATGAGGACTGGCTGCACAAGCTGTTGTTCGCGGGGGAGTATTTCTGGCATATGAGCGTGCGGTCGGACCTGAAGAAGGAACTGCCCTATCTGAAGGAGCGAAGCGGACGCCCGGGGGAGAGTAGAGAGCGGTAAGGTGATGAAGGGAAGAGGAAAGGGGCCCCCTCTCAGACCGGCAGCGCAGCCGTGATCTGGAAGGTGTGCCCGTCCGGGGCGAGGGCCTTGATCTTCCCGCCGTGGGCGTTCACAATGGCCCGGGCAATGGACAGGCCGATGCCGTGTCCGCCGGTCTCCGAGTTGCGGGATTCGTCCGTCCGGTAGAAGCGGTCAAAGATACGGGGAAGGCTCTCCGGGTTGACGGGGGCGGCGGTGTGATTGGAAACGGATAAGTACACCGTTTTGTTCTGCTGTTCCAGATCCAGGGTGACAGTGCCCTCCGGCGGAGAATACTTGAAGGCGTTGTCCAGCAAAATGGAGATCAGCCTGGCGATGGCGGCGTCATTGCCGTTGACGGACAGGAGGGGCTGTATGCGGCAGGCGAAGGTCTTGTCCTGCTGGGCGGCCAGCCGGTGGTAGGGCTGCGCGGCCTCGGCGGCCACCTCGGAGAGGGGAAAGACGATTTTTTGCATGGCGTCCTCCGATTCCTCCATCCGTGCCAGGGTGACCAGATCGTCCGTCAGCGCCTTTAAGCGTCTGGTCTGCTGGAGGATGTCCGACAGGCTTTCATTTTCTCCCAGCTCCATTTCCAAAATATCCGCATTGGCGCCTATGATGGTCAGCGGCGTCTTGATCTCGTGGCTGGCGTCGGTGATGAAACGTTTCTGTTTTTCATAGCTCTCGGCTATGGGCCGGATGATTTTCCCCGCGAAAAAGAAGATGACGAAGAAAACAGCCATGATGCCCAGAAGGGTCATGGTGAGGCTTGCGTACAGAAAAGTGCGGAAGCTGTCCAGGGTCCGGCTGCAGTCCAGGAAAATAATGCGGATGGCTTCACCGTCTCTGTAGCTGGTGAAGCGGAACAATCCCAGGAAGCCCTGGGTATCCCCCCGGCTTACCACCTGCCTGGCATAGCCGATGGCCGTCTCCGCGTCCACGGAGGCGATATGGCTGGTATCGGTCAGAAGGATATCCCCTGCGTCATTGAGCAGTACCGAAAAATATCTGGATTCATAGGGAAGCTCCGGCGACAGGCCGGGGGGCGGCTCCCAGGGAGGAACGCCGAAGAAAACGTCCATATTTGCTTCTGGAAAACGTCCCTCGTTCTGGGCCAGGATGGACAGGGTCTCATCCGCTTCCGAGACCAGGGCGCGGTAGCTTATGAGGTTCATGCCCGCCACGATCAAAAGGAGCAGGACCGCCAGGGCCGTCATGGACAGCGCGATAAATCGAAGCTTCAGTTTTCGGATCATTTGATCTCCTCCAGAGAATACCCGGCGTTGCGGGAGGCTTTGATGCGGATGGTGGCGCCCAGGGCAGTCAGCTTTTTGCGGAGATAGGAGACGTAGGCCCAGACCACGTGAATCTCCACCTCGCTGTCAAAGCCCCAGATCTTCTCCATAAAACGTTCGGCGGAGATGATGCGGCGGGGATTTGACAGGAAAAGCTCCATCATCTGGAATTCTTTGTTTGCCAGACGGAAGCTGCCCGAGGGGGACGACAGCTCGAAGGTGGAGCGGTCCAGGCTGATATTTCCGAAGGTCAGCCTGGAATCCACCTCCGTGTGGCTTCGGGTGATGGCCCTAAGGGCGGCCAGAAGCTCCTTGGAATCAAAGGGCTTGGTGAGATAATAGTTGGCGCCGCTGTCAAGGCCCAGCACCTTGTCGTCAATCTCCGCTCTCGCGGTCAGAAGCAGTACCGGAAGCGGATTCCCCAGCGCGCGCAGACGCTTTAATACGGTAATGCCGTCCATCCCCGGCATCATGATATCCAGAACCGCCGCGTCATAATTTCCGGCGGCAAGATAGGACAGGGCGTCCTCCCCGTTGTACACCGCGTCGGCGGCGTGGTGATTTTTCTCAAAAATTTTCACGATGGCTCTTGCGAGAGGCTTCTCGTCTTCGGCAAGTAAAATTCGCATCTGGCGCGCTCCTTTGCTGATATTTCTTAGAATATCATATAACGGGAACCTTAATTGAGACTAAAAAAGTGGAGGGGAAATGGAATCTTCCGCACGTTTTGACTTTTCTTTTTCCCGTGAGAGTCCCGCTTGGAGCTCCTGCGCGAGAGCTCCGCTTTTCTTTTTCGCGCGCTTTGGCTCTTATCTTCTGCGCAGCAGATCCAGGCCGAACAACAGCGCCAGGTAGAGAAGCAGCGCCACGCCCGCGATAAAGCACAGGTCCCGGGTCATATGGTAGCTGTAACCGGAGAAGCCCTTGACGCAGAGATGGCCGAGGATGTAGGACGCCGGAAGCAGCAGCAGACGCAGAATCCAGAGCCGCGCGCTCCTGCGGCGCCAGAAGATCAGCAGGGCAACAGCCAGCAGCAGGAATAGGATACAGGCAAGCTGCATATAGTAGGACAGCGCCAGTCTTGGCAGCGTTACGGTGCCGAAGGAATTGCTTTGGTCTCCATATATCACAATGTCGCCCTCGGAGCCGGTGCCGTTCTGGGTAAAAGAAATGCGGGTGGCAGCTTCCTTTGGCAGCGCCAGATCCCCGGTACCGGACCTGTCCAGGAAACGGTCCAGGCGGGTGGTCCAGGCGGAAAGAAAATAGGTCGCGGCGCCCTCGGGTTCACGTACCTCTTCACAGAAATAGCCTGTGACGCTTTCATCGAAGGCCACTGTCACGGCATCCTCCGTACTCGTCACGGTCAGCAGATCCTCAGAGTAAGGAAAATAAATGGGCGCGGTCAGATAGGAGAAGACCGCCAGGGCGGCTGCCAGGGCCAGGGCGGCTGTCAGCACAATGGCCTGGATTTTTTTTAACAGCAGCTTTTTTTTAAGTTTCCCCAGCGGAGCGGTGTCCTTGGGCGCAGGGGCGGCGGCCCGGCGGGAAGGGGCAGCGTCTCTGGACGCGGCAACAGCCATGGGGTGTTTGATGAGGGACAGCTCCTTCTGACAGCCCGGGCAGTGGGCAAGGTGCTCCTCCACCAGGGAAGCCGTATAGGGGCTTACCATATCCTCCGCGTAGAGGGGAAGCAGATCTTTGATCAAGTCGCATGGTTGGTTCATGGGAAATCCTCCATTTCTTTACGAATTTTGTTCCGGGCCCGGTGATAGGTGACGCAGGCCCAGTTTTCGGTGTGGTCAAAAATTTCGCCGATTTGGGAAAAGCTCAGCTCTCCGAAGGTGCGCAGCATGAAAACCTCCTTGTAGGGTTCCGGAAGGGCGTGCAGCAGCCGGTGGATTCTCTGTGCCTCGCTCTGATCTATGAGGCGTTCCTCCAGGGATGCCTCCCCGTCGGGAAGGGTCTCCAGTATTTCCGGCTGGGCGGTCTCCTCCCGCCGGCGGTGTTTTTTCAGATAGGAGTAGTAGCAGTTCTTTCCGATCTGGCACAGCCAGACGCGCACGTCGCAGCCGCCCCGAAAATGTTTCAGGGAGCGCAGGGCCTTGAAAAAGGTCTCGCTGGTGAGCTCCTCCGCCAGGCTCTCGTTTCCGGTTAGGCCCTTGAGATAGCGGAAGACGTCCCCGAAATAGGCTTCATAGATCTTCTCAAATTCCGTCACGATTTCACCTCCTTCCCTTATAAGACTCCCATGAGAACGGTTTCTTACAAAAAAAGTAAAATTTTTTGATGAGGTACTTTTCTTTGCTCCCATATTATTGTATCATGAAAACGCAGCGAAGAAGCATTTATTTTTTGTAACGCAGGAGGTAGGAACGGATGAATTTTTCAAAAGAAACCGCTGGCTATGAGCAGATCAGAAAAAATACGGTAAAAGCAGAAAATCAGTTAAAGGAGACGGAGTACGTGACCTTTGAAAATCCCCAGGGGAAGGGCGTCAGGGTGATGTTTGTGGGGAATTCCATTACCCTTCACGGCGCGGCCCCGGACATTGGCTGGAATCACAGATGGGGGATGGCGGCCTCCGCAAAGGACAGGGATTACGTTCACCGGCTGATGGCGAAAATCGATACGGTCAGGGAGGATGCGGCTTACTGCATCTGCCAGGTGGCTTCCTGGGAGCGCGGATACAAGGACGGAACGGAAAAAATGTATCCGCTTTTTGAAAGCGCCCGCGCATTTCGCGCGGATATCCTTGTGCTGCGTTTTATTGAAAATTGTCCCATGGATGGGTTTGACGGGGAGATGTTTCAGGCGGAGCTTGGAAAGCTTCGGGCTTATCTGAATCCAGCGGGAACAACAAAAATCGTGATCACAACAGGCTTCTTGCATCACTGTGGGGACGAGGCGATCCGGCAGTTCGCCCAGGCCCGCGGGATGCCTCTTGCAGAGCTTGGCGATCTGGGAGAAAAGGATGAGATGAAGGCCATCGGACTTTTTGAACATGAGGGTGTTGCAAATCATCCGGGGGATCTTGGCATGCAAAAGATC
>CALWDR010000144.1 GCA_944376745.1 uncultured Lachnospiraceae bacterium
GGCCTGGCTGACCTTCCTAAGCTCCGACGACCCGGAGCGGATCGTTCAGCTGGTCAATACATACCCGGAATTTCTCGACTGCTACCAGGACATCGTGAAATTCCGCATACACCCCAAGGAGTTGATCGCTATGTATTCGGAAGCATTATTGATACTGGACCGGAACACCTCGCAGCTGATGATCGAGGACATGCAGGCCACCATTGAAAATCTCAGGGAGCTTGCCGCGAAAAAGGATGACACCATCGCGCAGAAGGACGACACCATCGCTGAGATGGGGAACACCATCACACAGAAAGATGACACCATCGCGCAGAAGGATGACACCATCACCCAGAAGGACGCTGAGATCTCGGCGCTCCGGGCAGAGATCGCCTCATTGAAGAAGCAGGCGCAATAACGTTATCTTCCTGGTTTGCTGTCTGCCTGATCTTGCTTTTTATCCGGGAGCCATCCAGATACCCGAACTGTCACGCCCCAAACTGCTTCCGGTACTCCCTCGGCGTGGTCCCCGCCTGCTCCTGAAAGGCCCGGTTGAAGGTCCTTAAGCTCTCAAATCCGCACTCCAGCGCGATCTCCGACACGGAACGGCTGGGATTTTCCAAAAGGTGCTGGGCCAGCCCCACCCGCAGAGAATTGACATAGCTGTTAAAGCCGCTCCCCACCTTCCTGGAAAATGTCCGTGACAGGTAATAGCGGCTGACTCCCAGCTCTCTTGACACCTGCTCCAAGGTCAGGGGCTCCCGGAAATTCTCGGTGACATACAGAAGGGCCCGGTGCACCAGATCAAAATCCTCCTTCCTTCCCGCCGGCACCAGGTCGATACAGGCGCACAGCCGGCTCACCAGGACCAGCAGATAGCCCTTCAGAAGAGGCAGGTTCTCCGCCCGGATCTCCGTCTCTAAAATGCGCTCCATGCAGTAGGGAATGTCCTCATGGATCTGCTCCCTTGGCACCACAGGCTGCCCGCTGGTAAAATGGGTCAGCTTGTAATTCCACTCCCCCGCCAGCTCCGGGTTAAAAATGATCATGATCCCGCAGTTCTCTCCCTCCGACTGGTAGCTGTGCACCACGTTGGGAAAGGCCGCCAGCAGATCCCCCTCCCGTGCTTTGTATGCCTCCCCGTTCACCGTCACTCCCATCTCCCCCTCTGTCATCAGGAAAAGCTCCGCCTGCCGGTGCAGGTGCGCATTGAAATTCATATTTTTTGCCCGGCCCGCCCGCAGGGGCATCTGATTCTGTTCGTAAAAAGCGATCATTTCTCTTCTTCTCCTACCGCAATTTTTGGCCAAAACTCATTCACTTCTGACCAGTATTTTACCACAGGATGTGGTATCATGCAATCAAACAGAAGGAAAATATAACCCCTGGGAGGTAAGAACATGAAACATCAGCTTGCAATCATCGGCTACGGCGGAATGGGCAGCTGGCACCACCAGAACATCCGGGAATCCATCCCGGAGATCACGGTGACCGGAGCCTTTGACATCCGCCCCGAGGTGGAGGAGGCCGCCACAAAAAATGGCCTGTACTTCTATCACAGCCTGGAGGAGCTCCTTGAGGACACCTCCGTGGACATGGTCACCGTGGCCACCCCCAACAACTTCCATAAGGATCTGGTCATCTCCTGTTTGCAACACGGAAAGCACGTGGTCTGCGAGAAGCCCGTGGCCATGAATTCCGGGGAGCTTACAGAGATGATGAAGGCCGCCGAAAAAAGCGGAAAGCTTTTCTCCGTCCACCAGAACCGCCGCTGGGACAAGGACTACGTCACCATCAAAAAAATTTTAGAGGAAAATGCCATCGGCGCCCCCTACTACATCGAGAGCCGGGTCCAGGGCTCCCGCCGGAGCATGGAGGGCTGGAGAAGCTATAAGGTCAACGGCGGCGGCATGGTCTACGACTGGGGCGTACACCTCATCGACCAGCTTCTGGACCTGATCCCCTCCCCGGTGGTCTCCGTGGACGCCCACCTGTTCCAGATTTTTACCAAGGAGGTGGACGACAATTTCAAGGCCTTCCTGCGCTTTGAAAACGGCCTCTCCGCCCTGGTGGAGATCGCCACCAACTGCTTCATCCTCCAGCCCCGGTGGCACATGAGCTGTACGGACGGCACCGCCGTCATCGAGGACTGGGAGTGCCACGGAAAAATGGTAAAGCTATCAAGCGATGAAAAGATGGAGTGGACCAACGATATCGTCTACACCGCCGCCGGCCCCACCAGGACCATGGCCCCCCGCCCGGTGCACACCACCGCCCAGCTTCCTCTCCCGGAGGTGACCACCGACTGGGCGGACTACTACAAAAATATCGTGGACGTCATCGACAACGGCGCGGACCTGATCGTAAAGCCCCAGCAGGCCCTGCGGGTGCTTCGGGTGATCGAAGCCATCTTTGAATCCCAGAAGCTGGGCCAGAGTATCAAATGCCGGATTTGATACCCAAAGTTCTGACCGGGTATCATCAGTTTTGACGGAAACACCGTTGTACCGGCGGCAACATATCTCCCGGTACGGCATTAAAAATATTTTTTCAGAAAGCGAGGTTTTTACAATGAAGAAAGCACTTATTTTTCAGGGCGGCTGGGACGGCCATGAGCCCCAGCTCACCTCCAAACGGTTCGCGGGACTGCTGGAGCAGGAGAATTTCTCCGTGGAGATCGCAGACACCCTGGACTGCTTAAAGGACGTGGAAAAATTGATGGAGCTGGACCTGATGGTGGCCTGCTGGACCATGGGAGAGATCGACAACCAGTACGTGGTGAACCTTTCCAAAGCCATCGGCTCCGGTGTGGGCCTGGCGGGCTGCCACGGCGGCATGTGCGACTCCTTCCGCCAGAATACGGAATGGCAGTTCATCACCGGCGGCCAGTGGGTCAGCCATCCGGGCGGGGACGGCATCGAGTACATGGTAAATATCAACCACGGCTCCAGCCCCATTGTGGAGGGCCTTGAGGACTTCCCGGTGTGCAGCGAGCACTACTACCTGCATATTGACCCCTCCATCGAGGTGCTGGCCACCACCCGCTTCCCCAAGGTGCACTACTACCACATTTCCAACAAGCCCGTGGACATGCCCGTGGCCTGGACCAAATTCTGGGGCAACGGGCGGGTGTTCTACACCTCCCTGGGCCACCACGACGACGTCTTTGACAAGTCGCCCAATGCGCAGATCCTCATGAAGCGGGGGATGCTTTGGGCCGCCGAGGGCAAGCAGTACGCCATCGACCACCACCTCACCACCGAGCGCTTTGAGAACACCGCGAAAATGTATTAAGGAGGTCTCTATTTTATGAAAATCACAAAAATCGGTATCGTAGGTGTGGGCGACATCAGCGGCATCTACCTTAACAATATCACCAACCTCTTTCAGGAGCTTACGGTCATCGGCGTCTGCGACCTGGTCCGTGAAAAAGCGGAGCGGGCCGTGGAAAAATATCACATTCCCAAGCTCTATGAAAATATGTACGAGCTGTTCGCCGATCCGGAGGTGGACCTGGTCCTGAATCTGACCCGCCCCTACGAGCATTTCGGAGTATCCAGCGAGGCTTTAAAGGCAGGAAAGCCCGTCTACTCGGAGAAGCCTCTGGCTGCCACTTTGGAGGAAGGAAAGGAACTGGTCCGTCTGGCGGAAGAAAAGGGCTTATTCTTAGGGGGAGCCCCCGACACCTTCCTGGGGGCCGGCATCCAGACCTGCCGCAAGCTCATCGACGACGGCTTCATCGGGGAGCCCGTGGGCGCGGCGGCCTTTATGATCTGCCGGGGCCATGAGAGCTGGCACCCGGACCCCGCCTTTTACTACCAGCACGGCGGCGGCCCCATGATGGATATGGGCCCCTATTACCTGACGGCTCTCATCAACCTGTTAGGCGGTATCAAGACCGTATCCGGCATGACCAAGGCCTCCTTCCCCACCCGCACCATCACCAGCGAGCCCTTAAAGGGCACTGTGGTAAATGTGGAGGTCCCCACCTATGTGACCGGGCTCATGCAGTTTGAAAGTGGCGCCATCGGCACCATTTTCACCACCTTTGACGTCCACTACGACACCCAGGCCAGGCTTGAGATCTACGGCTCCAAGGGGACCCTGATCGTGCCGGACCCCAACTGCTTCGGCGGTCCCATCAAGCTCCTCCGCCCGGAGCAGGGCTCCTACATGGAAATGCCCCTGACCTTCCCCTACGCGGAGAACTCCCGGGCTCTGGGACTGGCGGACGCGGCCAAGGCCATCGCCACCGGACGGCCCCCCCGGGCCAGCTACCGCCAGACCTACCATGTGCTTGAGGTGATGGAGAGCTTCCAGAAGAGCTCTGAGGAAGGACGGTTTATTGAGATTCAGTCCAAATTCACCAGGCAGGCGCCTATGCGGGACGATCTGCTGAAGGGGATTCTGGATTAGACGTGAATTTATCAAAAGGCCTCCGGACCGTTATCTTTGAAGTACCAAAGACAGCGGCACGGGGGCCTTTACAAAGAACCATGCTTTTCAATTACATTCTCATTAAAGTAACCTGCTCGCCTATCGTTTTCATGCTCTTCAGCCGATCAACACCCTTTTCCCATCAAAGGCAAACCCATATTTCCGTATCCGCTCCGCCTGGATTCCCTTCGCCAGCAGCCCCGCCTCGTATAAACCTCTCTGAACCTCTCATCCAAGATGATAAACACACGCCAGCTCAGCGTCTCTCATCCAAGCGAAACACACCAGCTCAGCGCGCCTCATCCAGAATGATCCCGCCCCACTCCACGACGGTGTAGTCCGCCCGCTGGATGGGCGTAACCTGCGGCGCGGGAAGCTCACGCCCATCCGCCGTCTCAAAGACGAACCAGATACGCTCCATAATCTCCGGCGCCGGGAAAATGGTGACGGGCATGGCCGCGTCCACGGTGTCCGTAAGCTGAGGATACATGAAGTAATCCACGCCCTCCGGCAGCTTCCGGGTCCAGAATTCCACGAAATCGGAAATCTCCGTCTCGTTGAAGCCGTAGGCTCCAAGTATCTGCCGGTAAGCCGCCTCCCGGTCCCCGGCTGGGATGAAGAAGCCCTCCTGGGTCTGGAACAGCTCGGGCCGGGTCACGGACTCGTAGAACAGGAAGCCGTAGGAATTGCCGGCCCCGTCATAGAGGTCGCCCTCCTCCCCGGTCTCTACCTGCCAGAGACCGCTGTAGTCGGGGATCGTGGTGGTCAGAAGCTGGGGCTTATCAAAGCGCACCGTCACCTGCCGCTGCCTGTCGCTGTAAATGTAAATGTTCGGTTTATAGCAGTTCACATTGGC
>CALWDR010000145.1 GCA_944376745.1 uncultured Lachnospiraceae bacterium
GGGTGGAAGGCTGTCAGACAGTGAGTGAGCTGGCGCTGCCGACGGGATATGATATGACAGAGAAAGCGATTGCGATCTATTCTTCAGGCGGGAATAATGGCGGCTTCAAGAGTCTTACCATCACAGACCTTGCAGGAGCTTATGACGACTACGCGATGTACCAGGCGCTGGACAGCGCTGCGCTCTCCGGGCTTTCAGAGAAGTTTGCGGCATATCAGTTTGATACGGAGAATGAAACTGTAATTGAAAACGGCGTGGAGCCTTCTGTATGCTGGAACGCAAATGGCGAAAATCAGTTTGGTAATTTCCAGATACCCGGCTGGCTGATCCCGAACCATAGGGCAAGTGTGAACAAGCTGACTACGCTGACATTAAAAGATAAGACCGTCCAGAATTTTGAAGCCGGTTATACTTTTATGACTGCTTATACCAATTACGGACTTATGATCGCGCCGGAAGGAAGGCTTGTAAACAGCGGCCTGGGGCTGCAGATATGGCTGAGCGGTGAAGGAGAGATCAATCTGAGCGGGGCCTATGATACAACTTCCGTCCAGAGGATAGGCGCTGGCTGGGACGGTAATAAATTGAAGGGCTTCGTTTTACCGTCTGATAATAAAGAGACAAATAAGACGGCATATACCGTACATGTATTGGTGGAGAATAGAGAAGTAACGGTATGGGTGGATGGATTCGAGGATAGCTGCCTTAAGGCAAAACTTACCGAAGAATATACCGGAGGGGCGTTGTCGATCTATTCCAATGGCTGTGACCAGGGTGGCTTCCAGAACTTTTTTGTCAAAGAGTACCTTGCGGATGACGAGCCGGATGAACCGGTGGAAGGGGAATATGTTCGCAGATTTGCAACATTGTTGGATGCCAGCGAGCTTGAGGATGATTTTGTGGCATACACCCTGGACGATGTCGCGCATGAAATGGAAAAAGCGAATATAGCCGATGTGTTTAAGGTAGAGCAGGGCAGACTTCAGAGCAATCTACAGGTAAGCGGAAGCGAGACCACCGGTTTTGGTATTCTGACCTTGAAGACGCAGGAATACAAGAATTTCGAACTGGAATTGAAGTACGAGCAGGGATTCGTGCGCTATGGCGTGATGTTCGGAACGAAGATGGGAGAATTCGCATATGACGGCACAAGTAATGCGATCCGGGGGAAAGACGGCGGACTGTTTGTTTATACGGAAGCGGAGGGATATCGAAACGCAAGAGGCTCTCTTGTCTCGGAGTCTTATAGCAATGCAGCCCTGGCGTTGGCAAGATATATGGAAGATCCAATGCTGCCAAGCTTCTGTGACCGCGGCAGCGTCGAGGCGAACCTGAAGCAGCGGGTAGTTCATACCATGGTGATCCGCGTGGTGAATGACTGCGTGACGGTTGTGGTGGACGGAAATGAAGACAGCAGAATGACCCTTCGTCTGGACGGTTATAATGGCGGCTATGTTTCACTTGTTACAAATGCCGGTTATAATAAAGAGGGATCCTTTAACTCTTTCAAGATCAGGGAACTTCCCGAAGATGCCGAGCTTGGTGTGGCGGAACCGGAGCGCAAGGAGGGATTCAGCTCCATGACGGAGCTGGCAGAACAGTTTGACGCTTACTATCTTGCCGATGCCGCTGTCTCCACTACAATGGAAAAGGTGGATGTGAAGGACAGCTGGTGGATAAATAATGAAGGCTTTGTGGCTCGTGATAAGGAAGGACACGGTTCGGAGTATGAGAAGGTAGATGTTCTCACCTATAAGAAACAGAAGTATACGGATTTCGAGCTGACATATACGGTACAGCAGACCTTTAATCGAACAGGGATCATCATCGGCACGGAAGCAGGGCAGTTCCCATTGGGGAAAGTGAAAGATACTTTAACTGCCCGGGGCGGGATCATGCTGTTCGTTGAGGCGGGAGGCTGTGTCAATGCAATGGGAGATTTCACCAATGGATATACCAACGAATCTCAGGTGCGGCAGCGGCTGGACTATGATCTGCCGGGTGGCTTTACGGATGAAAAAGGGGATGCAAGTGCGAATGTTCAAAATAAAGTGTCTCATCAGGTAAAAATTGTTGTGAAGGACAGGGAGTTATTCTTATTTATTGATAACAGTAGTGAATATTCCATGTACTTGAAGCTGCCTGAGAGCTACAATGGCGGATATGTATCCATTTTCTCATCTGCGCCAAGAACCTTTGGTATTGATAAATTTGAGATCTCCGAGACCATCACCACCGCCCTCCCCGCCAAAACAGGGGTTACCAGTGACGGGACCAGCATGAGTGCGGTGTTCGACGACCAGAACTTTGACGCCGGAGCCTTTGATACTTATTACCTGGAGCAGATCAACGAGACGGGCGCCCTGGCGCGGACGGATTTCTACGATCACTGGATGATCGCCAACGGCAGCCTGAAGCGGCAGAGCAACAGCGTGGGCGGCAGCGACGTCAGCGACGTGGCGGTGCTCACCTACAAGGAGCGGACCTACGAGGACTTTGTGGCGACCATCGAGTATCAGAAGACGCCGGGAAGACTGATGTTCTTCTTCGGAACGGAAAATGGAAGCTATCCCCTCTACCGGGACAGCTCCGGCGACCAGGAAAACGGGGGCGTCATCCTTTACCCGGAGAACGACATGGGCGCGGGCGGCGGCATATGCGCCGTGGGCGAGGTGAAGCTGGCCAACGCGGCGTACCGTCCCATTTACCACGTGAAGCCCTACGCGCCGGGCTACCACGACCAGGAGGAGTGGCTCTCCAACGTGGGAAATACCTACACCCTGACCGTGGCTGTCATCAACAAACACTGCTATGTTTACGTGGAAGGCTTTGGGCTGATGACGGACTTTGACCTGATGGACGACTATGAGGGCGGCTATCTGTCCCTGGCTTCCAGCCGTACCGCCCAGCATGGATTTAAGAGCTTTTCGGTGACGGCCATCGACGGGGCCAGCGGCAGTGTCATCGCGGACGCGGACGCCCTTCGGGATATCACGGTGAAGACCGGGACGCCCCTGGAGGCATTGGAGCTTCCCTCCACGGTGCGGGTGACCACGGGAAACGGCCAGCGGTTTGCGGCGGACGGGACCTGGCGCGCCCAGGGCTACGACGGCTCCGCGCCGGGGAATTACCGGTTCGTAGGGACCCTGTCCGTGCCGGGGATTTCCAATCCGGGCCGTGTGGCGGCCCTGCTGACGGTGCGGGTGCGTGACAGCTGGCAGGGCAGCAGCGGCTCCACGAAGATCTGGACCTTTGATACGGAGAGCGACCTATTGGATTTTGAGAGCTATTACGTGAAGGACGCCAATGAGGGCGGCGCCGTGCGGTCCGACTTCCCCATGTGGTACGTGCAGGACGGACAGCTGTGGATGGACCGGAACCGGGGGAGCAACGGCAGCGAGAACAGCAACGTACATATCCTGACCTATACCGGAAAGCAGTATAAGAACTTTGAGGCCCAGGTGGATTTCTCCCAGCAGTACGTGCGGCAGATGATCCTGTTCGGCTCCAAAGAGCCGGGGCAGTACATCGATTACGCCGATCCCCAGGCGGATACCAATCCCATCGCCGCCTACGTGGAGTTTGAGGGGAACCGCAACGCCATCGGAAATGTGGTGAACACCAACTATTACCGGCGTACGGATGAGGATGTCCCCATGCTGCGGGAGGACGCGGCGGTGGACAACCAGTTCTATGATAAGGGAGAACCGCAGAACAGCGTAGGGACCATGCACACCTTGAAGATCCGGGTGGTGGGAGACGAGATCTCCATGTGGCTGGATGATTACGAGGAGGTATTCACCGGGAAGATCGGCGAAGGCTATGAGGGCGGATACATTTCCCTTGTCAGCGCGGCCAGGGAGGTCGCCCTTGACAACTTCAGGATCACGGAGCTGGACGAGGGCGGCAATCCCGTGGAAGAGAACCTGACGGTGGCGGCCAACGGGACCCTGAACCTGATCCTGGGCGAGGACGCCCCCCAGCAGGAAGAAGAGGAAGAGCCTGTAAAGCCGGTGGAAGATGAGAAAGAGGAGGAGCCGAAGAAGGAACTCCCGGCGGCCGGGATCGTCGCCGGCGTATGCGCGGCGGTGGTGGTCACGGCGGGGATCGTGACCGCGGTCATCCTTCGGAAGAGACGGAAGCACAAAGAGAAACCAGAAGAAACAGACAGGAAAGAGGGTAATTAAGATGAAAAAGAAGAAAGTAACCGCATTGCTGCTGACCACGGCCCTGGCGTTTGGATGCCTGGCGGGCTGCGGCGAGTCCGGGCAGAAGGAGAACGAAGGCGGAGCGGAGCCGGACAACCAGGAGCAGGAGGATCCCCAGACGCCCGAGGACGGGACGGAGGCGGATGCGCCGGAGGTGAATACCGAGGTGACCGGAACGGTCACCGTCGGCATCAATTCCTACCGTAATTCGGATTTTGAGGCGGTGTTCAACGCCTTTTTGGAGCAGTACCCCAACGTGAAGGTGGAGCCGATCCTGTTCGAGTCCACCACTGACGACGCCACGGAGTATCTCACCTCCCAGGAGATGGCGGGCAAGACCCTGCCGGACATTATCTTTGACGACGCCGGGTCCCTGCCCACCTACATCCAGAACGGCTGGGTATATCCCCTGACGGAGTTCGTGGAGGGGGATGAGGCCTTCGCGAAGGTGCCCCAGAGCGTGGTGGACCGGATGACCTACAACGGCGATCTCTATGCCCTGGGCCAGACCATCCACAGCAACGTGCTGGTGGTGAACGAGGACCTGGTGGAGGAGATGAACGAGGACTTTCCAGAGTTCGACTGGAACTGGGATGATTTCACGGAGTTCATCAAGGCCTGCACCAACAACACCTATTCGGGGATCGAGGACTTAAGCGGGTCGTACAACTGGATCCCCGGGACCATGACGGAGGGACGCTCCATCGTGGGCTATGACTATGAGGCGGGGAACTTCGACCTGACGGCGGTGCAGAAATTCGTCAACTACTACTATGAGATCGCGGGCCTAAACGGCGTGGAGGCCACCTCCTTGAAGCAGAACGCCAGCTCCGGGACCAGCGATTACGTGAAGAAGTTCGGCAATGTCTCCGGGGCGGACGCGGCCTTCATCGCCGGCAAGGTGGCCGGAACCTTCTCCGGACTCTGGAGTTATGCGGAGTGGAACCAGAAGGAGCTGGATTTCAACTGGGAATTCTATCCGGTGCCCCAGTGTACGCCGGGAAGGATCCCCATCCATGTGGACTACTGCTGGATGACCACGGACGTGGCGGAGGAAAACCTGGAAGCGGCCTGGGCCTTCCTGCGGTTCGTGACCTACAGCAGGGAGGGGAACCTGGCAAGGCTCACCACCTACGACGAGGACCACATCACCTCCGACATGAACCAGGCTTACTACATCCCCTGCACCGAGGACGAGGACGTGATCGCCAAGTTCGAGTCCCTGCCCTAT
>CALWDR010000146.1 GCA_944376745.1 uncultured Lachnospiraceae bacterium
CACGGCCCCGCCGGCCGCCTGGCAGGACCTGCTGTAATTCAGATAATCCTCTATCCTTCCGGTACTTTCAAACTGCGCCCAACCTTCCAGTATCATGGCTCTTCCCCCTTGGTCTTTTATCCTTGGATAAGTTTTCCGTAAAAGCACCTTTTCGCGTTTTGCGCGCTCCAAACGTGCCTTTTCTATCTGTTCATTAGGATTTCCCTGTCCCAAAGGGATATACCAGATAAAATTTGCCAGCGGCTGCGCCCGGCCCGGACATTCCCGGAAGCCGAAAGGATTCCCGGCAGGCAAATTTTTTCAGGCGGTCAGTCCTCCTGGCGGTAGCCGAAATTTTTGAGAAGAAAGTCGCTGTCCCGCCAGTCCTTCTTCACCTTCACCCAGAGCTTCAGATTCACTTTGCAGCCCAAGAGCCGCTCGATCTCAAACCGGGCGTTGGTGCCGATCTTCTTGAGCATGCTCCCGCCCTTTCCAATGATGATACCCTTGTGGGAGTCCCGCTCACAGATGATGGTGGCGTCGATGTCCATGATCCCGGTCCCCTTGCGCTCCCGCATCTTCTCCACGGACACCGCGATGCCGTGGGGGATTTCCTCATCCAGGGCGTGCAGGGCCTTCTCCCGGATCAGCTCCGCCGCGATCTGGCGCTCCGGCTGGTCCGTGACCGTGTCCTCGTCGTAGAACATGGGCCCGTAGGGCAGGTACTGAAAGATCAGGTCCAGAAGGAGGTCGGTGTTCTCCCCCTTTAAGGCGGAGAGAGGCACAACCTCCGCAAAATCACAGACCTTCCGGTAAGCGTCGATGCCGGCCAGGATCTCCTCCATCTTGACCGTGTCCACCTTGTTGATGACCAGGATCACCGGCGTATCCGCTTTTTTCAGCTGCTCCGCGATATGCTGCTCCCCGGCCCCGATGTAGGTGGTGGGCTCCACCAGCCACAGGACCACATCCACCTCCTTCAAGGTGCGTTCCGCCACATTTACCATATATTCCCCCAGCTTGTTCTTGGCCTTGTGGATGCCCGGGGTATCCAGAAATACGATCTGCCCCCGGTCCTTGTCCGTGTAAACGGTCTGAATCCGGTTCCTGGTGGTCTGGGGCTTCTTAGAGGTGATGGCGATCTTCTGGCCGATCAGCCGGTTCATCAGTGTGGATTTTCCAACGTTGGGCCGCCCGATCAAGGTGACGAACCCGGATTTAAAGCTCTGATTCATGGTTCCTCCCTGGTAATTTTTCTTATTTGACTGCTCCTGAAATCTTTCTGCGCTTTTGCAGCTTCTTTAGTACAGGCTCTTAAGCTCCCCAAACATTTCGGCATGCTCCCGCAGCTTCTCCTCGTTTCCGATGACGCAGAGGGCCTGCTCTCCCAAAACCGCCGCCACCAGATCCGCCAGTGCCCGGATGCTGTCCTGGTTGGCGCTTAACACCTCGTCCCGCTCCCTCTGAATATCCTCAAAGGTCACGCCGGTGAGATAGGCGTTCAAAGAACGCAGGGCCCGCAGGGAGGGCGTCAGCGGCGTGTCCATGTCGCTGACCGTGCCGATGATATATTTTGTCATATCCCGCTCGTCCACGGTAAAGCTTCTTAAATACGCCGGAATACCCTCGTAAACCTCGTTGGTCTTCTGAAGGTTGGGGTCCCGATAGGAGGTAAAGTAGCTGTCCCCGGTTCTGGCAAAGCCGCTCATGCAGCCGTAGGCCCCGCCCTTCACCCGGATGTTCAGCCACAGATAATCGTAGCTTAAGATCACCTTGAGTATCCGAAGGGCTCCGGTGTACGCGTATCCGGCCTTCCTGAAATTGCCCGCCCGGGAGACATACTGTACCTGGGAGGCGTCGAAGAAGCCCTCATTTTCCTTAGAGCAGGTGAGCGCGTCCCTGTGCTCCGCCACGGGGGTATCAAAGAGAAGCGCCCGAAAGCCCGGCAGGGTCCTCACAAGCCTGTGGCAGCCCTCCTGTTCGCTTCCCAGGCTTATCATCAGATTCTCCGGACGGAAGATCAGCTCCGTCAGCTTTTGAAGCCGCCCGACCAGGTCCTCCTTCTCCTCATCGAAATGCTCCTCGATCCGGCTCACCAGCCGGTAGAAATCAATGCCGCCGGTCAGCTCTGAATATTTGGCGCTCCTGGAGAAATAGGACATGGCCCGCATGGCGGAGACCATGTGCCCCGAAGCGGAGAAGCCCATCTGCAGCCTGGATTTCATCTGGGCGATGATCTCGTAGAGCCGCTTCGTATCCTCAAATTTTGTCTTTGCCAGGATCTCCCCCGCCAGCTCCATGGCCTTGGGCAGCTTATCGTAGAGACTCTTGATGCGCACCTCGAAGGTGGTGGTGAAATCCTCATCCCGCACATGGGCGTAATTGCCCACCGCCCCGGTGATGCCGCCGGTGTGCAGGTTGATCTCGTTGGCCAGCTCCCCGTAGCCATAATTTTCCGTATCCACATAGCCCAGCACGGACCTTAAGATACCCAGATAGGGAATGTCCTCCTCCGCCACCCCGGAGGTGTCAAACAGCAGGTTCAGGTAGGCGATGCCGTTGCTCTCCACCTCGTGGAACAGAAGCTTCGTATCCGCCTCCACGCACTCTTTGATGGTGAAGGGCTCCGCCTCCCGCTTCAGATCCTCCCGGGTAAGCATGGGAATGGATAAAAGCTCCTCCCTGGTGGAGGGCTCCTCCTGGTACTCCTGTAAATGTCTCGTCTCCTCCACCAGTTTCTGGATCTCCTGGGCGCTTAGGGACGCCTTGTAGGCGCGAAGCTTCTCCGAAAGCTCCTGTTCCTTCCTGGCATTCAACCCCCGCTCGGGCTCCACCGTCACCAGAGCCATATGCCGGTTGTCCAGAAGATACTCCTCAATGAGGGATTCAAAATAGCCGGTGTCCACCTGGCCCTTCAGCCACTCAATGACATCAAGAGCGCAGAGGTGCGTAAAGGGCTGGCTGTCGTCATAGAGCCAGCTGTCCAGGCACTGGATGCCGAACAAAAGTCCCTTGGGGAACTGGCCGAAATCCGCCTCCCGGTACTTAAATTCAAAGCTGTTTAACCCGGCCCGCAGGGATTTCTTGTCGATCCCGTTCTTCACCTGGTCCTTCAGCACGTCCCGGATGATCTGAAGGAACTCCTCCTTCTTCCCGGGGTTGCTGTTCTTGGCCACGATGGAGAACATGGGCTGGTAAATGCTGTTGTCGTAGGAGCTCATGATGTCCTTGCCAATCCTGGCGTCCAGCAGGGCCTTCTTCAGGGGAGCTCCCGGCGCCCCCAGAAGGGCGTAGTCCAGAATGTCGAAGGCGATATATAATTTTTCATTTAAAATGGTGTCCACCGAAAAGCTTACGGACAGATAGGTATTGTCCTCCACGGACTCGGTGCTGGCGATGGGATAGGTTTTCGTTACCTCCACAGGCTTTGTGAAAGGTTTCTGCCGCTGAATCGTGGAATCCACCTCCAGGTAATCGTAATGGCTTAAATACTCCGCATCCAGCCAGTTTAATTTCTCCTCCATATCCATATTTCCATAAAGGTAAATATAGGAGTTGGAGGGGTGATAGTACCGGCTGTGGAAGTCCAGAAACTGCTGATAGCTTAAGGACGGGATCTCCTCCGGGTCCCCGCCGGACTCATACTGGTAGGAGGTATCGGGATACAGGGCGTTTAAGATCTGGCGGTTCAACACATCCTCCGCCGAGGAAAAGGCACCCTTCATCTCGTTGTAGACCACGCCGTTTAAGGTAATGGGCGCATCTGCGCTCTCCAACTGGTAATGCCAGCCCTCCTGCTTGAAAATCTCCGGGTGCCGGTAGATATTGGGGTGAAAGACCGCGTCCAGATACACGTGCATGAGATTCTGGAAATCCTTGTCGTTCATGCTGGCAATGGGATAAATGGTCTTGTCCGGATAGGTCATGGCGTTCAGAAACGTGTTCAGGGAGCCCTTCACCAGCTCCACGAAGGGGTCCTTGGCCGGAAATTTTTCCGAGCCGCAGAGCACCGTATGCTCCACGATGTGGGCCGCCCCCGTGCTGTCCAGGGAAGGCGTGCGAAACCCGATATAGAAAACTTTATTCGCGTCCTCATTGGAAATAAGGCTCACCCGGGCCCCGGTTTTCTTGTGGCGCAGGATATAGCCCTCCGATTGAATGTCCGCAAGCTGCTTTTGTTCCACCAGCTCGTAGGCGCTGCAATGTTCGATGTTCATAGATACCTCCATGTGATATTTTTTGTGCTTATTATGGCAAAGAGGTTGTCCCGGTAAGAGACAACCTCCTGGTGTTTATTTCTTAATTTGAATAACTCTATGAATCAACCTAAACGGACTACGTTCGCAGCCTGAGGTCCCTTTTCGCCTTCTACAACTTCAAATTCGACTGCTTCGCCGTCTTTCAATTCTTTGAATCCATCCATCTTCAATGCGGAGAAATGTACGAACACGTCATTTCCATCAGCATCCGAAATAAATCCATAACCCTTCTTTGCGTTAAACCATTTTACAGTTCCCTGTTGCATAAAATACTTCCTCCTGGATACTTAAAAAATAATCGGGTGTATACCCACTACAAGAGTAAGACTAGCACAGTTTCCTGTATTTGTCAATGGTTGAGAGATATTTTCTGGAAATTTTTCTTGCTTATAGCTGCTTTTCATGGGGTGGGGAAAGTAACCGCTTATGTCCCTATTGCTTAATGGAAACCTCCAGTTGATTGTAGGGGATTTCGATGCCGTTTTCGTCCAGGGTCTCCTTGATCTTCTCCGTGAGCTGCCATTTTACCGGCCAGTAATCGGCGGTGGCTACCCAGAGCCGGCAGCCGATCAGCACGCTGCTGTCGGCAAGCTCGTCCACGAACACCCGCATCTCCTCCTCCGGAAGCCGGCGCTCCTCCCGCTCCAGAAGGGCAGTCAGAACCTCCTTCACCCTGCGGATATCCGCCTCGTAGGACACGCCCACGAAAATGTCAAGCCGCCGCTTAGCCTGCTGGGAAAAATTGGTGAGGCTGGTGTTGGCCAGAACTCCGTTTGGAATGACGATCACCTTGTTGTCCGGCGTGGTCAGCCTGGTGTAAAACAGCTCGATCTCGGTGACGGTCCCCTCGTTCTTGTTGTCGTCCTCCCGGATATAATCCCCTACCTTGAAGGGTTTTATCACAAGGATCAGCACGCCGCCGGCAAAGTTGGAAAGGCTGCCCTGCAGCGCCAGGCCGATGGCCAGGCCCGCGGAGCCCAAAAGCGCCACCACCGAGGCCGTGGAGAAGCCAAACCAGGTGAAGATGATCATGATCAGGCAAAAGTACAAAAGCGCCTTGGCCAGGGAGTCCAGGAACTGCTTTACGCCCTCATCCACCCCGGCCCGCTCCAGAAACCGCTTTAAAAGCCTGCGCAGAAGCTTGATGAGCCTTGCCCCGATCACGTAGATCAGAAAGGCCAGCACCACCTTCAAGCCGAAATTCACCACATCCGGGATCAGGCCCTCAAAATAGGCTTTGATCTTGTCCGGGTCCGCGTTTTTCACCTGCTCGGCAACCTCCTGGATGGTATCCACATCCGACTTTAGATCGGTCCCTGCCGCAAAATACATACACATTCCTCCTTCTCATTGCTCCGTTGCAAAATATGCAGGCAGGAAGGCCGCCCCTCCTGCCTTTTTTTGTTCAACACCACTCTGACAACCCGCAGGCCCTTTACTCCAGGCAGTGGATAAACAGGCCGCTCCGAAGCTTCGGCTCAAACCAGGTGGATTTGGGCGGCATGAGAAGGCCCGCGTCCGCCACGGCGAAAAGCTCCCCGATGGAGGTGGGGTACATGGCGAAGGCCACGGCACAGTCCGTATCCACCCGCCGCTTTAACTCCGCAAGGCCCCGGATTCCTCCCACAAAATCAATGCGGGCGTCCACCCTCGGGTCGCCGATGCCAAGAACCGGGCCCAGGAGCTTATCCTGGAGAATGGAGACATCCAGCCCTTTCACCGGATCGCCGCTCTTATCCGCCTCCCGGATACGGCAGAGATACCACCGGTTCCCCAGGAGCATGGAAAATTCTCCCTTGTGCCGGGGGCGGTAATTCTCCGCTCCCTGCCCTTCTCCGGCTGTTTCCGGTCCCTGCCTTTCTTCGGCTGTTTCCGGTTCCGCTCCTGCCATTCCCGCCGCCCCATGTCCGGCGGCACCCATAAGCTCCACATCAAAGATCTCCTTTACCTTCCCCAGAAATCCCTCCGGTGAAAGGCCGTTTAAATCCTTCACCACCCGGTTGTAATCCAGGATCTTAAGCTGGTCGTCGGGAAACAGCACCGACAGGAAGTAATTAAACTCCTCCGTCCCCGTATAATCCGGGTGCCGCTGCCGCCGCAGCAGCCCCACCTTCACCGCCGAGGCCGCCCGGTGATGGCCGTCCGCAATGTAGATCTGCTTCATTTTTCCGAAAGCCTCCCGGATAGCCGCGATCTCCGCCTCCCCGTCGATGCAGAATACCCGGTGGCGGATGCCGTCCCCGGAGGTAAAGTCATACAGCGCCTCCCCCTGCTTGGCACACTTTACAATATCCCGGACACCGGCGGCCTCCCCGGCCCGGTACGCCAGGAAGATGGGCCCCGTCTGGGCGTTGCAGACGTCCACATGGCGGATACGGTCCTGCTCCTTATCCTCCCGGGTGTTCTCGTGCTTCTTGATGACGCCGTTTAAGTAGTCGTCGATGGAGGCGCAGGCCACCAGTCCGTCCTGGACCCGCCCCTGCATGGTCAGCTCATAGATATAATAGCATGCCCGGGAATCCTTCACAAAATCCCCCTGGGCCACCATTTCCCACAACATATCATGGGCTTTCTGATAGACCTTCTCATCATACATGTCCACACTGTCCGCAAACTGGGTCTCCGGACGGTCAATCCGAAGAAAGGACAAGGGCTCTCTTTCCACTTCCTCCTTTGCCTCCTTCCGGCTGTAGACGTCATAGGGCAGGGCCGCGATGCGCGCCGCCCTGTCCCCGGCTGGCCGGATACAGCAAAATGGTTTGATGTCTGCCATAATTTCTTTCTGCCTTTTCTATAATAAAATAATATGATACAAGCGTCAAAAGGTCATGCGGGCTGCGCTTGCGCAGGCAAGTATGACCTTAGGGCACGCAAAACACCGAAAAGTAGCCAATAGGCGCCCGGACACTCCCGGCCCTTTTACGAAGCCTGCCCATACTGCCGTCTGAGCCGCCGCATGATCGCCATGTACACCGCGATCAGCACGATACAGGCCGCCAGCCAGGCGGTCTGATCGGTAAAGCAGGCGCCCAGAAAGCCGAAGGCCGGGATCACGAAAAGGGACATAAGGCCTCTGGCCACCAGCTCGCTTAAGCCCGCCAGCACGGCGATCCGGCTGTAGCCCAGCCCCTGAACCGTCAGACGGACGCAGTTTAAAATGTCCAGCATCCAGTAAAAGCCTCCCGTGCAGGTCATGAAAAGCTGCACGGCTGCAAGCACCTCCGTCTCGCTGCGGTCCACAAAGAGCCAGGCGATCTTGGCGCCGTTGGTCATGAGGATCGCTCCGATGATCACCGAGTAGATCAGTCCGATCCCGATCCCGGCCCGAAGTCCCTTGTTGACCCGTGAAAGCTTGCCCGCCCCCAGGTTCTGGCTGGCGAAGGTGGCGCAGGCCGTGGCGATCCCGTCGTAGGCACACATGGCCAGCTGCTTCACCTTCATGGAGGCGGCGAAGGCGGACACATACAGGACCTCCAGGTTGTTGACCGCGCTCTGGAGCATGATGCTTCCGATGGCCGTGATGGAGAACTGCAATCCCATGGGAACGGCATTCAGAAGAAGCGTCTTCAGGCAGGACCACCGAATCCTGCGCTCCTCCTTCTCCGAGCGGAGGATGGGATAGGTCCTTTTCATGTAGATAAAGCAGGCCGCCCCCGCGATCCCCTGTGAGAGGATGGTGGCCCAGGCCGCTCCCGCCACGCCGGAGTCAAAGCCCATCACGAACAGAAGATCCAGTCCGATATTTAAAAGGGCGGAAAACACAAGAAAATAGAAGGGCGTCCGGGAATCTCCCATGGCACGTATCACCGCCGCCGAGGTATTGTACAGAATCGTAAAGGGAATGCCAAGACAGATCACGAAAAAGTAGTCATAGGCTCCCTGATAGACCACCTCGGGAGTTTGCATCCACGTCAGAACAGGCCCGCACAGTGCCGCCGCCAGAATGGTCAGAAGCACGGAGAGCCCGATGGACAGATATGCCGCATTCATCACGTACCTGCGCATTTCCGAATGCTTTTTCGCGCCGAACTGCCGCGCAATAGGAATGCCCATCCCACTGCACAGCCCCAGCACAAAACCGATGATCAGAAAATTGACGGAGGAGGTAGCCCCCACCGCGGTCAGGGCATTTAAGCCCAGCACCTTTCCCACGATGACGGAATCCGCCATATTGTAGAGCTGCTGAAACAGATTGCCCAGCACCAGCGGCACGGCAAACTTCAAAATCAACCCAAAGGGCTTCCCCTCGGTCATATCTCTTGTCATGGTATCACTCCCGCTATCTCTTTTCCGGCAGGCGTTCTCTCTGCCTGCCAGGCGACGCCTACTTAATGACCCGCACCTTCAGCACGCCGTCGATGGCCTTTAAGGCCTCCACCACCTGGGGCGTCACCGGGGACTCCAGATCCAGCAGGGAGTAAGCGTAATCCCCCCGGCTCTTGTTGGTCATGTCGGAAATGTTGATGTCCGCGTCTCCCATCACGGTGGCGTATTTGCTGATCAGGCCCTTGATGTTCCGGTGGAGCACCGCCACCCGGGCGGGCATCTTGCAGACTCCCATATCGCAGTTGGGATAGTTGACGGAACTCTTGATGTTGCCGTTTTCCAGGTAATCCATCACTTCCTCCACAGCCATCTTCGCGCAGTTGTCCTCAGACTCCTCGGTGGAGGCGCCCAGATGGGGGATCACAATGACGCCGTCCTTGCCCGCCACGGTGGGATTGGGGAAGTCCGTCACGTACTTCTTCACCTTGCCGCCGGCGATACCTGCAAGCACCGCCTCCTCGTCCGCCAGAAGATCCCGGGCGAAATTCAGGATCACCACGCCCTCCTTCATCTGATCGATGGCTTCCTTGTTGATCATCTTGCGGGTGTCATCCAAAAGGGGCACATGGATAGTGATGTAGTCGCAGTTCTGATAGATCTCATCCACGGTATTCGCATGCTTGATGGTCCTGGAAAGCTCCCAGGCCGCTTTCACGGAAATGTAGGGGTCATAGCCGTACACCTCCATGCCCAGATGGGTGGCGGCGTTGGCCACCTTCACGCCGATGGCGCCAAGGCCGATGACGCCCAGCTTCTTGCCGCTGATCTCACAGCCGGCATAGGCCTTCTTCTGCTTCTCCGCCTTCTTGGCGATGTCGGCGTCGGCGCTGTTCTCCTTTACCCAGGAGATTCCGCCCACCACATCCCGGGAGGCCAGAAGCATCCCGGCCAGCACCAGCTCCTTGACGCCGTTGGCGTTGGCGCCGGGGGTATTGAAGACCACGATCCCCTCCTCGGCGCATTTTTCCAGCGGAATGTTGTTGACGCCCGCCCCCGCTCTGGCAATGGCGCTTAAATTCTCGGAAAGCTCCATGTCGTGCATGGACGCGCTGCGCACCAGAATGGCCTGGGCCTCCTCCACGCGCTCCGTCTTCGCGTATTTTTCATCAAACAGATCCAATCCCACCGCTGAAATGGGATTTAGGCAATGATACTGAAACATTACAGATTCTCCTCCTCAAATTTTTTCATAAACGCTACCAGGGCCTCCACGCCCGCCTTGGGCATGGCGTTGTAAATGCTGGCCCGCATGCCGCCCACGCTGCGGTGTCCCTTTAAGTTCTCCAGGCCCGCCGCCTTGGCCTCCTTGACGAATTTGGCGTCCAGCTCGTCATTTCCGGTGATGAAGGGCACGTTCATCAGAGAGCGGTCCTCCTTGCGCACGGTTCCTTTAAAGAGCTTACTCTCGTCCAGAAAATCGTAGAGGATCTTGGCTTTCTCCTCGTTTCTTGCCTTCATGACCTCCAGGCCGCCCATTTTCTTTAACCACTTGAACACCTTGCCGCAGATGTAAATGCCGTAGGCAGGGGGCGTGTTATAAAGGGACTCCGCGTCCGCGTGGATCTTGTATTTCAGCATGGTGGGCGTTCCCGGCAGGGTATCCTCGGTGATCAGGTCCTCTCTTATTATCACGATCACCACGCCGGCAGGGCCGATATTTTTCTGAACGCCGCCATAGAGAAGGCCGTACCTGGTCACGTCCACGGGCTCCGACAGGAAACAGGAGGAAACGTCCGCCACCAACGGCTTTCCCTTGGTGTGGGGAAGGGTCTTAAATTTGGTCCCGTAAATGGTGTTATTCTCACAGATGTACACGTAGTCCGCATCCTCGGAAATGGGCAGGTCGGAACAGTCGGGGATATAGGAAAAAGTCTGATCCTCGGAGGAGGCGATCTTGTTGGCCTTTCCGTAGATCTGGGCCTCCTGGTAGGCTTTCTTGGCCCACTGTCCGGTGACGATGTAGTCGGCCACCCGGTTTTTCATGAGGTTCATGGGGATCATGGCGAACTGCTGAGAGGCTCCTCCCTGCAAAAACAGCACCTTGTAGTTATCCGGGATCTTCATAAGCTCCCGAAGATCCGCTTCCGCTTCCTTGATGATCGTGTCGTAGACCTTGGAGCGGTGGCTCATCTCCATGACGGACATGCCGCATCCCCGGTAGTCCAGCATTTCCTCTGCCGCTTCCTTTAAGACCTCCTCCGGCAGGACCGCCGGTCCCGCGGAAAAATTGTAAACTCTGCTCATGTTTCTTTCCTCCTGGTTAAAATCTTTTTTATATCCATATCCGGCCAGAACACCGCTTTCATCAAAAGCGGCCTTTTGTTCCGGCCTTCCATGTCTGTCTTGTCAAAGGCGCGCCGCCATATCATTTCCGGCTTTCCATGTCTGTCTCGTCAAAGGCCTCGCTGATGGCCGCGCCGGGAGCCACCATGGGCCACACCTTATCGTCGCAGTCGATGATACAGTCAAGGACCACCGGCTCCTTCTGCTGTAAGGCCCAGGCAAAGGCCTCACAAAATCCCTCCCGGGTGGTGACCCGGCGTCCCAAAGCCCCCATGGCCTCGGCCAGCTTCACATAATCCACCCCGTCGTCCAGGACGGTGGCGGAATAATGCTTCTCGTAAAACAGCGTCTGCCACTGGCGCACCATCCCCAGCACATGATTGTTCATGATGACCTCGATGATGGGCAGCTTCTGGCGCACGGCGGTGGCCAGCTCGTTCATGTTCATGCGGAAGCACCCGTCTCCGGCGATATTGACCACCTGTTTGTCCGGGTTGGCCATCTGGGCGCCGATGGCGGCCCCCAGGCCGTAGCCCATGGTTCCCAGGCCCCCGGAGGTGATGAGGGTTCTCGGCTCCTTATACCGATAATACTGGGCCGCCCACATCTGATGCTGCCCCACCTCCGTCACCATCAGGGCGTCCCCCGCCGTCTGGCGGTAGATCTCCTCAATGATATAGGGGCCGCTTAAGCCCTCCGCCGGATAGCTTAAGGGGTATTTTTCCTTGTACTCTAAGATATGCGCGATCCAGCCGTCGTGATTCTGGGGCGTGAGCCGCTCATTTAACCGGGACAGTATTTCCCGCACATCGCCGATGACGCTGGCGGTCACCACGATATTTTTGTTGACCTCCGCCGGGTCGATGTCAAGCTGCAGGATCTTGGCGTTCCGGGCAAATTTTTTCGCGTTGCTCACAATGCGGTCACTGAAGCGGGTGCCGATGGCGATGAGCAGGTCGCACTCGCTGACCCCCAGATTGGAGGTCTTGGTGCCGTGCATGCCCACCATTCCGGTGTACAGCCTGTGGCCGCCGTCAAAGGCGCCCTTCCCCATGAGGGTATCGCAGACCGGCGCCTGGACCTTCTCCACAAATTCCAGAAGCTCCTTTGACGCCCCGGAGATCACCGCGCCGCCGCCCACGAAAATATAGGGCTTCCTGGCCTTCTCTATCATATGTACGGCGGTGTCAAGTGCTTCCTTCGTGATGGTGTCCGCCAGCTTCGCCGGCTCCGCCTTCTTTGGCTTATACTCAGCCTTGTTGGCCGTCACGTCCTTGGGGATATCCACAAGCACCGGGCCGGGCCGTCCCCTCCTGGCAATGGCGAAGGCCCGCCGGATGGTGTCCGCAAGCTTCGCCACATCCTTCACGATAAAATTGTGCTTGGTGATGGGGGTGGTGATCCCGGCGATGTCGATCTCCTGAAAGCTGTCCCTGCCCAGCAGGCTCACGCCCACGTTGCAGGTGATGGCCACCACGGGCACCGAATCCATGTAGGCGGTGGCGATCCCCGTCACCAGGTTGGTGGCTCCCGGCCCGGAGGTGGCCATGCACACCCCCACCCTTCCGGTGGAGCGGGCATAACCATCCGCCGCGTGGGAGGCTCCCTGCTCGTGGGAGGTGAGCACGTGCCGGATCTCACCCCTGTGCTTATAAAGAGCGTCGTACACATTTAAAATGGCTCCCCCCGGATACCCAAAGACAGTGTCCACACCCTGCTCCTTCAAACATTCGATGATGATTTCTGCCCCTGTCAACTGCATAATTTTCCTCTTTTCCT
>CALWDR010000147.1 GCA_944376745.1 uncultured Lachnospiraceae bacterium
AACCTGCGTGAACAAGCGTCTGACCATCGGCGCTCCTGGAAAAGAGGCCATGGAGCGGGTGATCGATCTGGAGAAGGAATACCTGAAGGAGGACTGGCGCAAGGAGGCCGGGGTGAGCGCGGACAGCGAGCCGTAGCCTGTGAGCGAAAGCCGGGAACAAACGTGGACAGCGAGCGGCAGCCTGTGAGCGGAAGCCTGGAACAAACGCGGACAGCGAGCGGTAGCCTGTGAGCGGAAGCCTGGAACAAACGCGGACAGCGAGCGGCAGCCTGTGAGTAAAAGCTGAATTTTGGCGTTTTCCATAAAACAACCTGCCGGAAATTGTGGATTTTGCCCAAAGACCTTTGGAAAATGGATGAAATTTGGTGACATTTTCAAGGTTGTAATTTGGGGAGAAATGTATTAGTATAAGAAAGAAAAATTGAAGGAAAGACAGTTGTACGCCACAGAAAGACAGAAGGAAAAGCATTTCCTACCCGATGACAGCGGGGGACTTGATTTTCCGGCGAATGTGCGGCTGTAAAATCCTTGTGTGAGGAGATTAGACAGATGAATCAGAAGTTAAAAGTAGGAATTTTAGGCGGAACCGGAATGGTAGGGCAGCGCTTCATCGCGCTTCTGGAAAATCATCCCTGGTTTGAGGTGACGACCATCGCGGCAAGTCCCCGTTCCGCTGGCAAGACTTATGAGGAGGCCGTGGGAGACCGCTGGAAGATGGACACCCCCATGCCGGAGGCGGTGAAAAAGCTGGTGGTGATGAATGTCAACGAGGTGGAGGAAGTGGCCGCCAAGGTGGATTTTGTGTTCAGCGCCGTTGACATGTCCAAGGAGGAGATCAAGGCCATCGAGGAGGCCTATGCCAAAACAGAGACCCCGGTGGTGTCCAACAACAGCGCCCACCGCTGGACCCCGGATGTGCCTATGATGGTGCCGGAGATCAACCCGGAGCATGTGAAGGTGATCGAGTTCCAGAAGAAGCGTCTGGGGACCACCCGCGGCTTCATTGCGGTAAAACCCAACTGCTCCATTCAGAGCTACGCCCCGGTGCTGACAGCCTGGAAGGAGTTCGAGCCCTACGAGGTGGTGGCTACCACCTACCAGGCCATTTCCGGCGCGGGAAAGACCTTTCGGGACTGGCCGGAGATGGAAGGGAATATCATCCCCTACATCGGCGGCGAGGAGGAGAAGAGCGAGAAGGAGCCCCTGCGTCTCTGGGGCGAGATCAAGGACGGCGTGATCGTTCCGGCTGAAAGCCCGGTGATCACCTGCCAGTGTATCCGGGTTCCGGTGTTGAACGGCCATACCGCCGCGGTATTTGTAAAATTCAGAAAGAAGCCCACCAAGGAGCAGCTCATCGAGAAGCTGGTAAGCTTCAAGGGTCTGCCCCAGGAGCTTCAGCTTCCCAGCGCCCCCAAGCAGTTCATCCAGTACCTTGAGGAGGATAACCGCCCCCAGGTGACGCTGGATGTAGATTATGAGCATGGCATGGGCATCAGCGTCGGACGTCTCCGTGAGGATACCGTGTACGATTACAAATTTGTGGGCTTATCCCACAACACCGTGCGCGGCGCGGCGGGCGGCGCAGTGCTCTGCGCGGAGCTTCTGAAGGCGGAAGGGTATATTGGGGCGAAATAAGATACTCCGCTGTAAATCACGAAAAAGGTTACTTTTTACGGGGTGGGGAAATTTTGCCAATTTCCCCACCCCATGAACAGTAGCCGAAAAAGGACTTGCCGGGAAAATTCCGGCAGGTCTTTTCTTTACGAAAAAATGATAATATGATACAATAGGATTTACGGATAGCAACATTCACAGCCCCTTTTTGATTTATAAGGGTTGCTGGCGCATAAGGAGCATAACAGGTGAAGCATTGGTTTACCACCGAACAATTAGATAAGGACACCTTTGTCATCAGTGAGAACCGGCATTGGGAGGAGACCCACTGCTACCTTCTTGTGGGCGCGTACCGCAGTCTTCTGATAGATACGGGGCTGGGGATCGGCGATATTCTTGCCGAGGTAAGAAAATGTGTGGATGAGCCAGTCACGGCGGTGGCTACCCATGCGCACTGGGACCACATCGGCGGGCATAGATATTTTTCTGAATTTTATGTACATGAGGAAGAAGAAAGCTGGCTGAAGGGCGGATTTCCCCTGCCCGTGGAGGTAGTCCGCAAGATGATTGCCAGCTGCAGGGAATTGCCAGCAGGCTATGATGTTACTACATACGAGATATTTCAGGGAACTCCGGCAAAAATCTTAAAGGGCGGTGAAGTGCTGGACATTGGCGGAAGAACCGTCGAGGTTCTGCACACGCCCGGCCATTCGCCGGGACATATGTGCTTCTGGGAACCGGAGCGCGGGTACTTGTTTACCGGGGATTTGGTGTATCAGGGAACTCTGTATGCGGATTACCCCTCTACCGACCCGGCGGCGTATCTGGCGTCTCTTGGAAAAATCACCAGCCTTCCAGTGAAGAAGCTGTTTCCGGCCCACCATTCCCTGGAGGTTACGCCTAAGCTGGCAGAGAGGATAAAAAAGGAATTTGAGCGTCTGCAGGAGGCCGGGAAGCTGCACCATGGAAGCGGGACCTTTTCCTATGAGGACTGGTCGGTACGGCTGTAGAGGAATTGTACCTGAATTGCTGGCGAGTGCGGCTGTAACAGTTGAAGGCGGCAGGGAACATAGAACCGGGAACGAGTGTTGAAAAGATAAAAATGGATTGATTTCATCATTATATATAGGAGGAAGCGTATGATTTACGAGATATTTTTCAGCCCCACCGGTGGGACAAAGAAAGTGGCGGACGCTCTTTCAGCGCCCTTTCAGGGCAATGTTACGAGGGTTGACCTGATAAAAAATCCCCGGCAGATCCAGACAATTTCCTTTACCGGCGGGGACGTGTGTCTCGTGGCGGTTCCCGCCTACGGGGGCCGGGTGCCAGGTACGGTGGTGGAGCAGCTGAGGCAGGTGAAGGGCAACGGGGCGAAAGCGGTTCTGGCAGCCGTATTCGGAAACCGCCACATTGACGATACCCTGCGGGAGCTTTCCGACACGCTGAAGGCGGCGGGCTTCGTCTGCGTGGCCGGAGTGGAGGCTGTGGCGGAGCATTCCCTGGTGCACCGGTTCGGGGCGGGAAGGCCGGATGCGCAGGATATCAGGGAACTGACAGGTTTCGAGGAGAAAATTCTTGCCGCACTGAAAAAGGGAGACTGGGAGCGGGAGCCCTCCCTTCCGGGAAACTATCCCTACAAAAGCTACAGCGGCGTTGCCATCAAGCCGGAAGTAACGGAGGATTGTATTTCCTGCGGCGTCTGCGCCGGAGAGTGTCCCGCCAATGCGATTCCAGAGGAAAATCCAGGGTCTACCGACAGGGAACGCTGTATTTCCTGTATGCACTGTGTCTCCATCTGCCCCAGGCACGCCCGGAAAATCAGCGGGGAGTTGGTTGCCGAGACGGAAAAGCGGATCGAGGCGGCCTGCGCCGGGCGGAAGGAGAATAAGCTGTACCTGTAAAAAGACTGCCCTGCTGGATGGAAACTATTGGGAAGAGAGTACGTACATGCCGATTTTACATATAAAACAGCCGGAAATTATTTCTGTGAAACACAATCTGCGGTTAAGAAAGTACGATGGCAATATAATGTTTGCCCTGGAGTGGTATCAGGATTTGGATACGATTTATCTGGTGGACGGAAATCGTGAGCCATACACGTTAGAACGTTTGAAAGCCATGTATGAATATTTGGATAAAAAGGGCGAATTGTATTTTATCGAGGTACTGGAAAAAGAGGGTTATCGTCCGGTTGGAGACGTGACGTTTTGCAGGGAGGATATGCCCATTGTGATTGGCTGCAAAGAATACCGTGGCCGGGGGATTGGCAGAGATGTAATAGCCGCCCTGATCGCACGGGCAAAAGAACTGGGATATGCGGAAATTTTTGTGGAGGAAATCTACAGTTATAATATCGCCTCTCAAAAATGTTTTGAAAGCGTCGGGTTTCAATCCTATAAAAAACAGACCGGGGTGCGGGCTACCGGCTTTTGCTGAAATCTACAGATACGGAAACGAGGTAAGAGGCTGGAAAAATGGAAAATGTATATTTAAACGAGAACAGGACAGAAGTAAATTTCTATGATTCCGTGCCGGATGATCTGCTAAAATTCGCGGTCATTCTTGCCCGGGCAGACGGAAAATGGGTGTTTTGCAAGCACAGAGCGCGGGACACCTATGAGGTGCCGGGAGGACATCGGGAGCCGGGGGAAACTATTTTGGAAACGGCCAGACGGGAGCTTTATGAGGAGACAGGTGCCATCGAATTTGAGATTCGGCCAATCTGCGTGTACGGAGTGCGGAAAGAAGGAGGCTCTGGCCAGGGACAGGAATCCTTTGGCATGCTGTATTTTGCCGAGATCCGAAGCTTTGAAAAGGAGTTACACAGCGAGATAGAGAAAATCCTGCTTTCCAGGGATCTGGTGGAAAACTGGACATATCCTGAGATTCAGCCAAAGCTTTTGGCGGAGGCAAAGAAACGAAAGCTTTTCTGAAAAGAGTTTCTGCTATTGCAACAAAATATATCTTATATCATACAAGGAGGAGCAAAATGTTAGAATACCGTTATGACACACAGCTTTTGATCGAGGGGCAAAATCTCGACGAGGACGTTATCAGCGATTACTTCAACGCGAATTTTCAGGGCGACTGCCTGCTGGCGGTGGGGGACGAGGAGCTGATCAAGATTCATTTTCACACCAACGAGCCCTGGAAGGTTTTGGAATACTGCGCGTCTCTGGGAGAGATCTACGACATCGTGGTGGAGGACATGGACCGGCAGGCGCGGGGGTTAAAAGGGTGATGGATTACGTGTGAAGGGAATCCCCTCGAAAAAAGCAGGAGCAAAACAGAAAAGGAGACTACATATGCTGGAACAAGACTACATTACATTGACCATTGGAAAACAGAAAAACATCGCCCTCATCGCCCACGACAGCAAGAAGCAGGAGCTGATTGCCTGGTGCGACGAGCATCAGGACATCTTAAAGCAGCATTTCCTCTGCGGGACAGGAACCACGGCCCGGATGATCACGGAGAAGACCGGGCTTCCGGTGCGGGGGTATAATAGCGGCCCTCTGGGCGGCGACCAGCAGATCGGGGCCAAGATCGTGGAGGGAAAGGTGGATTTCGTGGTGTTCTTTTCAGACCCCCTGACGGCTCAGCCCCATGACCCGGATGTGAAGGCCCTGCTTCGGATTGCCCAGGTCTACGACATTCCCATTGCCAACAATAAGGCGACGGCGGATTTTATGATCACCTCAAAATATATGTCGGAGGAGTACGACCACAACATCATTAATTTCAACAAAAGCATTCGGGACCGGGCCAACACCTTGTAAGAAATAGAAAGCAGGAACTTATGGCAAAAGCATTGTACATCGCGGAGAAGCCCAGCGTGGCGCGGGAGTTCGCGAAAGCGTTAAAACTGGATATGAAAAATCACGACGGCTACGCGGAGGCCCCCGAGGCCATCGTCACCTGGTGCGTGGGCCATCTGGTGACCATGAGCTACCCGGAGGCCTACGACGAGAGCTTAAAGCGCTGGAGCCTTTCTACCCTGCCCTTTCTGCCGGAGACCTTCAAATATGAGGTCATTCCCAGCGTCAGCAAGCAGTTCAAAATCGTCTCCGGCCTTCTGAATCGCCCTGATGTGGAGACCATTTACGTCTGCACAGACTCCGGGCGGGAGGGAGAGTACATATACCGCCTGGTGGCTCAGATGGCCGGAGTCAAGGGCAAAAATCAGAAGCGCGTCTGGATCGACTCCCAGACCGAGGAGGAAATCCTAAGGGGAATCCGGGAGGCCAAGGATCTGTCGGCCTACGACAATCTGTCGGAATCCGCGTACTTAAGGGCCAAAGAGGATTACCTGATGGGAATCAATTTTTCCCGGCTTCTCACCTTGAAATACGGCCAGAGCATTTCCAATTTTATGAACACCAAATATACGGTGGTCAGCGTGGGACGGGTGATGACCTGCGTGCTGGGGATGGTGGTGCGCCGGGAGCGGGAGATCCGGGACTTTGTGAAAACCCCCTTCTATCGGGTGCTGAATAAGCTGGATCTGGGCGGGCAGGAGGTGGAAGGCGAGTGGCGGGCCGTGGAGGGCTCCGCTTACTACGCCTCCCCGAAGCTATACAAGGAAAACGGCTTTCTGAAGAGGGAGGACGCCGAGGTCCTGGTCCGGGAGCTGAGCGAACCGGAGACTTCAGCGCCCTTCACTGGAATGACGACTGCGGCCCGGCAGGAAATGACGGCGGCAGCCCGGCAGGAAAATCAGAAGGCTGCGCTCCCGGCGGAAAATCTGACGGCCACGGTGGCGGCCCTGGAAAAAAAGAAGGAGAACAAGAACCCGCCCCTTCTCTACAACCTGGCGGAGCTTCAGAACGACTGCTCCCGGATGTTTAAGATCAGCCCCGACGAGACCTTGCGGATCGTCCAGGAGCTGTATGAAAAGAAGCTGGTCACCTACCCCAGGACCGACGCCCGGGTGCTGTCCACAGCGGTGGCCAAGGAGATCGGGAAAAATATCGGCGGCCTTCGGAATATCCCCGGGGTGGCGGAATTTGCCAGGGAGATCCTGGAAAATGGCTCCTACAAGGGCATTGCCAAAACCAGATACACCAACGACAAACAGATCACGGACCATTACGCTATCATCCCCACAGGGCAGGGCCTTGGCGCCATCAAGGGCCTGGCTCCCACGGCGGTGCATGTGTACGAGGCCATTGTGCGGCGGTTCTTAAGTATTTTTTATCCCCCTGCGGTGTATCAGAAGATCAACCTCGTCACCCAGATGAAGCAGGAAAAATTCTTTTCCAGCTTCAAGGTGCTTTTGTCGCCGGGGTATCTGAAGGTGCTCAATTATTCCTTCTTAAAAAAGAAGGAGCCGGAGGGGGCGGACCAGGAGAAAGAGTACGACCAGGCATTTTTGGAGCGGATCGGGGCCCTGAAAAAGGGCGCCGCCCTTCCGGTGACGGATCTTGCCATCAAGGAGGGGGAGACCTCCCCGCCCAAGCGCTACAACTCCGGCTCTCTGATCCTGGCCATGGAAAATGCCGGACAGCTCATCGAGGACGAGGAGCTTCGGGCCCAGATCAAGGGGAGCGGCATCGGTACCAGCGCCACCCGGGCGGAAATTTTAAAGAAGCTCATCCACAACAAGTATCTGGGACTCAACAAGAAGACCCAGATCATCACGCCCACGCTGCTGGGGGAGATCATCTACGATGTGGTGAACGGCTCCATCAAGTCCCTGCTGAACCCGGAGTTGACGGCCAGTTGGGAGAAGGGCCTAACCTACGTGGCCGAGGGCAGCATCACTCCGAAAGAGTACATGGAGAAGCTGGAGCATTTCATCCGCTCCCGGACCAGCGGCGTGCTGGGCCTGAACAATCAGTACGCCCTCCGCGGCAATTTCCAGGCGGTGGCGCCCTTCTACCGGACCGCGGGCAGAACGGCAGCCGCGGATGGAGCGAAGGCAGCGGGGAAAACGGAATCGAAAACGGCGGGCAGAACGGCGGCGTCGGACGGAGCGAAGGCAGCGGGGAAGACCGCGGTCAAAGACGGAGCGAAAACACGATCGAAATAGAGAGGAGAGATCGATTATGCGAGAGAAGCGGGCAGTCAAATGGGTATGCCGGTTCGGCGTTTTTGTTTTGATATTTTTCTTAACATATTATGCATTATGTTTTTTGGTTCCGGGCTGGAAGCTTAAGCTGGCTGCTGGTCCGGCAGAATATTTCTGGGCAAGCGTCCGGCACATGGCGTCGTTAAAATTCATTCTTTCCGCAGCCGTTGGCTTGCTTGCGGCATGGCTGATCGGAAGATTTTTAAAGAAATAAAAACCACATCAAAGGAGATACAGACAATGGAATCATGCAAGATCAGGAACCTGTACACTTTAGAGGAAACCATCGCCGCGGAATTGCTGGCGTCCCTCACCTACCCATGGGAGGCGCTGCCGGAAATCGGCGCGTTCATTAAAAAGCTGGGCCCTGCGCTGGACCCGGCCATTTATGAGCAGAAGGGGGAAACTATCTGGATAGCAAAATCCGCAACAGTGGCCCCGACTGCCTGCTTAAACGGCCCGCTCATCATCGACGAGGAGGCGGAGATCCGCCACTGCGCCTTTATCAGGGGGAACGCCATCGTGGGCAGGGGGGCGGTGGTGGGAAATTCCACCGAGCTGAAAAATGTGATCCTGTTTAACAAGGTCCAGGTTCCCCACTACAACTATGTGGGGGATTCCGTTCTGGGCTATAAGTCCCACATGGGAGCCGGTCCCATCACCTCCAACGTGAAGTCCGACAAAACCCTGGTGGTGGTGAAGGGCCCGGAGGGGTCTATCGAGACCGGACTGAAGAAATTCGGCGCCATGCTGGGGGATGAGGTGGAGGTAGGCTGCGGCAGCGTCTTGAATCCCGGCAGCGTCATCGGCCCCCACAGCAATATTTACCCCCTGTCCATGGTGCGGGGCGTGGTGCCGGCAAATTCCATTTACAAGAACCGAAATGAGATTGTCAAGAAGCGGTAGAGGACGGGGGGAAGCGCGATGGAGACGGATAACAAACTGCTGGAATGGGCCATAGAGCTTCAGAGCCTGGCCCAGGCCGGACTTACCTATGGGAAAGATGTCTTTGACCGGGAACGGTATCAGCGCATACGGGAGATCTCGGCGGAAATGCTTGCGGAGAAATCCGGCCTGCCGGTGGAGAAGGTACGGGATCTGTTCTGCAGCGAATCGGGATATCAAACGCCAAAGCTGGATACACGGTCCGCAATCTTCCAGAACGACAGGATCTTGCTGGTGAAAGAAAGCAATGGAAAATGGTCCCTGCCCGGCGGCTGGGTGGACGTGAACGTTTCCGTCCGGGAAAATGCCGTCAAGGAAGTAAAGGAAGAAGCGGGACTGGATGTGGTCGTGGAGCGGGTCATCGCCATACAGGACCGGGCAAAGCACAATCTGCCGGCATACGCTTATGGCGTCTGCAAAATTTTCCTGTTGTGTTCCGTGATTGGAGGGGCCTTTGAGGAAAATATAGAAACGGTGGAAAGCCGGTATTTTGGAGAGGAAGAATTACCCGCTCTGGCGGAGGAGAAATCAACGGTTTCTCAGATAAAAATGTGTTTTGAGGCATACCGAACGCCAAATTGGGAAACGCTGGTAGATTGATGCGGCGTCGATGTTTCTGGCGTTGAAAAATTTTGTAAAGTCGAGTTTCTGCCGCTGAAAAATTTTGTAAAAAAGAGAAGATATGGATTGACAAACAGGTCTGTTTGTATTAATGTATTAATCGAATAGTACAGTGATACAAAGACCTGTTTTTCTCCGAAAGGGAAACCCTGTGGGACAGAATAAAAATTGTGTCGGGAGAAGGCGCAAAGGGGGATTCGCCCCGGATATTTGTATCCTGTAAAAGCGAAGTAAATTGAAGTGAGGAAATGAGTTATGCTGGAAATTCAGAACTTAACCAAACGTTACGGGAAAAATCTGGCCGTGGACCATGTGAATTTTGTGGTTCCCGACGGGCAGGTGGGCATCCTCTTAGGGCCCAACGGCGCCGGAAAATCCACGATCATCAAGAGCATTGCCGGCCTTCTGCGCTTCGAGGGCGGCGTGGGCATTTGCCGCATGAACTCTCGCAGTATGGAGGCCAAGCGGATCTTCGCCTATGTGCCGGAGCTTCCGGCCATGTTCGAGGCGCTCACCGTGCGGGAGCATATCGAGTACATCCGCAGGGCCTACAATTCCACCATCACCGACGGGGAGGTGGACGCCCTGCTTGCCCGGTTCGAGCTTGATGACAAGCAGAACAAGCTGGGAAACGAGCTGTCCAAGGGAATGATGCAGAAGGTGAGCATCTGTTGTGCCCTGGCCATCAAACCCAGGGTCATCCTTTTAGACGAGCCCATGGTGGGTCTGGACCCGGCGGCCATCAAGGAGCTAAAGCAGGTGGTCCTGGAGCTAAAGGCCGCGGGCGTCACCATTTTGATCAGCACCCATATGCTGGAAATGGTGAAGGATCTGTGGGATGTGATGTTCGTCATGGATAAAGGAAAGATCATCGGCGCGTACACCCGTGCCCAGGCCAAGGACCAGGATATCGAGGAGCTGTTCTTCGCCATCACGGGGGAGCAGGAGCGCCCTGGCACGGGGGAGCAGGAGCGTCACGGAACAGGCGGTGAGCAGTCATGAAAAGCTTTCTCTACTTATACAAAACCATCCTCAAAAACCGCGTCAGAAAAGCGCTGAAAAAGCCCGTCATTTACATTTTCGCGGCCCTTGCCCTGGTCTATGTGGTGTTCATCGGCAGCGGTCTGGGAACGCTGGTGACGGAGTATCATGTGGACAGCCCGGAAAAGCTGGCGGTGATACTGTCTATTTTGGTATTTTTCATACTGCCGGCAAATTTTATCAGCTATTCCCGGCGCAAGGGCCTGCTGTTTCGTCCGTCGGACGTGCATTTTGTATTTCCGGCCCCGGTAAGTCCCAAGCAGGTGATCTTATTTACCGGGATGAAGAATCTCGTTGTCAATGTGTTTCTGGCCCTGTTTGTGTCGGCCATGGGCGTGATCTATTTTCGGGCCGGGCTCCTTCAGATCCTGCTTTACGCAGTTTATTATCTGATTTTTGAAAATATTCTGGAGGGCAGCATCATGGTGCTCTGCTATGGCAACGAGAAGCTGCCTGCCGGATTTTTCAAGGCGCTCACCGTGGTCTGCTACGGACTGATGGCCGTCTTCGTGGCGGTGGCATTTCTGATGATGCTGCGGGAGACGCCCTCCTTTGCCGTGCTGGAGGAATATCTGGCCCTGCCGGTCATCCAGCTGATCCCGGTGATCGGGTGGAACATCGCCCTGCTCCGGCTGATCTTTGTGGGCCCCACCCTCTTAAACGTGGTCTGCGCCCTGTTGTTTGCGGCCTCCACATTGCTTCTGCTGGCGCTGGCTTACCGGGCGAAATGCACGGGGGAATTTTACGAGGACGCGGCCAAATTTGCCGACGATTACCAGGAAATGAGGCTGAAGAAGCAGAAGGGGATCGTCACCGTCTCCCTGGGCAAAAAGCAGCGCTTCCGGGAGGCGCGGGTGGAATATAAGGGAACCGGCGCCAAGGCCATCTATTACCGTCAGCTTCTGGAATATAAAAAAACCCGGTTCTTCATCTTTGGCTTCAACACGCTGGTGAGCCTGCTGGTGGGCGTGGGAATCGCGGTATTTGCGCATTTTACAGGACTGGCAGAGGAGGCGGGACGCTACGGTATTTTCATCATCCCCGGCGTCATGGCTTACGTGGTGTTTATTATCAGCGGCTACGCCACCAAATGGTCCAAGGAGCTGGAGAATCCCTACACCTACCTGATACCGGACAACAGCTTTCGGAAGCTGTGGTACGCCACTAAGATCGAGCATATCCGCGCCATCGTGGACGGCGTTCTCATGGCGGTGCCCGGAGCCGTCGTCCTGGGAATCTCCCCTGTGCTGACCGCTCTGTTCGTTCTCCTTTACGTCTGCCTGATGGCCAACAAGCTTTACTATTTCATGCTGGCGGACCTGATCATCGGGCAGCTTTTAGGCACGGTGGGGCGCAGCATGGTGAAGGTGTTCCTCCAGGGGATCGTCATCGGCATTGCGGTCATGGCCGCGGTCCTTGGCGGCATTTTCCTGGGCATTGAGGCGGGCTTTGCGATCATGATCGCGGTTACGCTGGTACTGACCTTCCTGGGAGCGCTGATCGCGGCCACGTCCTTTTATAAAATGGAAGTGACGGAGTAAGGCGGCAGACGGGCGTTTTCCTTGTCGGAAGCGAAAAATATTCTGCGCTTTCGTCTTAATATGCGGCCCATCTGGGGAAGATTCCCGGATGGGCCGAAATTTTTTCCAAAACCCCCTAGACGAATTCGACAAAATGTGATTAAATAAAAATAGTGTGTTAATTACATAACAATGTTTTGGCATTCCATCAAGACATAGGTTGAAAGGAGATTAAACATGATTT
>CALWDR010000148.1 GCA_944376745.1 uncultured Lachnospiraceae bacterium
ATCATCCCTCCACCAGCCTAAGCCCGGAAATATCCGAGTCGATGGTGAGAGAGTAGTTGGTGTAATAGACCACAAAGCCTGGCTTGCTGCCGTTTGGCTTCTTGACATTTTTGCGCTGGAGATAGTCGATCTCCACCTTCTCCGCCCCCCGGGCCTTGGAATAGTAGGCCGCCAGACGTCCGGCCTCCTCGAAGACCCGGTCGGGAAGCTCGTTCCCCTCAGCTTTCACAATGACGTGGGAGCCGGGAATGCCCTTGGCGTGGAACCACCAGTCCCCGCCGTTTGCGAACTTGAAGGTCAGCTCTTCATTTTGATAATTATTTTTTCCCACATAGATATGATACCCGTCGGAGGAAAGATAATGAAAGGGCTTGCTCCTGCTTTTTTCTTTTTTGCCGCCGCCGCGCTTTTTGATGTAGCCGTACTCCGCAAGCTCCTCCTTGATCTGGGTCAGGTCCTCCTCGGACACGGCGATGTCCAGGGAGGTGGCGATGGACTCCAGATGCAGGATCTCGCTTCTGGTTTCCTCGATGAGTTGGGAGAGCGCCTCGTAGGTCCGTTTTAATTTGTTGTAGCGGTCAAAATATTTCTGGGCGTTTTCTCCGGGGGTGAGTTGGGGGTCCAGGGGGATCTTCACCGTCTCGTTGGTATAGTAATTTAGGGCCTCAAGTTCCTTCGCTCCCTCAGCGAGGCCATACCCATAGGTGTGGATCAGCTCTCCGTAGACCTTGTACTTTTCCTTTTTCTCCGTGTCCTTCAGCTGTTTCCTTTGCAGGTCAAATTTCTTCCGGTTCCGCTCCAGGGCCGTGCCCACGATCCGCCGAAGATCCGAGGATTTCTGTCGTATCCGGGTATAGACGCTCTTCTGCGCGTAATAGTCCTCCAGAACTTTGGAGATAGAGGGGTAGGGAACCGTCTCATAATCCCCGTACTGGGTCAGCAGTACGGAAGAAAATTCCACCGGCTCCTTTCCTTTCTTTATGATATTGGGCGCAAAATTTCCCTCCCGCACATCCTCCATGAAAATGGTAAACTGCCGGGACAGATGCAGCTTCTCATCCCCGGTCAGGGACGCTGTGGGCCGGTCCCCGTCGATGGAGGCCCGGTAACAGATCTCCGAGGCCGCCACCGGGCTGATGCCTGTGTAGGAGCTGTAAATGGCCTTGGCCACGGAGCAGGGCTTTGCCAGCACCTGTTGAAGGAAGGAGGATTCGGCGGCTTCCAGGGGATTTTCCTTCTCCTGGGTCTTGGGGATAAAATATTCCCGTCCGGGCAGCACCTCCCGCACGCTGCTCACGTGGCCGGAGATATGCTTGATGCTGTCGATGATCATCCCTGTATCGTCGCAGAAGATCAGGTTGCTGTGCTTGCCCATCAGCTCCGCGATGAGCACCTTTCTGCACAGATCCCCCAGCTCGTTTAAATGCTCGATCTCGATATTGATGATCCGCTCCATCCCCGGCTGGGTCACCGCCGTGATCCGTCCCCCGGAAATGTGCTTCCGCAGAAGCATGCAGAAGTTGGGGGCCGTCATGGGGCTGGGTTTATTTTCCTCCGTCAGATACACCAGCGGAAGGGATGGGCTGGCGGAGAGAAGAAGCCGCACCTGTCCCCTATTTCCCTTGATGGTCAGGAGCAGCTCGTCATTCTCCGGCTGGGCGATCTTGCTGATCCTTCCATTTAGAATATATGTATTTAAGTCCTTCACTAAATTCGCGATCACGATTCCGTCAAATGCCATATGGATTCTCCTTCTTTTTCATTTCGTAACAAGTATACCCCATTTCCTATAAAAAAGCAAAAAAGAAATTTGACTATTTCCAACTTTTGTTCTATAATAACTTTACCTGTGCATGCAGATCTCCGGGATGAGGGAGCAGCCCTGCACAGAGACCGAGGCCGTCCTGTGCAAAGGACGGCGAGTGGGAGGCACTATGATTAAAAGTATGACCGGCTTTGGCCGCTGTGAGCTGGCGGAGGAGAGCCGTAGGCTCACGGTGGAGATGAAGGCCGTCAATCACCGGTATCTGGACGTCAGCATCAAGATGCCCAAGAAGCTTAACTTTTTTGAGTCCGCCATCCGCAGCCTGTTAAAGCAGTACCTGCAGCGGGGGAAGGTGGACGTATTCATCACCTATGAGGATTTTACCGAAAATAAGCTGGCTCTTCACTACAATGAGGAGCTGGCCGCCGAATATGTGGATTACATCGGCAGGATGGCCGAAAGGTTTCATCTGGAAAATGATCTGACAGCCGCGCGTCTGGCCCGTTTCCCGGAGGTGCTCACCATGGAGGAGCAGACTCTGGACGAAGAAAAGCTCTGGGAGTTCTTAGAGCAGGGGGTCCGCGGTGCCTGCGAACAGTTGGCGGCTTCCCGGATCGCCGAGGGCGAGAACTTAAAGACGGACCTTTTGGCAAAGCTTGAGGGGATGCTTCGGCTGGTGGAGAAGATCGAGGCCCGTTCTCCCCAGATCCAGGAGGAATACCGCGCGAAGCTCACCGCCAAGGTGGAGGAGCTTTTAAGTGACGTTCACATCGACGAGGGACGGCTGGCCACGGAGATCACGATCTTCGCGGATAAGATCTGTACCGACGAGGAGCTGGTGCGCTTAAGGAGCCATATTTCCAGCACCAGGGATACGTTAAAGGAGGGCGGCAGCGTGGGAAGGAAGCTTGACTTCATCGCCCAGGAGATGAACCGGGAGGCCAACACCATTCTCTCCAAGGCCAACGACCTTCAGGTTTCGGACATCGCCATCGACTTGAAGACGGAGATCGAGAAGGTGCGGGAACAGATACAGAACATAGAATAGGTGCGGTTATGAATACAGGAAGAAAAGGAATTTTGATCGTGGTATCCGGATTTTCCGGGGCCGGCAAGGGAACGATCATGAAGCGGCTTCTGGAACGGTATCCGGACCGCTATGCCCTTTCCGTCTCGGCCACCACGAGAGCGCCCAGGCAGGGCGAGGAGCACGGAAGAGAATATTTTTTCGTATCCACAGAGGAATTTGAGTCCATGATCAAGCGGGAGGAGCTGATCGAGTACGCCCGGTATGTGAACAATTATTACGGCACGCCCAGGTCCTACGTGGAGGAGAAGCTTTTGGAGGGCCGGGATGTGATCCTGGAGATTGAGATCCAGGGAGCCTTAAAGGTGCGGGAGAAGTTCCCGGACACGCTGCTTTTGTTTGTGACGCCCCCTTCCGCCAAAGAGCTGAAGGCGCGGCTGGTGGGCCGGGGTACTGAGGATGAGGCCACCATAGCCTCCCGGCTGAACCGGGCGGTGGAGGAATCCAGAGGCATTGAGAATTATGACTATTTCGTTGTGAACGACGATTTAGACACCTGCGTGGCTCAGGTCCACGGGATCATCGAGGGCGAGCATTACCGGGTATCCAGGAATACTGGGCGCATTGAAGAAATGAGACAGGAGCTTCACAGCTTTTTGAAAGGAGAATAAATTATGTTGCATCCATCTTACACAGATCTGATGAAGGTAGTAAACAGCGGTGTGGAGATCGGCGAGGAGCCGGTGGTCAACAGCCGTTATTCCATTGTGATCGCCACCGCGAAGCGGGCAAGACAGCTGATCGCCGGGGCGGAGCCTCTGGTGGAGGGCGCCTACGGCAAGAAGCCCTTCTCCGTGGCGGTTGACGAGCTCTATAAGGGCAAGTTCACCATCCTCTCCGAGGATGAGGGAGCGATGAAAGAAGAAGGCGCCGCGGAAGAACAGGCACAGTAGCCTCACGGGCAGAAGCTGTGCCCCAAGCGGAGATTTGATACCACATTGTTTCTACAGGTTACAACGGATGGTGGAAACAGTGTGGTAATCTTTTATCAGACGATTTTGACAGAAACCGGGGGGATTTCCTTCGATAGCGAAATGAGAACCGGAGGAGTTCCTCCCACGAGAAAGGAGTACCGCTGCCTATGAAGCTGATGTTTGTGTCCCTGGGCTGTGATAAAAACCTGGTGGATACCGAGTATATGCTGGGACTGCTGGGAAAAGAGGGCTATTCCTTCACCGACGACGAGCGGGAGGCACAGGTGATCATCATCAACACCTGCTGCTTTATCAACGATGCCAAGGAGGAGAGCATCAAGACCATTTTGGAGATGGCGGAGTACAAGGACGCCGGAAGCCTGAAGGCTTTGTTGGTGACCGGGTGCCTGGCCCAGCGCTACCGGGAGGAGATCACAAAGGAGATTCCCCAGGTGGACGCCGTCCTTGGCACCAATTCCTATGATGAGATCGCGTCGGCGGTGAAAACGGTCCTTGCGGGAAAGCATTTTGAGGTCTACAAGCCCCTGGAAGGACTTCCGAAGACCGGCGCGGGCCGTCTTCTGACCACCGGAGGCCATTACGCCCACTTGAAGATCGCGGAGGGCTGTGACAAGCACTGTACATACTGTATCATCCCCAAGATCCGGGGCCGCTACCGCAGCGTCCCCCTGGAGGAGCTGGTGGCCCAGGCCAGGGAGCTGGCGGAGGGGGGCGTAAAGGAGCTGATCCTGGTGGCCCAGGAGACCACCCTCTACGGGCTGGATCTCTATGGAGAGAAATCCCTGCACCGTCTCCTGATTGCTTTAAACGAGATCCCGGGCCTGGTGTGGATTCGGATACTCTACTGTTATCCCGAGGAGATCTATCCGGAGCTGATTAAAGCCATCAAGGACTGTAAAAAGGTCTGCCATTACCTGGATATGCCCATCCAGCATGTGAACAACGATATTTTAAGGCGGATGGGAAGAAAGACCACGAAGGAGGATCTAAGGGAGATCATCGAAAACCTTAGAAGGGAGATTCCCGATATCGCCCTGCGCACCACCCTGATCTGCGGCTTTCCCGGGGAGACCCAGGAGGCCCACGAGGAGCTGATGTATTTCATAAATGAGATGGAGTTTGACCGCTTAGGGGCCTTCACTTACTCCCCGGAGGAGGACACCCCCGCCGCGGAGTTCCCGGACCAGATCGGCGAGGAGCAGAAGGCCGACTGGCAGGCGGAGGTGATGGAGCTTCAGCAGGAGGTTATTTTTGATAAAAATGAGAGCCTCACCGGAAGCGAGATCTGGGCCATGATCGAGGGCAAAGTGGAGGAGGAAAACGCCTATGTGGGCAGGACCTACCGGGACGCGCCGGACATCGACGGCTACATTTTCGTGAACACGGACAAAGAGCTTATGAGCGGAGATTTTGTGAGGGTACGGATCACCGGGGCCCTGGATTATGATTTGATAGGAGAGATAGTAGAACAATGAAAATGAATTTACCAAACAAACTGACGATTCTGCGTGTGATCTTGATCATTCCCTTTGTGGTCTGCCTGCTGCTGCCGGGGCTTGGCCCGGCGGGGCGGTATGTGTCCGCGGCCATCTTCATCATCGCCAGCCTCACGGACATGGCGGACGGCAAGATCGCGAGAAAGCACAACCTGGTCACCAACTTCGGAAAATTTATGGACCCCCTGGCGGATAAGCTTCTGGTGTGCTCCGCCATGATCTGTCTGGTGGAGACGGGAGAGCTGGCCGCCTGGGTCACGGTGATCATCATCGCCCGGGAATTTATCATCAGCGGCTTCCGCCTGGTGGCCTCCGACAACGGCGTTGTCATCGCCGCCAGCTACTGGGGCAAATTTAAGACGGTCTCCCAGATGGTGATGGTGGTCTTACTGATCGTGAACCTGGATCATCCGGCCTATCAGGTGATCTGCGCGGTGGTGACCTATATCGCCCTGGCGCTGACGGTGATCTCCCTGGTGGACTATGTGTGGAAGAATCGGAAGGTGTTGAAGGAACAGAATTAAAAAACCGGAAGGTGCTAAGGAAACAGAATAAAAAATTGGAATGTGTGAAAGGAACAGAATAAAAAACCGGAATGTGTTAAGGGAACAGATTGGAAAGGAGACAGTTATGAATCTCAGTTCTTTTGTGGAAGCGGCAAAGCCTCTGGGGCTTTTGGGCGTCAAGGTGAACCGGGGAGAGGAGCTTATCGGGGAGTGGCTTCTGGAGGGGGAGTGCAGGAGAAATATCTATTCCGCCACCAAGAGCTTCACCTCCTGCGCGGTGGGCTTTGCGGTCCAGGAGGGTCTGCTCTCTCTGGAGGAAAAATTGACGGAGGCGTTTGCCGGGGATATGCCAGAGCATATTTCAGAGAATTTAGAAAAGGCCACGGTGCGGGATCTGCTGACCATGTGCCTGGGCCAGGAGGAAAGCTTTCTGATGGCGGAACAGCGGCCCGCCCTTATTGAGGACGACTGGGTGAAGCTGTGCTTTCAGATCCCCTTTGTCCATGCGCCGGGGAGCCATTTTATGTACAGCAACGTAGGGCCCTATCTGGCGGGTATCCTGGTACAGCGGCGCTGCGGCTGCGACCTGCGCTCCTATCTGACGCCGCGGCTGTTTTCCCATCTGGGCATCAAGCGGCCCACCTGGGAGGAGGACCCTATGGGCAACTCCTTCGGCGCGGGGGGACTCTTTCTGACCCTGACGGAATTGCATAAATTCGGCCTGTTCTGCTTAAACGAGGGAAGGTGGAACGGAAAACAGCTGCTGCGCGCGGAGTGGATCCGGGAGAGCGCCAGACAGCAGGGAGCCGGCCCCTACAGCTATCTGTTCTGGCGGGGCGAGTACAATTCCTTCCGGGCAGATGGGAAATATTCCCAGCTTTCCATCATCCTGCCAGAGCAGAATGCCGTCGTCACCACGGTGGCGGAGTGCCGGCAGGGGGATGCGTTCCTGCATGCCATTTATGAGCATATCTGCAGCCGGCTGTAGGAAGTTCCTGACATACATATATTCCGGTATAGAAACAAAATGCGAAAGTGAGTTATCCCAATGAAGCTCCGACCAAGCGGCCACGCAGGAGCTTAGATGAGATTGTGGAATGGAGAAGTGACAGCATATGACAGTAGAACTGATTTGCGTAGGGACTGAGTTGCTCCTGGGAAATATCGTCAATACCAATGCCGCCTACATGTCGGAGAAATGCGCCCTCTTAGGGCTTTCCATGTATTACCAGAGCGTGGTGGGCGACAACGCCGTAAGGCTTAAGGCCCTTCTTGAGACGGCAAAGAGCCGCTCCGATATCATCATCCTCTGCGGGGGCCTGGGCCCCACCCAGGATGACCTGACCAAGGAGACCGCAGCGGCGTCCATGGGGCTTTCGCTGGTGGAGGATCAGCGAGCTCGGGAGGAGCTTGTGCGGCACCTTCAGAGGCTCCGGCGTCCCATCACGGAAAATAACTGGAAGCAGGCTCTGGTGCCGGAGGGGAGCATCGTCCTCTACAACGCCAACGGAACGGCACCCGGCCTGATCATCGAGGGGGAGAAGAATACTCTGATCCTTCTGCCGGGACCGCCGAACGAGCTGATCCCCATGTTTGAAAATCAGGTGTACCCCTATCTTCACAGCCGCCAGCCGGAGGTCATCTACTCGAAAATGCTGAAGCTGTGCGGCATCGGGGAGAGCATGGCGGAGACGGAGATCCTGGATCTGATCGAAAAGCAGGAAAATCCCACCATCGCCACCTATGCCAAGACCGGGGAGGTGCATCTTCGGCTGACCGCCAGGGCCGCCACAGAAGAGGCCGCACTGGCGCTGATTAAGCCCCTGGAGGAGGAACTGCAGCGCCGGTTTGGGACGAAGATCTACACGGACCGGGAGGATGTCACCCTGGAGGAGGCCGTAGCTTCCCTCTTAAAAGAGCATCATCTGACGGTCACCACGGCGGAGTCCTGTACCGGGGGCCTTCTGGCGGGACGGCTGGTAAATGTGCCAGGCATCTCGGAGCAGTTTAAGGAGGGGTACATCACCTACTCCAACGAGGCCAAGGAAAAGCTTCTTAGCGTCTCCCATGAAACCCTTGCGGCCCATGGAGCCGTCAGTGAAGAGACAGCCCTGGAAATGGCGAAGGGCTGTCAGAAAGCCGCCGGGGCGGACATCGGCATTGGCATCACCGGAATCGCGGGACCCGATGGAGGAACCCCGGAAAAGCCTGTGGGCCTTGTGTACATCGGCTGCTGCTGTAAAGAGCATTCTTACGTGAAACGCTTCTGCTTTACCGGAAACCGCAGTAAGGTGCGGGAGAGCTCCGTGGCCAACGCCCTGACGCTGCTTCGGGAGGCCGTTTTAAATGAGGTGGCCCCATGAGGATCATCGGAGGCCGGGCCAGAAGCCTGCCCCTAAAGACGCTGCCGGGTCTTGACACCCGGCCCACCACGGACCGGATCAAGGAGACCCTCTTTAATATGCTGCAGCCCTATCTCGCCCAGGCCAATTTCCTGGACCTGTTCGCCGGAAGCGGCGGGATCGGGCTGGAAGCCGTAAGCCGGGGGGCGAAGCGGGCCGTCTTCGTGGAGCAGAACCGGAAGGCGGCGGCCTGTATCCGGGAAAATATCCGGTTCACAAGGGCGGAGCGGGAGAGTACCCTGCTGGTGATGGATGTCTTTGCGGCCCTTAAGCGGCTGGAGCAGGAACTAAGAACGGGCGGGCAGCGGAAGCCGGAGGTTTCCGAACCCCTGCTGCCGCAGAGGGCCCCTGGGGACGGGGAGCCTTTTCATCTGGTCTTTATGGACCCGCCCTACGACAGGGGGCTGGAGCGGCAGGTGCTTGCGTACTTAAAGGATTCCCCTCTGATCACCGAAGAGACCCTGCTGATCGTGGAGGCTTCCCTGAAAACGGATTTTTCCTATCTTGCGGACCTTGGGTACGACGTGGTAAAATGGAAAAAATACAAAACCAATGTCCATCTGTTTCTGAGACGGCGGACAGCTTAGGTTGGAGGACAGTTATGAAAAGAAGAGCGATTTATCCGGGCAGCTTCGACCCGGTAACCTTCGGGCATATGGATATGATCGTGCGTTCGGCCAAGATCGTGGACGAGCTGATCGTGGCAGTTTTGATCAACAGCGCAAAAAATTCATTGTTTTCTATCGAGGAACGTGTTAGTATGTTAGAAGAGCTGACAAGGGACATTCCCAACGTGAAGGTTCGTTCCTTTGAGGGACTTCTGATTGATTTTGCCAGGAAGATGGACGCCAGTCTTATCATCCGCGGACTTCGCGCGGTGACGGACTTTGAATATGAATTGCAGCTGGCTCAGACGAACCGCATTGTCAATGCCCAGGTAGATACCATGTTTCTGATCACCAGTCTGAAGTATGCGTACCTAAGCTCCACTATCGTCAAGGAGATCGCTTCCTACGGCGGAGATATTTCCCAGTTTGTACCGGAACAACTGATTGAGCGTATTTACGCAAAATACCAAAAATAAAAGGAGAGAATACCACCATGAGCAGCAGAATGGAACAGATTATTGAGGAGATCGAGGAGTACATCGACGGCTGCAAGTACCAGCCTTTTTCCAACAGTAAGATCGTGGTTGACAAGGAGGAGCTGCTGGAGCTGTTGACGGAGCTGCGGCTGAAAACCCCGGACGAGATCAAACGGTATCAGAAAATCATCAGCAATAAGGAGGCGATCCTGGCCGATGCCCAGGCCAAGGCCGACGCCATCATTGCCCAGGCCGAGGTGCACACCAACGAGCTGGTCAGCGAGCATCAGATCATGCAGCAGGCCTATGCCCAGGCCAATGAGATCGTGCTGGTGGCCACCAACCAGGCCCAGGAGATTCTGGACAACGCCACCATAGACGCCAACAACATCCGCACCGGGGCCATGCAGTATACGGACGATATCTTAAAGAACCTGGAGGGCTTTATCAGCAGCGCCATAGAGACCACCAGGGCCAGGACCGACAGCCTTCTAAGCTCCCTGCAGGGCTGCTACGATCAGGTAAGCTCCAACCGTCAGGAGCTGTCCCAGGAGGAGGAAGAGCCGGAGCAGGAGGAAGTCCCGGAGATCCAGCTGGAGACGGATATGCTGAAATAGTGACCTTATAGGAACAGCTTCGCGAAAGCCATAGCCAGCAGAGCGGAGACAAGACCAAAAAGGAGCTTCGTCTTCACATAGCTTCCCATGGAGAAGCCGGCCTCCCGGGTCATGGAGGCGGTCTGGGCTACGCCGGAGAGGCCGCCGAAGGCGGTGCAGGCAAGGATCAGCACATATTTGCCCCCAAAGGAGAGGGAGGAAGCGGCCAGGGAGGCAGTCCCGTTGGTGATCTCGATCAGTCCCGACAGCAGACAGCGGGGAAGCTCGCCGAGAAAGGAAAGCCCGCCCACCATTTCCGAGAAAATCGCGAAGAGCATAATGTAGCCGCCCAGCTTGGTCAGGGTTTCAAAGCCACTCATAATGCCGGCATCGATGATTTTGAAGTTCATTTGAAATCCCGGTGCCGCTTTTTTTGACGTGGGAACCGGAGGGGCCTGCCTTTTTTTCGAGAGCCGCGTCTGCAGGATAAAATACAAAATGGGCGGCAGATACAGGATCGCCAGGGTGGGAGCGAACAGGTCGGGCCGCCCCAGCGACGTCTGGAGGGTGAAGCCGCTGATAAAGACAGGGCTGATGTTGTTGGCCACGATGAAGATCCGGTTTCCCTCCCGGTAGTCCAGCGCATCCTGCTCCACCATCTGGGCGGTGATGCGGCTTCCCAGAGGAAAGCCAAACAGGAAGCCCGCGGCCAGCGGATAGATGCCTGCGGGGCTTATGGGAAGAAGGTATTTTAATCCCCCATGGAGCAGGGCCGCGGCGGAATTTAACAGGCCCGAGGCCACAAAAATATAGGAAAGTATGGAAAAGGGCAAAAGGGTGGGCAGAAGCCTTTTGTACCACAGCGTCAGCCCGAAGGAGGCGGCCTTCACGGCGGGCCCCGGAAACAGCAGTATGTAAAGGACCAGGATGGTCAACACTACGGAATAGATAACTTTTTTCATAGTACAATATATGAAGGAATACAATAAATATGCCACAGGGCAACGGAGGTAAGAAAATGCGCGTATGTGAAAATTTAGAGCCGAAACAGGTATTTCATTTTTTTGAGGAGCTTTGCGCCATTCCCCACGGCTCCGGCAACACCAAAGGCGTCAGCGATTATTGTGTGAAGTTTGCCAGGGAGCGGGGACTTTTTGCGGTGCAGGATGACGTCAACAACGTGATCATCACCAAGCCGGGAACGGCGGGCTATGAGAACGCGGAGCCGGTAATCCTCCAGGGACATCTGGACATGGTCTGCGAGAAGGAGGCCGGCTGTGAGATAGACTTTGCCGCAGACGGGCTTCAGCTCTATGTGGACGGGGACTTTTTAAAAGCCAGAGGAACCACCTTAGGCGGGGACGACGGCATCGCCGTGGCCTATGCCCTGGCGCTTCTTGACAGTAAGGACCTTGCCCATCCCCCTCTGGAGGTGGTGCTCACGGTGGACGAGGAGACCGGCATGGAGGGCGCCAACGCCCTGGACGCCTCGCTTCTGAAGGGAAAGAAGCTTTTGAACATCGACTCTGACGAGGAGGGGATCTTTCTTGCCGGCTGTGCGGGCGGACTGCGGGCGGACTGCGGGATTCCCGTGCACCGGAGCCAGCGTGCGGGGGATCTCTATGAGCTTCGGATTCACGGCCTTTTGGGCGGTCATTCCGGCGGCGAGATCCACAAGGAGCGGGCCAATGCCATCGCTCTGTCCGGGCGTATCCTGAAAGCGCTGGCGGAGGAGACGGGCGCGGGCTTACAGGCGCTGCAGGGGGGACTTATGGACAACGCCATCCCCCGGGAGGTGACGGCAGCCCTTGTGGTCGAAAAGAGCCAGGGACAGGTGCTGCAAGAGACCGTGGAGAAATGGGAAACCATTCTGAAAAAAGAATACCGCGCCGCGGACCCGGGCCTTCAACTGTCCCTGGAAAAATCGGGCTCCGGCGCCTGCCTGGCCCTGGATGCCGGGTCTCTGGTGAAGGTCCTGTTCTTCCTGCGCCACATGCCCTGGGGCGTGCAGCACATGAGCGTGGAGATCCCGGGTCTGGTGGAGACCTCCTTAAATCCCGGCATCATGAAGCTTGAGGAGGACAGGTTTCAGGTGAGCTTTTCCGTGCGCAGCAGCGTCACCAGCCGCAAATACGAGGTGACGGACCGGCTGACCTTTCTGACGGAATTTCTGGGCGGGGAGGTTTCCCTCCACGGGGATTACCCGGCCTGGGAGTATCAGGAGAAATCCGCCATGCGCAAGCTGATGGCGGACTGTTACCGGGAGCTGTTCGGAAAGGAGCCGAAGATCCAGGCCATCCACGCCGGTCTGGAGTGCGGGATACTGTCCGGGAAAATAAAAGACCTGGACTGCATCTCCTTCGGCCCGGATAATTTTGACATTCATACGCCCAAGGAGCGGCTGTCCATCTCCTCCACGGAGCGGGTGTGGAGGCTGCTTACGGAGTTCCTGCGCAGGTGCCGGTAACAGGCCCCAGGCGCGGGCGCAAAAAGCAGAGACGCATTTGCCGGAAAGCTTCAAAGGCCTGACCCTTTGGCCGGAGCGGAGGATTTTTTGAAAAACAGAAAACGCGTGTTTCTTATCATGGGCTTTGTGCTGCTGGTGCTTGCCAATGTCTCGCTGATTTCTTACTGTCGGGACAGGGGGCGCCTAAACAGCCTCTTACGGACCGAGGACGCCATGGAAAAGCTGCGGGGGCAGAGGGTTTCGCCGGAGATTTTTAAGACCTTTCAGAAATGGACGGAGAAGCCAAAGCAGAAGGAGGATGCATTTTCCCTCTACGATTATCTGCTCTCTTATCTGCTGACCGGGGAGGAGGAACGAAAGCCCCTGCAATGGCAGGTGCAGAGGCTGAAGGCCTATAAGAAGGAGCAGTACCGGGAGTATATCGGATATTTGCAGGCAGTGTGGGAGGATCTTAAATATTTTCCGGTCCCGGTCTCCACCTTAAATGAGAGCGCGCAGATTTCTTATTATAACTCCTGGATGGCTCCCCGGACCTTCGGGGGACAGCGGGGCCATGAGGGCACGGATCTGATGGCTAAGATCAATGAGCGGGGGCGTTATCCGGTGCTTTCCATGACCGACGGGGTGGTGGAGAAGATCGGCTGGCTGACTAAGGGCGGCTACCGCATCGGCATCCGGGCCCCCCACGGCGGATATTTTTATTATGCCCACCTCTACGATTACGCCCGGAAGTTTCAGATCGGGGAGCCGGTGCGGGCCGGGGAGCTTCTGGGCTTTATGGGCGATAGCGGCTACAGCGAGATCGAGGGGACCGTGGGGAAGTTCGATGTGCATCTCCATGTGGGAATCTACGTGGATACGCCCGATGGCAGTGAGGTCAGCGTCAACGCCTTCTGGCCCCTGACATTTCTGGAGGAGCGGAAGCTGGCGTATCCGTTTTACTGAAGGTGGAAAAGGAAGCTGGCGTATTCATTTTACTGAAGGTGGAAAAGAAGCTGGCGTATCCATTTATGGAAGATGGAAAAGAAGCTGGCGTATTTTGTTTATTATAAAAGAGGGAAACATGATTCGATTGGATAAATATCTGGCGGATATGGGCGCGGGCACCCGAAGTGAGGTGAAGCAGTACTTAAAAAAGGGCCTTGTGACGGTAAACGGCCAGCCGGAAAAGCGCCCGGAACGGAAAATTGAGGAGCGGGAGGATGCGGTGTGTTTTCGTGGAGAGCCCGTGGTCTATGCGCGGTATGCGTATCTGATGTTTCACAAGCCCGCAGGCTGTGTCACCGCCACCAGGGATTCGGTACATAAGACCGTTTTGGACTACCTGGAGGGAGCTTCCGTGAAGGAGCTGTTTCCGGTGGGGCGGCTGGACATTGACACGGAAGGACTGCTGCTTCTCACCAACGACGGTCCTTTGTGTCACGCCCTGCTGGCCCCCGGACGGCATGTGGAGAAGACGTATTTTGCCAGAGTGGAGGGAGCTGTGACCGAGGCGGACATTCTGCGCTTTGCGGAAGGACTCGATATCGGGGACGACAAGCCGGCAGCTCCGGCGGACCTTCGGATTCTCTCCTCCGGGGAATTTTCGGAGATCCTTCTTACCATCACCGAGGGGCGGTTCCATCAGGTGAAGCGGATGTTCGCCGCGGTGGGGAAGCGGGTGGTTTATCTGAAACGGCTCTCCATGGGGCCCCTTCACCTGGATGAGACCTTGCGGCCAGGGGAATACCGGGCGCTGACAGAGCAGGAGATAGCGGCCCTGAAAGCCGTCGGCGGAACGGAAGGGCAGTAGGCATAAGACCGCCGGCGGGACGGAAGGGCAGTAGGCATAAGACCGCCGGCGGAACAGAAGGCCGGAAGGGTTAAGGCCGCCGGCGGAACAGAAGGACAGAAGGGTTAAGGCCGCCGGCGGAACAGAAGGCTGAAGAAAGGACAGGAAGATGTTAGAGCAGATAAAGGCAATTATTTTTGATCTGGACGGTTCCCTGGTGGACTCCATGTGGATGTGGCGGGAGATCGACGTTGAATTTCTGGGGGCCAGGGGACTGGAGCTGCCGGAGGATTTTCAGCAGAAGATCGAGGGTATGAGCTTTACGGAGACGGCCCGGTACAGCATTGAGCGCTTCGGCCTTACGGAGAGCGTGGAGGAGTTGAAGGAGATCTGGAACGGGATGGCCCTTGACAAATATTCCCATGAGGTGGGATTTAAGCCCGGAGCGGAGCAGTTCTTAAAGCGCTGTAAGGAGCTGGGGCTTCCCATGGGCATTGCCACCAGCAACTCCAGAGAGTTGGTGCAGGCGGTTTCCGATTCCCTTGGCCTTGCCAAATACATCGACGTGGTGGTCACCGCCTGCGAGGTGAACCGGGGCAAGCCCGCGCCGGATGTGTATCTTGCGGCGGCGAAGAAGCTGGGGGCTGCGCCAAAGGACTGTCTGGTGTTCGAGGACGTTCCGGCGGGGATTCTGGCCGGGAAAAATGCCGGCATGACCGTCTGCGCCGTGGAGGATTTCTATTCCATGGACCTGACGGAGGAGAAGCGGCGGCTGGCGGATTATTATATCACGGACTACAGACAGGTGATGGAAGATACTTATCAGCGGAACGGAAATCCCTTTTGATATGGAATTTTTATCAGCGGAACGGAAATCCCTTTTGATATGGGATTTGCATGCACATGAAATACGGTGCAGGAAAGAGAATGAGGAACCTATGCAGACAGGATTTTTACCCCTTTGCCGGGCGGATATGGAAAAACAGCAGATCTCACAATTTGATTTTGTCTATGTGATCGGGGACGCCTACGTGGACCATCCCTCCTTTGGACATGCCATCATCAGCCGCATCCTGACGGCCAACGGGTATTCGGTGGGGATCATTTCCCAGCCGGACTGGAAGGATGCGGAGAGCGTGAGGATCTACGGCAGGCCCCGGCTGGCCTTTCTGGTGACTGCGGGAAATATGGACTCCATGGTAAATCATTATTCCGGGTCCAGACGGCGGCGGGAGAAGGACGCCTTCACCCCCGGCGGCGTTATGGGGAAGAGGCCGGATTACGCCACCGTGACTTACTGCAAATTGATACGCAGGGCTTACCCTGAGGCGGCCATTTTGATCGGCGGCATTGAGGCCAGCCTTCGGCGGCTGGCCCACTACGATTACTGGTCGGACCGCTTAAAGCCCTCCATTTTATTGGAATCCGGGGCGGACCTCCTGCTGTACGGCATGGGGGAGCGCAGCATCCTGGAGGCGGCGGAAGCCTTAGACGGCGGGCTTTCCGTTCGGGATATTACCTTCCTGAATGGGACGGTCTACCGGACGGAGAAGAAGGAGGACATCTACGACGCCGTCTTTTTGCCCGGCTACCGGACACTTCAGGCGGACAAGCTGAATTACGCCAGAAGCTTTGCCCTGCAATATCAGAACACGGACCCCTTCCATGGAAAACGGCTGGCGGAGGAGTACGATAACGGTCTTTTTGTGGTGCAGAACCCGCCGGCAAAGCCTTTAAGCCAGCAGGAGATGGACGACGTGTATGACCTTCCCTATATGCGCGCCTATCATCCCTCCTATGAGGCTTTGGGCGGCGTTCCGGCCATCAACGAGGTGAAATACAGCCTGGTCAGCAACCGGGGCTGCTTTGGCGGCTGTAATTTCTGTGCCCTGACCTTCCATCAGGGCCGTATCGTCCAGACCAGAAGCCACGAGTCCATTCGGAAGGAGGCGGAGCAGTTTACCAGGGACCCGGAATTTAAGGGCTATATCCATGACGTGGGCGGCCCCACCGCCAATTTCCGCGCCCCGGCCTGCGACAAGCAGTTAAAAGAGGGTGCCTGCCCCAAGAAGCAGTGTCTGTTCCCCGCCCCCTGCAAAAATTTAAAGATCGACCATTCCGATTACCTGGCCCTTCTTCGGGAGCTTCGGGCCCTGCCCGGCGTCAAGAAGGTGTTCATCCGCTCCGGCCTGCGGTTTGACTACCTGGTCAATGACCCGGACAAGACCTTTCTGCGGGAGCTGTGCGAGTATCATGTGAGCGGACAGTTAAAGGTGGCGCCGGAGCATATTTCCGACGCGGTCTTAAAGGAGATGGGAAAGCCCGGCGCGGCGGTGTACCGGCGGTTCGCCCGGGAATACCAGGAGATGAACGTGAAGCTTAATAAGCGGCAGTATCTGGTTCCCTACCTGATGTCCTCCCATCCCGGCTCCACCTTGAAGGAGGCCGTGGAGCTGGCGGAATTTATCCGGGATCTGGGGTATATGCCCCAGCAGGTGCAGGATTTCTACCCCACGCCCTCCACCATTTCCACCTGCATGTACTATACCGGGGTGGACCCCCGCACCATGGAGCCGGTGTACGTGGCGAAAAATCCCCACGAAAAAGCCTTGCAGAGGGCGTTGATCCAGTACCGGGACCCGAAAAATTACGGGCAGGTGGTGGAGGCTCTGACTCTGGCGGGGCGGACAGACCTGATCGGCTACGACAGGAAATGCCTGATCCGGCCAAGACAGAGCGACAAGGAGACCCAGGCTCTGGTGTCCCGCCAGCGGCAGGAGCAGGAGCGAAAGGGGAAGCCGAAGAAAAAGACCATTCGGAATGTGCATAAGAAGAAAATGAAATAGCAATTTTAGTCCGGTAAGGGAAACGAATTGTCTTGCTTTCCGGGATGTTTTGCGATAAATTATTGGTAGCAATTTCATTTACCAAAAGGAGGAGCATAAGCATGGTAGAATACGGTTTGCAGATGTACAGTCTGCGGGATGTCACCAAGGAGGATTTAAAGGGTTCTTTAAAACAGGTGGCCGATATGGGCTATAAGTATGTGGAGTTTGCGGGCTTCTTCGGCCACAAGGCCGAGGACGTCAAAGCCTGGCTGGATGAATACGGCCTGATCTGCTCCGGCACCCACACGGGAGCAGACCTGATCGCGGAGGATAAGATCGATGAGACCATCGCTTACCACGAGACCATCGGCTGTAAGAATCTGATCGTTCCCGGCATGGACTGGTCCACGGAGGAGAAGATGGACGAGAACATTGCCCTGCTGAACGCGGCGCAGAAGAAGCTTCAGGAGCACGGGATCGCGCTGGGATACCACAATCATTCGGAAGAATTTTTCCCCACCGCTTACGGGAAGATCATCGAGGATGAGATCATAAAGCGCACCAGCGTGGAGCTTGAGATCGATACCTTCTGGGCGTTTAACGCGGGACTGGACCCTGTGGCGTACTGTGAGAGCCAAAAGGACCGCATCCGGGTGATCCATTTGAAGGACGGGATTCCCACCAGACCCGAAAACCGCAATATCCAGCATGTACATGAGGGCGCCGCGGACAGGTCGGTTGGGGAGGGTGAAGCTCCCATCAAGGCGGTCCGCGCATGGGCCATGAAGCATGAGGTCCTTATGGTCATCGAGTCCGTGGATCTAAGTCCCACCGGTCCCGACGAGGTAAGGCGCTGTATCGATTATCTGCGCACGCTGGAGTAGCGGAAGGAAAGCGTTGCATCGACAAGCTTTGTATACGGAAGGAGAATGGGCGGTCTATAATGGGCTGACCTCCTTTTACGTTTTATTTTATGAGGAGGCATTTGCAATGAAAAAAAGAATCGCTATTTTATTGGCAGGAATGCTGGCTGCCGGGATGCTGCTTGGCGGCTGTGGAAACACCGGGACCACGCCTGC
>CALWDR010000149.1 GCA_944376745.1 uncultured Lachnospiraceae bacterium
TCCTCTTGAAGGATACGGAGCGCTTTTTCTTTCGTGCAGGCGGCGCCTAAAATATCAGAACAGGTATAGAGAGGCGCGCGGCTGGATACCGGAGAGGTATCGATTTGATCGTGTTTTGCCATAGACACGTCCTTTCTAATAGAAACAAAAACAGCCAACGGGTAACGGTTACTTGGAATGTCCGGCGAAACGCCAAAGAGATTAGACCAAGCAGAGTGTCGGTATCGACAAAAATAGAGTAGCACGTTTTTCTGAAAAATGCAATACAAAAATAAAAATTCGTATGTTATTAAAATTTAAAAAGTTACTTTTCACGGGGTGGGGAAATAAGACACGACAACCAGGGGCTCTTATGAGCCCCTCATCCTGCCATCTGTACCATCAGAACTGTATCAGAAGATTCCTCTTTTTCGGATTTTAGCCGGACCGTTTTTTCCCTTTGGAACACTTCTTTTACGTATTCATACAGGTTATCCGGATCCTCCGTGGCGAAATGGTCCAGCACGCCTAAGCATTCGCAGAAGTAGGTCAGATGCTCGAAACTCCTGAGTGACACGGCCTGGTTTATTTTCCCTTTCAGTATCCGGGCTTTCCGCTCACACAGATTATTGTCCGGCGTCACCAGCGGTTCTGACAGGAACAGGAGATGATTATGTTTATATTTTTTCATCCGCCGGTACAGCTTGTAGCCGTCCCGGTAATAATCTGATGGCGGGACCGCTTCATATTCCTCCGTGGCTGTCTTTACAATGGCGTCGTACCGCTCCTCAAAGCCGGCTATCATTTCCTCACTTATCCCTTCTTCCCCGGCAGTATTGTTCGCGTGTATCATCTCCTGTATGAGCGCCAGCATCTGCTTGTTCCATGTAAGGTCTTTTTCATTCGCTATGCTGTCTTTCAGATAACGCGCTATGTGCACCATGCACTCCTGATGGTCAGATCCGTAACCATAAAAACACGCCTCATGATCATGGATCAGGATCCCTCCAAAGGTTTCTGCCGGCGTCTCCTTGATCGCGGCATGACCCTTGCTCTCCCTTGCGAAATACATGGTCGCTTTCCCATTGCTGCATACGACAACGTTATGATTGTCCCCATTGACCCTTGCCGCCGTGCCGTCCACATGCATGACCGGCGCGTCGAGGAGCGCCTGGAACAGACGGTCCTGTTCCGCTCTGCTCTTCAGGGAAAATTCCCGGCACAGACCGCTGATCATCCCAACGGACGGTGACAGCACTCCGTTTGTTATGTTTGAGACGAACTGGGCGGTTTTCTCCATGGACACGTTACACCTGCTGTTCAGCAGGAACAGGAATGCCTTCATGGTCTCATCGTAATTCACGTCGTCTGTCACTCCATCCGGAAAGGCGGCGTGTATGTTCCGGCCTTTCTTTTTATCCCGGAACTGGGCGGTACGGTATTCCGTGACCACCGGCACCACGGCGATCCCTATCACCTGCCTGGAAACTACATCCCCGGTGGGCACATACCTCGGTTCCTTCTCCAGCCGTTCTTCAGCCGGTATCTCCTCCACTTTATCCGGCGCAAGCCTCCTGCGTGGATGATGGGGATGCCCCGGCTGGGCGCCCGGCTTCTTCCCGCTCCGTTCCCGGTTGTTGGTGATTTTTTTCCGGTCGATGCATTTGGATGAAGGCAGTGAGGAGTTTTCATAATCATGGTTTACCTGCGCGGTGAGTTTTACGATCAGGCCCTGTGCTTCCTCAAGCTTTTCCCCTGTTTCATAATAATCCTTCAGCGCCTTTTTCCGTTTTTCGTCCAGTTCGGCGTTCCGGTTCTTCAGGCTTGCCACGATGTCTAACAGCTCGGCAATGGTCTTTTTTAGTTTTTTTATTTCTTTTTCATGCTCTTTCTGTACATCCCCAAGCACATCCATCCACTGCCGCGTGATCGTTTTCCTGGAAAAAGACAGATCATCCCGTTCTTTCCGCAGTTTTTTCATCTCGGTGTTCAGGCCCCGGATGATATTTTCATAATCCGCGCGCAGTCTGACGTAAGCCTCTCCGGTCCGGAAGGAGGACAGCTCCTTCTGGGCAGCCTTGAGCTGGTAGGATAATGAGGTTATCAGAAAATACTGTTCGTTATTCATACGTTTATTCTCCCTTTCGGGTATCTTCCTTATCTAAAGACCTTGTTTCGGAAAGTTCTTCCGCAAGAAGCTCCAGCGCGCGGTTCAATTTTTCGATCAAGAGTTCCTGGGCCCGGTCTTTTTCCTGATAAACCTTAAGCTGTTCTTCCAACTGCCGGATATAGAGGTTCTGCTTCCGGATAAGTTTTGTTTCAAAGCTTTCGTGATCCATTCTGTATCCCTCCACAAATGAAGTATAACAGAAAACAGGAGAAAAATCGAATGTGGATAACTTTCCGGTTTGGTAAAATTTTTCCGATATTTTCATAAAGGAAAATGGGCAGCTGACTTGGCAGAGCTTGAAAAACAGGGGGATTTGGGGTACAAAAAAACGCTGTTCCTAAAAAAATGTGCAGATATCCACATTTTTTCAGGAACAGCGGATTTGGAGTTGATAAATATTTTTTTAATTTCAGCAACTTGAACAATAAACGCCCCGCGGTTCCCCACCCCGTGAAAAGTAACCTTACAGCCGAAGAGAAAAATACGGCAGATAGAGGGTTGACAAATTCAGGAAATACGAATAAACTATAGGAACCGCCATCCGAAAAGAGCGATGACGTTTCCTATTGTTATATGAAAATGGCTAGGAACGGAAAGAGTAGCATACGGATTCCCGACAGAGAGGGGCCGCCGCCGGCTGAGAGCGGCTCCCGGCAGAGATGTATGTGAAGTGCCTCCGGGAGCCGGTGGAGTGAAACAATTTGCGGATCAGGCGGGAAAGCCTCTGGGCTTCGGGAACCAAAAAGGGCAGCCGCCAGCTTTGAACCCCGCAGAATTGGCAGCCCCATCCGTATTGCACACGTTACGTGCCTTGAGGGAAATGCGCGGCGCGCATTTACTTAGAGTGGAACCGCGGATCACTTCGTCTCTAAATTATTTGGAGGCGGAGTTTTTTGTTTATTCTCTGGAAAGTTCAGAGAACTTTTTAGGAGGGATCATATGGGAATCATTCATCAGGTAAAGGAACAGTTTCAGATCATCCGTGAGCGGGACCCTTCCATCAAATCCCCCTGGGAGGTGCTTCTGTATCCCAGCTTCCGGGTGATGATAAGCTATCGGAGGGCACATAAATTATATGAAAAAGGGCATTATTTCAGGGCAAGGCGGATCTCCCAGCGGGCCGCCCGGCGGACGGGCATCGAGATCCATCCGGGAGCCGTCATCGGCAAAGGCTTTTTCATCGACCACGGCAGCGGGGTGATCATCGGCGAGACCACCGTCATCGGGGACAACGTCACTCTCTATCAGGGCGTGACCCTGGGCGGAACCGGCAAGGAGACCGGAAAGCGCCATCCCACCCTGAAGGACAATGTGATGGTCAGCGCCGGGGCCAAGATCTTAGGCTCCTTCACCATCGGGGAGAATTCCAAGATCGGCGCGGGGAGCGTGGTCCTAAAGGAGGTGCCGCCAAACTGTACCGTGGTGGGAGTGCCTGGCCGCATTGTCAAGCGGGACAACGTGAAGGTGCCAAGGAGCGACATGTGTCAGACGGATCTGCCGGACCCCATCACCGAGGACATCACCGTTTTGCAGAAGGAGAATTCCGCCCTCTGCAACCGGGTGATCGATCTGGAAAAAGAGTTAAGAGAGCTGCGCTGTAAGGCGTGCAAGGAGGAAAAACATGAAGATCTATAATACACTGACAAAGCAGGAGGAAGAATTTGTCCCCGTGGAGGAGGGCAAGGTGAAAATGTATGTCTGTGGGCCAACGGTCTACAACTACATTCACATCGGCAACGCCCGGCCCATGATCGTCTTCGACACCGTGCGCCGGTATCTGGAATATAAAGGGTATGAGGTGAACTACGTCTCCAATTTTACTGATGTGGACGATAAGATCATCAAAAAAGCCATGGAGGAGGGCGTCACCGCCCAGGAAATCTCCACCCGCTACATTGCGGAGTGCAAAAAGGACATGGCGGCCATGAATGTGAAGCCCGCCACCACCCATCCCCTGGCCACCCAGGAGATCGGCGGCATGCTGGAGATGATAGAAACGCTCATTGAAAATGGCCACGCCTACAAGGCGTCGGACGGCACGGTGTATTTCCGCACCAGCAGCTTTCCTCAGTACGGGTGCCTCTCCCACAAGAATCTGGAGGACCTGCAGGCTGGCCACCGGGACATCAAGGTCACCGGGGAGGAGAAGGAGGAGGAGACGGACTTCGTGCTCTGGAAGCCCAAGAAGGAGGGAGAGCCCTACTGGGAGTCCCCCTGGTGCCAGGGTCGTCCCGGCT
>CALWDR010000150.1 GCA_944376745.1 uncultured Lachnospiraceae bacterium
CCTTTCGCGAAATATTTTTGCAGCCAGGGATAAATTGCCAGCATCGGAGCTGCTGATACTACAATAATCGCATACTTCATTCTGTCAGCCGTTTCACCCATAGCTTCCATTTCTGCAATCTGCTCCGGAGTAAACCCCCCCTCCGCCATAATTGTCATATCAAATTGACTTTGTGTCAAAATTTCCTTCAGAAACATTTGCAATGGATACAGGTTACGATCCTTTAAATAAATGAGTGCGTTAAAATACTCACTCCAATGACCAACGCCATAATACAACGTCGCCACTACGATGATTGGTGCAGACAAGGGCAGCACTATTTTTCGGAATACCTGAAAATTACTGGCGCCGTCCAGATAAGCCGCTTCCTGTAACTCCCAGGGAATCGTATTGGCAAAAAAAGTCCTTGCCACGATCAGGTTGTAAACAGATACCAATCCCGAGATGACCATATAAGTCCGGGTATCTACCAGGCCCATGTTATTCACGTTTATATAGCTTGGAATCATACCACCGCTGAAATACATCGTTACGATAAAAAATGTCATGATCAGATTGCGTCCCTTAAGGTCCTTCCGCGACAATGCATAAGCGCAGGGCAAGGTTGCCGACAACTGTAATATCGTCCCTACGACCGTATAAAAAATGGTATTCCCATAGCCTGTCCAGATATCTTTATACTTTAATATCAATTCATAACTATCTATAGATGGTTCGACAGGGAACAAAATCATTTTTCCACTTGCAACAGCTGTCGGATCGCTGAAGGATGCACTTACAACATATATGAGAGGATATAAAATAATGATCACGAATAGCGCCAGGATCAATACATTAACCGTGATGAACACTCGCTCGCCTAAAGTTAATCTCATCCGGTGCTTCTTATGTTTCTTCATACGGTCCCCCTCCTACCATAAGCTTTCATTTGTCATTCGTCTTGCTATCCAGTTTGCCAAGATCAGAATGATACAATTACACAACGAATTAAACACATTAACAGCTGTTGAAAAAGAATAATCATATTGCTGCAAACCCACTTTATAAACGTATGTACTAATGACTTCTGATGCATTCAGATTCACTGAGTTCTGCAGCAGCAATATTTTCTCATACCCCACACTGAGAATACTGCCGCACTTTAAAATCAACTGAATCATAATCGTAGGTATCAATACCGGAATATTGATATGTATGATTCTCTGCAATCTGTTCGCGCCATCGATTTCCGCAGCCTCCAGTAATGAATTGTCTACTCCGGCCAATGCAGCAAAGTAAATGATTGATGACCATCCGGCCCCCTGCCATACGCCGCTTAAAACGTAAATCCATTTGAAGGCGCCGGGTTCCATCAAAAATCTATAAGGTTCCCCACCAAAAAAAGTAATAAAATGATTAATGATACCTGTAGAAGGACTTAGAAACAGGATTACCATACCACATACCACAACTGTAGATATAAAATGTGGCGCATAGCTTATCGTTTGAATAAATCCTTTTATCTTCCGACTCCGTACTTCGTTCAACATCAAAGCCAGGATTATCGGAATCGGAAAGCTAACCACTAAGCCTAAAATACTTAGCACCAATGTATTTTTCAGAATGATTGGAAACCAATAGGAACTAAATAAACGTTCAAATTGCGCAAACCCCACCCATTCACTTCCGGTGATTCCCTCTCTAAATGAAAAATCTCGAAACGCGATCTGAATACCATACATAGGTTTGTAAACAAATATCGCAATATAAAGAACAGCCGGTAGCATCATCAAATATAATTGCCAATTTCTTCTGAAAGTTCTGATATTTCTGTATCTTTTTTTCTTCATGAACCACACCTCCATATACGCTTCCTTTCGTCCCATCTGCTGGACTATAAACATTTTAGCACAGCTTTTTTTGTTGTCATAGAAGGACAAATTTTCCACAAATTCCGGGAAAAATCCCGGATTTTGTGCTTTCAGAAAATTTTGCCATTGCCAAACAGGTGTCAGTATGGCTCCAATCCGTGTCATTCACATATTCCGTGCGAATCCCCCACACTTCATGCTCCACTTGAAAAAAAGAAATGTCTGCGTAAAGCTGATTCTTCCATATCAATTCATACCGATCGCTCAGGCACAAAACGGGTGCGACTCATATGAGCCACACCCGCCCCCTGTTTGGAACTGTCTGTTTCCAGACAGCCCCTTCTTTGCTGCCACCGGCAAGCCTCCCCGGCCCTCCGGCAGCGAATCTGTTCCGCTAAGAGTACATACAGCCGGCTACGCCAGCTCGATCAGCCTGTCCACCGTTCCCTCATTCTTGAGCAACGGAACCTCCGGACAGTTATGAAATCTCTGGGTCACATTCTGCAGCACCAGCTTTTCGATATGGACGTTCTCATCGATCTGAATGGTGTGCGCTTCCGTAACGGTCTCCTCGTCCCGGTGCAGGTTGGAGATGGAAACGTTGCCGCAGGTAACGCCCTTGGCAAACCAGATAATGGGGTCCAACCGGATACATTTATCATGGGAGCCCTTGCGATAATAATTGTCTATGCCATCAATAAATTTGGGGTCCACAGGGGGATCCTGGGGCTGCTTCGTGCAGTACACGCCGTCAATATCGATATTGTCAAACCACACGGGCGCGCCCGGCACAATGTCGTGCTGGGTAAAGGACACCCCGTAAAGGCGGTAGGTACCAAACACATTGCGGATCTTGATATTCCGCATGCGGCTTCCGCAAGAGAGCAGACGAATGGCCGTATAGCCATTGTCCCCATAAACGCCGTCGATCACCACATTCTCGATCTGTCCCTGGCTGATACTCCGCTTCTCGCCGTCGTCGTACACATCGTCACAGTTTAAGGCCACCAGGTCGTCATTGGTGGCGCCCTTGATATTGCGGATCATGCCGTTTCTCGCCCAGCCCTGTACGTGTACCCCATCCATGCACTTCTGGTGCATGTTGTAATCAAAGGTGATATTATCCACCGTAAAGCGGTCCGTGTTCTTGATCTGGATGGCATAGCGACAGGGGTCCTTGACGGTCACATCACGGACGGTCAGATCCTCCGTCTCCTCAAAACGCATGACCACGCCAAAGTAATAAGGCTTTCCCTGGGGTTTGGTATCCGGGGCTCCTGGCCCTTGTTGTTTCCGTCCCACATGCCACCCTCCACGAGAATATGGTGATTTTTCCCCGTGGTCTGACACGCCTGATTCTTCAGCATGACGCAGTTGGAACCGTCCGCCAGACGGATCACCGTATCGTGGGAAAGGGACAATTTTGTATCGTCGTAAATCACCAGCGGCTTGGAAATGGTATAGACACCACCTGGGATTTTTACCTCTCCCCGCTGATCCAGCATGCTCTGAAGCATAGATGTGCTGTCCTTGTTGTTTTCCGGATTCATAATCCTGCTCCTTCCAATTTTTTATTCTTTTTCCAAAAATTCAATCACCGGTCCGCTCAGAATCCCCGTATCCTGCAGGAAATACCCGCTTCTAAAGAACTCACAGTCCGGTTCCCAGGCGACGGGTTCCACATAATAGTCCCCGTCCTTCATCCGCTTATTATGGACCGGACCAAAGGTATTGTTCCGGTTCCCGTAGCAGAGGATTTCCAGGCGGTGCTTTCCCGCCGGAAGCTGCTTCTCCACGGCAAAGGGGGCGAAGGCGATAAGCCCTGCGTCCTCTCCATCGATGAACGCCCGCAGGCAATGGGCTCCGAAATCACTGACTGTAATCCTGGCTTTACAGTCGGGGGTCTCTATCTCTGTGCCATAGGTAACGTTGCCCCCGTAAAAGGGCATACCCTGGTTGGCCAGCGGGCCGAAACCGATGGTATGGGAGGGGCGGTGAATGGTGGCATTGCAGCCCTTCAGCGTCACATCAAATTCTCCCAGCAGATAGCAGGGCTCCATAGCCTCCCAGGCTGAAAAGGGCCGCTTGATGTCCAGGATATTTTTCCCCTTTCTGACTGCCGGAAGGGGAACCGTCTTGATGGATTCGTCCACGTAACAGCCCACAATGGCCCCCTCCGCGGCAAAGCCGTTGAGGGAAACGATACAGTCCTCCGGATGTTCCGCCGCCAGGGATACTCCCGTAAGTTCCGCCTCGCTGTCGAACTCAAAACGCAGGAATACCATGTGTTTCTCTCCGTCCTCACCTTTGTCCCCATGTTCCATAAGGACATAAGGCTGGGCGTCGGAATAGGTGACCTCAAGTCTCTTGGCAAGCTGCCGGTTCATCTCCAACACATACTCCATCTCACTGTAGGTCCTGCCATCCAGGGAATATCTCCCCACATCCAACAGAACCACGTTGGGCTCACTGCGCTTATAGTCCACTTCATCCCATAAAATCATCCCGCCCACTTTCCGGTAAGACGGCTCTTTCCGGCCTTCGCCGGACAGCCCACGGAATCTCAACAGCAGGCTGTCATTGGCGAACAGACTGTAATCCACCACCGTCTTCCCGTTTTGCGCCTTGTACCTTGCCCCTCTGACCTCTCCCGCCACGGTATCGAAAACCTCCGCATGGTATTCCCCTTTCACGGTGACCCGAATCTCCTCCGCCGTCAGCAGGCTTCTCTCAAAGGAGTGTTTGCCAAGCTTCTTCGCCCGGGCCACAAACAGCCAAAGGCCGACGCAGTCCTCCCGCAGCTGGTAGATCAGATGATCAGTGTCGGTGCCGTCGGCATTTTGCAGGCGCACCATCCGCTGCTCCTTCAACAGCTCCACCAGCGCCGTTTTATCCGGGCCGGAATGCAGGGAGCGCCCGTAAAGGGCTTCCGCCCTGCGGGATTTCATCCCATCTACATACCGGGGGCAGTTGTCCACAAATATGATTTTGCCGCCTTGATCCGCAAAGCGTTCCAATATTTCCAGAGTGGTTTCCCGTATCGTCTCCATGGGCGGAACAACCACCGCCTCGTACTCCATCCGGCCCACCCGCAGCCTGCTCCCGCAGGAAACATCTTCTGCCGGCCGCAGCCCACTCCCGCCGGCAACCACCTGCCCCGGCAGCAACGCCTCATCCAAAAAGTCAAAATCAATGGCAGAGTACAGCAGCCAGCCCACAAGCTCCTGGAAGCCCTTCTCCTGCTGCTCCAGAAACGCCGCCGACTTCTCCTTCGTGCTCAGACGCAGCATGGTAGACTCTATGGGGTGCAGCACCGCCACATTGACCAATGCCCTGCCCCGGGAAAGCACGGTGTTCAGCCTGGCAAAATGGTCCTCCACCCCTTTGAATTCTTCACACCAGGGCGACTGATACAGAAACGACGCCGGATAATCCCGCTTGGCTCTGCCCTCCATGGACATCATGGCAAGGTGCGGCACCCGCAGGGTCACCCCCAGGGCGGCCTGCCAGTCCCCCTGCATTTTCAGACATTTGAAATCAAAATCCCAACCGGTAACGCCATACAGCTCGGAGAGCATGGCTTTCTTCCCGTACTGCCGCACGACGGACTGGGTCTGCTTTGCCGTGGACAATTCCACTCTGTCGAATAAGACGTCAATCCCCGGAATGTCAAAATAAGGATACAGGCGCATGGCGTCCCCGGTCCTTCGGATCTGTCCCAGAAGCTCGTGCTCATTCATCAGATGGCCGGTAAAAGCCAACTTCTGCTCCCCGGTCACCTTGCGAATCTGCCGGAAAAAGGCCTGTTCCAACAGGTCCTCCGCGTGATTGAAATAGTGATACCGCACATGGCAACAATCTCTCTGTGGCGTATCCCAGATCAGGCAGGGAAGCTGCTCCACCAGACTGTAGCCGTATTTTTCCCGAAAGGAAGAATCAAACCCATAAGTCCAGTAATACAACGCGCCCTGCCGGGGATTCGTCTCCGAGAGCTGCTCCAGGGTCTCATGCCGGGGCTCGTCGGTAAAAATCGAGGGAATCCATTTTCCATACTCCTGTCCAAAGGCTGCGTACAAACGCTCATGGGTCAGTTCTATGAAGCGTCTGATGGCCTCCGGCTGCATGATATCCACATAGGTCTGAAAATTATAGCGGCCCGTCAACGCGTCCGTCCTGGAATACGCATAATATTTCTCATGCTCCGCTTCGTCGGAGACTTCAATTCTTCGATAGTCCTTTAAGAACCCTTCCTCATCAAAGGCGATATCGTAACAGCCCACCAGATAGGGCAGGCCCTCCGCAAAAGCCCTGTCCTCGTCTTTTTCGATATCCGCAAGAAACTCCTCGTCCTTGGTCACGATCAAAACCCGCTGCCGGAACCTTGGCTCCTTCGTCACAAGGCCACCCGCGTATCCGGATGGCCATCTGTCCTCGTCGTAGAGATAGGAATACATGTCCTTTTCCTTTCCGTTTTCGATACAGAAGGAAAGGTCCTCCATATATTCCGCCCCAAGATATTTTGTGGCAAGCCCCTGCCGCGGGTGTATGTGGTACCCGCCGAAGCCCATGCTCTTAAAGCAGCTTATCTGTCTGTCCAGACGGCCCTTCTCAATCCGGCAGTTCCACGCCCAGAAGGGCGCGCCGCGGTACTCCTTCGGGGGATTTTTAAAAAGCTCCATATCGAAGTGGTCTTCACAACCGCTTTTGTACACCGTGTACCTCCTGTCAAAACCTGCGCCGCCGCTTCCTGCCTTTCCGAAAACCGGTAATCAGAGGGCGGACGAAACGCGCCTTAGCCCTTTACCGCTCCGATCATAACGCCCTTGGTGAAATATTTCTGCAGGAAGGGGTATACGCACATGATTGGCAGACTGCTCACCACGATGATGGCGTATTTGATCGTGGCGGCATATTCGTTGTACTCCTCGCC
>CALWDR010000151.1 GCA_944376745.1 uncultured Lachnospiraceae bacterium
AACTGTACATTGGCAAAAACGGCGTTTCCCGGGATAAGACCCATGTGGTGATCGTGGACTGGCGTGCTCCGGTGTCCACCCTCTACTATGAAAACGAGCTGGGGCCGGGCAGCTACGAGGTGCCGGAAATCGGCGAGATCGCGGTGGAGCTTAAGCTGAAGCGCACCTTTGACATCAGCGGCGGGCAGCTTCTGGGGTATTATGACAACGACACGGCGGCCACCGACGAGCTGCTGGTCAAATACCTGTCCCAGAATAAGGACGTGATTTTGGGGGATATTATTTCCACCATTCAGAAGGAGCAGAATGAGATCATCCGTCAGACGCCTTTTCGCAGCCTCATTGTCCAGGGGGTGGCGGGCAGCGGGAAAACCACTGTGGCCATGCACCGGATCTCCTACATTTTATATAACTATGAGGAGCGGTTCCGGCCAGACGAATTCTGCATTATCGGCAGCAGCGACATGCTCCTTCACTATATCACCAGCGGGCTGCCGGAGCTGGATGTATATCATGTGGGACAGCTTCGGATGGACGCCTTTTTCCGGGAGCTGCTGGGGAAGGAATGGAAGAAAAGCTACCGTTTAAGGCCGCTCTCCGAAGGGGAGAGCTTTAAGAGCAGGCTGGAATTTGCGGAAGCCCTGGACGCGTATCTTTTAAGGCTCCGGCAGCAGCTTTTTTCTAAGGTGCAGGTGGAGGATGGGGCGCTGGGAGTGATTCTCTCCAGGGAAAGTATTCAGAGGACCCTTCTGGAAAATCCCAGGGACTCCATCGCGCGGCTTTATAAGCTCCTAAATGAGCGGATACGGAGCCGAATCCGGTTTCTGGTGCCGGAGGACAATAAGGATTTTTGCAGGGAGAAGCAGAAGGAGTACCGGGGGTATTTCTGCCAGGGACCGGAGCTTAAGAATCTGGTGGGGCTGTACCGTGGATTTCTGATGGAGTACGGGGAGGAGCAGGGAATCCTGGTGGAGTCCGTGCTGGCCCATACCTCCAGGGGACAGTTTGACGTCTATGATCTGGCGGCGCTGGCCCTGATCCAGAAGCGGATGACGGAGAAGGAATTTCATGAGGAGTATGGACAGATCATCATTGACGAGGCACAGGATTTCGGGGCGGCGGTGTACTATGTGATGAAGCAGGTGCTGCATGGGTGCTATTTTACCATTATGGGGGATGTGTCCCAGAATATCCATTTCGAGACGGGGATGAACGACTGGGAGGCGCTGACGGAGGGCGTTTTTGCGGGAGAGCGCACGGGGTTTCACGTCCTGGCCAAGAGCTACCGGAATACCATCGAGATCTCGGAGGTGGCAGGCCGGGTGCTGGAGCGGGCCTCCTTTGGAAAATATAAGATCCAGCCGGTGATCCGCCACGGCGTCCCGGTGGAGTTCTATAGGGTATCGCCCCGGGAAATGGCGGAGAAGACGGCGGTGCTGATCGGGGAGATCAAAGGCCGGGGATACGAAACCATCGCCGTCATCTGCCGGGATCAGGCGGAGGCGGAGGCAGCCAGGGGGGAGCTTGCGGCCAGAGGCGTTTTTCAGGAGGAGTCTGAAGCTGCGTCCGAGAAAGGTACTGACGGCACGCTGTCCGGGGAAGGTACTGACGGCACGCTGTCCGGGGAAGGTACTGACGGCACGCCGTCCGAGAAAAGTTCTGACGGTACGTCGTTTGGGGAAGCGGAGGAGTCCGGCGGGACTTTGGATTTTCGGCAGGGCGTGATGGTGCTGCCCATCTATCTGACCAAGGGCCTGGAATTCGACTGCGTGATTTTGTGGAACCCGGACCGGAAGGCCTATGCGGAGAGCCAGGGGGACGCCAAGCTTCTGTATGTGGCCATCACCCGGGCCCTCCATGAGCTTCACATTGTGTACCACGGGGAGCTGACCGGACTGCTGGCGGAGGCAGAGCAGGCGAGCTGACCGGGCTGCCGGAAGCGCGTCTGCGTTAACAAATGCGCCATCCAGGGGCGTCCTCCAGGCAAAAACTGTCACTGGTTGAATATTTCCCCACCCCAGGAACAGTAAGCGCGCCCAGGGAGGAAAGATAGCGGAAAAGGAAGGAATTACCGGTTGTAAACGAACGTACATTCGCATATAATACTTGATTACAGAGGAGAGACGATTTTTGTGAGAGAGGAGTGTGCGTCGGGATGCTGGTATTTCATGTGGATGTGAACAGCGCGTTCCTGTCCTGGGAGGCGACCTACCGCCTGCACCATCTGGGGGGAAGGCTGGATCTGAGGGAAATCCCCTCGGCGGTGGCGGGGGACGCGGCGGCCCGGCACGGGATCATTCTGGCAAAGAGCCTGCCGGCCAAGCGGTATGGGATAGAGACGGGCATGACGGCGGCGGAGGCCAGGAAGCGTTGCCCGTCGCTTTATCTGGTGCCGCCCAATTATGGCCTGTATGAGAAATGCTCCCGGGCTTTCATACAGATTTTGCGGGAGTATACCCCTGACGTGGAGCAGTACAGCATTGACGAGGCGTTCATGGACATGACGGGCGCCATAGGGAGGCTTGGAAAGCATCCGGTGGAAGCGGCAGAGGAGCTCAAGGACCGGATTCGGGAGGAGCTGGGCTTTACCGTAAATGTCGGTGTGGCTCCCAACAAGCTTCTGGCAAAAATGGCCGGGGAATTGAAGAAGCCGGATCTGGTGCATACTATGTTTCCGGAGGAGATTCCGGGGAAGCTGTGGCCGCTTCCGGTATCGGACTTATTTTTTGTGGGCAGGGCCACCGCAGGAAAGCTTCGGAATCTGGGAATCACCACCATCGGGGAACTGGCGGCCACGGACCCGGCGATTCTTAGAAGCGTTTTGAAGAAGCACGGGGAGGTCATCTGGAATTTTGCCAACGGGCGGGACTGCTCCGTGGTGGAGTTTGAGCCGCCGCCCCAGAAGGGCTACGGCAATTCCACCACCATCGCCTTTGACGTCGCTGACGCCTCCACCGCCAGGCTGGTGCTGCTGGCCCTGGCGGAGACTGTGGGGGCCAGACTGCGGGAGCATGGCGTGCGGGCCCAGGTGCTGGCGGTGGGCATCAAGAGCTATGATTTCCGATATGTCAGCCATCAGAGGGTGTTAAAGCAGCCCACCGACATCACGGAGGAGCTTTACGCCCACGCCTGCCGGCTGTTTGAGGAGGCCTGGGACGGCAGGTCCATCCGCCATCTGGGCCTTCATACCAGCCGGATTTCCGACGGGGCGGACATGCGGCAGATGGAGCTGTTTGACGCTGCGGACTATGAGCGGCTCGGGAAGCTTGACCGGGCGATGGATGGAATCCGAAGGATCCACGGCATAGACGCGGTGAAGCGGGCCGTTTTCCTGGGCAGCCCCATCGACCACCTCTCCGGCGGCGTGTCCAGGGAGAAGCGGAGCGTGGATTATGAAAATGTCAGGATCGATTAGAAGGAATAGGAGCGTTTGCTATGGGAATGGGAATCGGAATCAATGCAAGACCGGCGGATGCCGGGGAGATCAGGGGCTGTCAGGAGCCCGTCGCCTGCGGCGTCTGGTTTACCAGCACCGGGAGGATACTGCCAAAGACGATCAAGTTTCAGGACCGGGAGGGGATGCTCCACACCCTCTCGGATATCCATGTGATAACCGAGGAGGAAAAATTTTACTGCGGAATCCCCACCATAGAGTTTGAGTGTGATATAATGCTGGGGGAGACGAGATATCTGTTCCGGCTGTTATATTATGTGGAGCGGCAGGAGTGGAAAATATTGTGGAAAAACAGGAGGCAGGGAAGCTAGCTTATGTGCGGACGGTATTATGTGGACGACGGCGTGATGGAGGACATCCGGCGGATCGTGGACGGCGTGGAGTTGGCGTTGAAGGACATCCGGCGAGTCGCGGACGGGGCGGAGAGAGAACAGTGGAGGGATGAGGGAACCGGCGGCTTCTCCTGGGACGATTGGACGGGGGACATTTATCCTTCCCGGCCTGCGCCGGTTCTGCTTGGCGCGGAGGACAAAGCGGCGGCGGAGGCCATGCGCTGGGGCTTTCCGCCCTATGGAGGGAAGGGGCTTCTCATCAATGCCAGGGCGGAGACCCTTCTGGAGAAAAGGACCTTCCGGGAAAGCGCAAGGCGCCGCAGGTGCATACTTCCGGCCCGCCATTTCTACGAGTGGAACCAAAACCGGGAGAAGGCCGTGTGTTATCAGCCGGGAAGGCCCACCCTCTATCTGGCCGGCTGCTACGATCAGAAGGAGGGGGAGAACCGGTTTGTGGTGATCACCACCCAGGCAAACGAGACGTTGCAGCGGGTCCATGGGCGCATGCCCCTGCTGCTTAAGGAGGAGGAGCTGGGGGACTGGCTCTTCGACGGGCAGGCGGCAGAGGCCATGTTAAGGAGAGCCCCGGCGGAGGCGGAGTACGAGATGGAGGTGGAGCAGCTTTCTTTGTTTGATGGGGAGGTGTAAGGTTTGCGGGCGTCTAACATTTTTAATGAAACACAAAATAAAACATTCTATTTACAATAAAACAATAAAATGTTATATTATAAAAAGATGGATTTCCATACAGTATTGCTATTGGCGGAGCGCAGGGGTACGGAAAGGAATACAGATGATTATGAATCATGTTTTACATTACCTAAAACAAAGCATAGGAGAGAAAGTATCTTTTTGCAAATGGAATGCTAAGGAAGCGTTGAGTCTGCAAATAGCTGGAAGCTATGATTTTTTTTATGTGACGTTTTTAGATTTTGCATTTTTATTGATAAAACCCATAGAGGTTATGACGATAGAGAAAATAAAAATGCAAATGGAGTATATAAAAAGTAAAACCGGATTAGAGGTCGCGGTACTTATGGAGAATAGTACGCCCTACAGAATCAAGAAAATGCTGGCGGAGAGAATTCCGTTTATATCTGTAGATCAGCAGATGTATCTTCCTTTTATGGCTTTACACATAAGAAAACGGCAAAAACAGACGAATTTCACGGCAGTACATGAGAAATTTACGCCTTCGACACAACTGCTATATCTATATATGTTGTATCAGAGCGCAGATGCGTTTGGGGCGGAAGAACTAGCGGACAGTTTGCATGTGTCTGTGATGACTGTGCTTCGCGGTATGAGGGAGTTGGAACAGATTGGTTTAGTTGATGTTGAAATTGCGGGGCAGACAGGAAGAAAAAAGGTCTTTAAACGCATATGCAAAATGGATTATTATAAACTGGGCAGACCCTATTTACAGAATCCGGTCAGGAAAACAATTTATGTGAAAGATATTCCAAAACAGATAAAGGTATTTAAAGGAGGGGTGTACGCCCTCGCAGAGCAAACAATGTTGGGGGAGCCTGCTCAGGAGACATACGCGGTAGAAGGTACACGGGAAAAAGAATTTGCCGAAGTTATAGTTGCCGGGGAGCAGGCTCTGGAAGAAAAATTCCCGGAACTTCAGCTTATGAGGTACAATGTGGGGCTGTTGACGAGACAGGAATATGTAGACCCTATAACATTAATTGTAAGCCTTGATGAAAAGGATGAAAGAATAGAAATGGCAATCGATGAATTGATGGAGGGGATGGAATGGTTCGAGGCGTAGAAATTTTTAAAGAACATTTTAGTAAGTATACTGGACAATACGTATTTATTGGCGGAACGGCCTGTGATATTATTCTCGGAAAAATCGGGGTAGATTTCAGGGCAACAAAAGATTTGGACGTGGTTTTGCTGATTGAAGCATTGGATCGGAATTTTGTCGAAGATTTTATCCATTTTGTAGAAGAGGGCGGATATCAGCATGTGAAGAAAGGTACAAGCGATAATCAGTTTTATCGATTTGAGAAGCCTGCGCAACCGCAGTTTCCCTACATGATAGAGCTTTTCAGCCGTAAACCGGATGCGCTTTCTGAATTTGATATCAGACTTGCGCCAATCCATGTAAGTAAAATATAAAGAAGCATAAAAATGATGTTTTCAGGCTGGCGGCCAATATGGATAAAAATGTAAAGCTGACGATTCCGGATGCTGTCCGGGAAGATGTGAAACGATTTATGGATGAAGCAGAAAAAGAACCGGTTGATTTAAAAAATCTGGGGATAAAAAATATAGCTTACGAAGAGATTTTGAATGTAATTTACAGATGCTACAGACTCGTAGAAAAGTAATCTGTATCCCAATATTTGTCAAGCGCCGGGCAGAGATTGGCAAGCTGCCCGGCGCTTAAAAAGAACTGTGAAGGCCATAGGTCATGCTCTATGCGGGCGACAAAATCTAATGCTGGATCTTGTCGCTGTCCCGCTCCATATTTTTCAAAAAGATCGGCGTCATGACCTTGGCATAGAGCGGGAGCAGCGCGTGGTCATGGTTCTTCACCACATGGCTGTCGCTCTGGAAGAGCATGGTGTATTCCGCTTCCGGCGTGCTGGCCGGCCAGTGGGGGAGAGAGGCGTGGTTCGGGTTGCCGGTCCTGGCGAAGGCCATGACGGAATCGAACATCTGCTGCTCCAGCCTTTCGGTCACCCCTTCGATCTGGGTTACGGGGATCAGCTCCGTGTTATGGAAGAAAAATGGAATGTCGGCGCAGTGCCATGGCACGGTGCCGCCGTTTAAGGGCAGCTCCTGATCGAACAGGTAGGAGTAGGTGCAGTCGTTCAGGGCGCTGCGCTGCCGGATGTAGGAGGACGCCGCGCCGCGGAAAACAAAATCCAGGGACGCCAGGTCGATCAGTCTGTGATCGGGATAGGCTTCCCGGAAAAGGGCGGCCAGGCGGTCCGCATACTCCGCGCCCATCATATTTTGCAGGAACCGGATCGATTCCTCCTCCGAGATGGTCCTGCGGTCACAGGGCAGAGGGGAGAAGGCGGTGAATTCCCCGAATACGGTGCCCACCATAAGAGGAAGCTTGGCGGTCTGCGGACGGAAGCCGGCGGTGCTGGGGCTTCCCAGATAGAAGGCGTTGGGGTGGGGAGCGCAGCCCACGTAGCTTCCGGCAGCCAAAAGCCTGGGCTTGACCTTCCGATAGGCGGCGGCAAGGGCGGCATAGGGGACGGTCTCCAATTCCCGGACGTCTGTGACCATCAGCTCTCGCATCAGCGCTTTGGCCAGCTCTTCCCCGCTGCCAGTCTGGTCTGTCAGCAGCAGATCGACTACGCCGCTCATATTGATCCCTCTGGCAAAGAGGCCGTCCGCTGCCGGCGTCTGCAGCAGCGTCGTGATCTTCGCGCCGCCCCCGGACTGGCCGAACAGGGTGACATTCTCCGGGTCGCCGCCGAAGGCCGCCGCATTTTCCCGAATCCATTTTAAAGCTAGGATGATATCGTCCGTGCCGGCGTTTCCTGAGTTGGCGTATTCCTCTCCGAAGGAGGACAGATCGAAGTATCCCAGAATGTTCAGCCGGTGATTGATGGAAATGACCACGGTCTGTCCCAGGCGGCACATATTTTCGCCCTCGTAGGCGATCTGCTCGATGGAGGAGCCTGCCTCGAAGCCGCCGCCGTGGAGCCATACCATGACGGGGCGTTTTCCGCCGTCACAGGCCGGGGTCCACAGATTTAAGTTCAGGCAGTCCTCGTCCTCCACCCAGTAACGGTGGGGGATGCCAAGCTCCCCTGTGGGCTTCCCCTTTTCCAGAAGCGGGCAGACGCAGCCGTAGCTGGTGGCTTCCAGCACGCCCTCCCAGGGCTTTACAGGCTCCGGCGCATGGAAGCGGGCGGCGGTTCCATAAGGGATTCCTTTGAAGATAGAAATGCCGTCGTACAGGTAGCCGCGGACTTTGCCCTGACGGGTGCAGACGACGGCGGTTTCCGGGTTATGTAAGAATGTGTGGGACATAGATAACCTCCTGTCTGTGCTTTTTTCCGCGGCAGAGCCGCATGGGACAGCCTTGTGCGAAGCGGCCCGCCGCGGGAGATATTTTCCAGAATATCATAATCAATTCCGCAGCTCCTGTCAACGGTACAGGTTCCTGTTCAAAAATAATAATGCCCAAGAAAATAGTTTTGTTTCTTTTATATATGTGATAGAATACAAGATAACAGGGTTCGCGAAGCGGTTCCTATTATTTATATGATAGAGCGGAAAAACAAGGAGAAACGATCACAATGGAAGACTGGAAACGGGTGTTTGACGATATTCCTCTGCAAAGAGGGAAAACATTCTTTTTAAATAAACGCGTGGATGACCTGGAAGAAGTAAACGGCGGATATACCGCGGCGGTACTGGGCAGGGAGCGCTTCCCGGTGATGGTGAAGCTGGCGGACGGCAGGCTGGGCAATATGAGCTGCAGCTGTCCGGTATCGAGAATGGGCAGAAACTGTGAGCATATGGCGGCGGTGCTGTACGCCATTGAGGCAAGAGAAGAGGCGGCCCGCAGGAATCTTCCGGAGGAAACGGTTCTGGAAATATGGAAGCAGAGAGAGGAAGCGCTTTCCAAGGAGGAAGAGAAGAGTACCCGGGGAAAGAGGGCGATCAGAAGAGGAAGCGCGGCAGCGGGGGCAGCATCGGGGACGGCAGTTAGGGATCAGCAGCAAAAACAGTGTCAGAAAGCTGCGGAAGCAGAAGCAGAGCTACAGCGTCAGAAAGCGGCAGAAGCAGAGCTGCAGCGCCAGAAAGCAATGGAGGAGGAGCGGGAGGCTCGCCGCCAGGCACGGGAGCTGCGGAAGGCGGAGATGGCAAGGAAGAAGGAAGAACAGAGACGGCTGCAGGAAGAGGCGAAGCAGAAGGAGAATGAAAAGCGTCTGGCGGAGGAGGCCCGCCGGGAGCAGCTGCGGCAGCAGAAAAAGGAGGAAGCCCGCCGCCGGGAAGAGAAGAGGCGCCAGGAGGAAGAGAAGAGGCACCGGGAGGAAGAGAAGAGGCGCCGGGAGGAAGAGAAGCGTCGCCAGGAGGAAGAGAAGCGCCGCCGGGAGGAAGAGAAGCGGCGCCAGGAAGAGGAGAAACGCCGTCAAGAGGAAGAGAAGCGGCGCCAGGAAGAGGGGAAGCGTCGCCAAGAGGAAGAAAAACGCTGCCGGGAGGAGGCGCGCCGCCAGGAGGAAGAGAAACGCCGCAGGGAGGAAGCCCGCCGTCAGGAAGAGTATGAGCTTTTGGGTGAGGCCTGGTCCCAGGAGGATACGCCTGAGGCGGAATATGCCCAGGGAAGCGTTCAGTCCATGGAACAGTATCATTATTATGACGGAACGAAGATCCGGGATTCGGTACAGATTCCCCAGCGGGCATATCAGGAGGGGGAAGAACTGCTCCGCCAGGGCAGAGTGAAGCTCCAGAAGATCATATCCGGTTATGATTCCTCTACCGGGGAGATCCTGGGACAGGCCAACGCCACGGGCAGCAACGGCAGAGAGGAATTCCGCCTGCGTCTGGTATTTTCCAGGACCCAGGTGAAAGGCTTTGAGTGCGGCTGCCCCAAATGCCGGAGGGATTACTATATATGGAATCCCCGCAAAACGGACTGTCCTTACAAGGCTGGGCTGCTGCGGGAGATGGAGGAGTATCTGAATACCCGTAATGTGGGGGACGCCACGGACCGGAGCGCCCAACTGCTGTTTCGCGCTTACCGTGGACAGAGGGCCCATGCGCCGTCGGACACTGGTGATTCCGGAAGGGAAAGCCTGCAGCTGGTACCCCGGCTGCTGCGGAAGGACGGGGAACTGTCGGTATCCTTCAAGGTGGGGGAGCATAAGCTGTTTGTGGTAAAAAAATTGGACGAGTTCTGCGAAAATGTCAGGGATTCGGCTACCGTCACCTATGGAACCAGTACGCATCTCAATCACAGCCTTGAGAATTTCACAGAAAAGGGTAAGGTATGGATACGATTTATCAACCGGATCGTGGGGGAAGAGGAGACGCTTCTTAAGAGGATACAGGAGAATCGTTATTACAGCGGTTACCGGAAAAGCAGCGTGGGAGGCGAGCTGTCGCTGTTCGGCTGGCGCCTGGATGAATTTTATCAGGTGCTGGGGGAGGACTCTGTGGAGTATGAGGAGCGGAGCCAGGGGGCGAAGCAAAAAAGCAGCCTGACATGCAGAGAGAGCAACCCGGAGGTGACCCTGCGCATCGCGCCGGAGCAGCTGGGGGAGGAGGAGTTCCACGGCGTTGAGGTGAGCGGGAAGCTGCCGCAGCTTTACGTTGGAATAGACAGCGCCTATTATATCAGTGCTCCTTATTTTTGCCGTGTGGAAAGCGGCTTTTTAAAGGAGATCGAGCCATTGGCGGAGCTGGTCAGGGGAGACACATTTTCATTTCGCGTGGGAAGAAACCACCTGTCTGAATTTTACTACCGGGTTCTGCCCAGACTTAAGGAGGTTGCCCAGGTTGTGGAGACAGAGCCGGAGAAGCTCTGGGCCCATCTGCTTCCGGATGTGCGGTTTGTGTTTTATCTGGATGCGGAGGAGCAGAATGTTACCTGCCGGATATGCGCAAGATACGGGGAGAAGGAGATAGAACTTATACATAACAGGGAGCAGGAAGTCCTTGAGCCGTTTCGGGATGTGGTCAGGGAGGAAGAGGTCCTGGATCAGGTTATGGAGTGGCTGCCGGAGATTGACTGGGAGCAGGGAGAGCTTCACTGCGGCGGCAGGGAGGAGCTGATCTATCAGATGATGGAAAGCGGCACGGAGAAGCTGCTGGAGCTGGGAGAGGTGCGGTGTACCAGGCGGTTTATGGGATATCGCGCCGTGCGAAGGGTCAAGGTGTCCGTGGGCGTTTCTGTGGCGTCGGACCTTCTGGAGCTTACCATTTCCACCGAGGACGTGCCCGAAAGCGAGCTGCTGGATATCCTTGCAAGCTACCGCGCCAGGAAGAAATATTACCGCTTAAAGGACGGCTCCTTTGTAAATCTTGAGGATTCCTCTCTGGATATGCTTACGGAGCTGATGGATACCACTCACATCAAGCCAAAAGAGCTGGTAAAGGGGAAGATGAAGCTTCCCATGTACCGTACCCTGTATCTGGACAAGATGCTGGAGGAGCACGAGGATGTTTACAGCAGCAGGGACAGCCGTTTCCGGGAGATGGTCAAGGGCTTTAAGACGGTGAATGACGCGGATTTTGAGGAGCCGGAGAGTCTCTCCAGGGTCATGCGGAAATACCAGAAGAACGGATACAAATGGTTGCGTACTCTGGAGAACTGGCAGTTTGGGGGGATCCTTGCCGACGACATGGGACTTGGCAAGACCCTACAGGTCATTGCCGTGCTGCTGGCGGCCAGGGAGGAGGACAGGGGCGGCACCTCCCTGGTGGTGACTCCGGCGTCCCTGGTGTTCAACTGGGGCGAGGAGCTTGCCCGGTTCGCGCCAAAGCTTGCCGTCTCTCTGATCACGGGAACCCAGGAGGAACGGCAGGAGAAGCTTGCAGCCTGGCAGGAGGCGGATGTGCTGGTGACCTCCTATGATCTTTTAAAGAGAGACATTGCCCTCTATGAGGAGAAGGATTTTTTCTATGAGATCATCGATGAGGCCCAGTATATCAAGAACCATACCACTGCGGCGGCCAAGGCCGTGAAGGTGGTGCGAAGCCGTATCCGCTATGCGCTGACCGGTACGCCCATCGAGAACCGCTTAAGCGAGCTGTGGAGCATTTTTGATTACCTTATGCCGGGATTCTTGTTCAGCTATGAGGTATTTAAACGGGAGCTGGAGACGCCTATCGTGAAAAATGGCGATGAGGCAGCCATTGGGCGGCTGCAAAAGATGGTGGGCCCCTTCATCCTGCGCCGGCGGAAGGAGGATGTGCTGAAGGATCTGCCAAAGAAGCTGGAGGAAAGCCGGTATGTGCGGTTTGAGGGGACGCAGCAGAAGCTTTATGACGCCCAGGTACTGCATATGCGGGAGAGCCTTGCCCGTCAGGATGACGCGGATTTCAATAAAAATAAAATGCTGGTTTTGGCGGAGCTGACCAGACTGCGCCAGATCTGCTGTGATCCCTCCCTGTGCTTCGAGAATTACCGGGGCGAGTCCGCCAAGCTGGAGGCCTGCCTGCAGCTGATCCAAAGCGCCATGGACGGCGGCCACCGGATGCTGGTATTTTCCCAGTTTACCACCATGCTGGATATTCTGAAGGGAGAGCTGGAGAAGCTGGGGATCGCCTATTATACCATTACGGGAAGCGTTCCCAAGGACAGGCGTCTTAGCCTGGTGAAGGAATTCAACGAGGGGGAGGTCCCGGTATTTCTGATCTCCTTAAAAGCAGGCGGCGTGGGCCTGAACCTGACAGGGGCGGACATGGTGATCCACTACGATCCCTGGTGGAACCAGGCGGTGCAGAATCAGGCCACGGACCGGGCCCACCGCATTGGACAGACCAGAAAGGTGACGGTCTATAAGCTCATCGCCAAAAATACCATCGAAGAGAAGATCGAGAAGCTGCAGGAGACCAAGAGGGACCTTGCCGACCAGGTGATCGGCAGCCAGTCCGGCCAGCTGAGCAGCCTGACCAGAGAGGAGCTTCTGGAGCTTCTGGAGGTGTAGGGCGCAGGCCCTGGGACAGTGGCTGTATGAGAAGGAATTGAACGGTAATTCCTCCTCATACAGTCTGTACCGAGGCTGCGCAGCGGATACGGCTTCCCTATTCCGGCCTGCCGTCCCCGCCGGGATCGGACACATATACGATCTCGTATCCCTGGCATTCTTTTAAAACATAATCCACAAAGGCCTGGGTATGCTCCTCGCCCACCTGAAACATTTTTCCGGTGGACAGGATGTTGGTGACAAGATACCCGTCCTCCCGGACGCTGATGCTGATGTTCTCATAGCCCAGCAGAGGAAGGCTGACGGAGAGGCCCAGAAGCTCCCCGGGCTCAGAAAATGCAAGGTCGTCATATTCATTTTCCGCGGACGCATTGGACAACAGCAGGTCAAAGACTTTGTCCATGTCAATGTCCTCAAAACGGATGGAGGCATGGCCGCTTAAGGGCTTTTCGTAGTCCCGGGAGGCCCAGTTGACCACCAGGGTATTCTGAAGGTCCAGATCCTCCACAAACTGCCCAAGGGTCTTTGGGCGGTAGGAGGAATTTACCGCGGCGTAGCAGGTTTCTGTCCCTTCGTACTGGACGGCCACGGCGCATTGTACGGAGATATTTTGAATCTCATAGAGCGTGGCGCCGCGGTACCGGTTGGCGTCCTCGCCGGCGATAGCTGCATATTCGTCCCAGCCTCTGGCGGTGACGGAGCCCAGGTTTTCGCCCAGCCGTTCTGTGGGAACCTCCCCCTTGCCGGCCTGGTATTCCACCTGATCCAGCAGGAGCTCACTGTATTGGGCATAGATCTCCAGATCCTCCCAGCGGGGGACCTCCGCCATCTCCGAGGCGGAACCGGAGCCGGAGGGAAGGGGCAGCTCTTTTATGGGGTACGGATGCTCCGCCCGGTACAGGAGGCTCCCCGACACAAGGAGACACAGGCAGGCCGCCAGGGCGCCCCATTTTATGATACGGCTTTTTACCGTCTTCTTTTTGTAGCGGATGGCTTCTGTGATGTAGTTGTCGTCAAGCTCGCTCATGGCATCAGAAAATTTTACATAAGAAAACTTTTTAGCGCTCATAGATATACCTCTCTTTCTGTCAAATAGTCCTTCATCCTCCGGCGGATGCGCGTGAGCCGAACGGACACGTTCTTCTCGGTAAGCCCCATCTGGTCCGCAATATCCCGGTAGCTGTCGGAAAACCAGTAGCGGCGCATGAAGATGACGCGGTTTTCCTTCGTCAGCGTATCCAGGAAGCCCTCCAGGATACGGGCCAGCTCCCTTGCCGCCAGTTCGGTCTCCACGGTGTCCGGGGCCGCCAGACAGTTTTCCAGCTCCTCCATGGCGGTCTCGTAGCCGCTGTTTCGTTTGGCCGCCTTGTTTCGGTAATAGACTTTCAGGGAGAGATTTCGGACGATCCTGGCAAGGTAGGCCGGCAGGGGATCGGGATTTGCGGGCGGAATCGCGTTCCAGACGTCCAGATACGCGTCGTTGACGCATTCCTCCGCGTCCTGCCGGTCGTTCAGGATGTTGTAGGAAAGTCTGTGGCAGAAAGAACCGTATTTTGCGTCCAGCTCCCCGATGGCCTGCTCGGAACGCCGGAAAAATAATTCGATGATCTTTTCATCTTCCATGGGTGGCATCTCCTCCTTTCTGGTTTCATCTATATACTACCATTTCAGCGGCAAAAACTACAGGGATCAGAGAAAAAATTGGAGGAAATCTGCGATATATGTTAAAATGATACCAAGGAGTACATAGTGCGGAGCAATCCGTAGGGATCATGGTGCTGTTATTTGCAAAATCGGCTGCAACAAAACCGGGATGTGAACAGACTATATTTATAGGAAACGACAAATAAATTTGCCGTTTCCTATCTGACAGAGGAAAACGCAACGGCTGCCGGACGAGGTGTGAGGATGGAAGATCATGTGAAGCTGGTAAAAGCTGCCAGGCGGGGAGACGCCCAGGCCTTTGCAGAGCTGTACGAGGAAGTGTATGAAGATATGTACCGCTTTGCGCTGTATACCTTGAAAAATACGCAGGATGCGGAGGACGCAGTCAGCGAGACGGTGACGGCGGCCTTCGCGTCCATCCGCAGGCTGCGCTCCGCCGAGGCTTTTCGCGGCTGGATCTTTTGCATCCTCTCCAACAAGTGCAAGGACCAGCTCAAGGCATATGGAAGAAGAACGGTATCCCTGGAGGAAGGCAGGGCATATGGCCTCGGAGCGCCGGAGGAGTACCGTCCGGCGGAGCTTCACGGCGATATGGAGGAGCACATTCTCGTGCGGAAGCTGTTCTTTGAGCTGGCGGATGAGGAACGTCTGATCATCGCCATGCATGTGTTTGGCGGCTACAAGAGTCATGAGATCGCCCGGCTGCTTAAAATGAACGAGAACACGGTGCGTTCCAAGGAG